>JBPCTD010000054.1:0-17019 GCA_051006515.1 Candidatus Nanopelagicaceae bacterium | reverse complement strand
TCGACCTTGACTTTGACGCCAGGGTTCGCCTTTTCAAACAACTTTCCAGCTTCAGCCATAACTGCGGCATCAGCATCGCCACCAGTGGACCAGATAGTAAGTGTTTGAGTTGCTGTTGCTGCGGTTGCTGGGACATTAAGCAATAAGCCCGCAGTCAATGAGATAGCGATAGCTACCACACCAAAACGCTTCACTAATTTCACTCCTTTAAAAAAGACATCTGCGCGAGTCGCCAATGTCAGTGTCGGAAGATTTCCACCCGTGCCACGCTCATGTCAACGATGTCATGGCAATTTAATATAACGATTAAGGAAGGTCAATAAGACAGGGCAGGACATTTTCCGCATGAAATGACTTGTTGGGACATTGCGTGCCCGAAATGTGCGGAATTACTTCCGGAGTATTCCGGGATATTTCAGGCTATTTCAAAGTGGCTTCGTATTTGATGTGCTCGGTGTCAGTTAGGCCAAACAAAATTGAAAGCGCATCATCTTTTGGGCCGGGACAAACAATGGCCCACTTAAAGGTGGCTTTGGTATTTGGTTTAACAATTGGGTCAAGTGGAATTCCACTAACACCAGAATCTAATTCGAATACGTCTGAACATGAAATTGCAGAGTCACTCTTTAAAGTTGTTTCAAGTACTGTAAAAGTACTTAAATCAAGGTCTTTTGAGCCCTTATTCTCCACGGTGATATTAAATAACTGAGGGCGACCTTCAACGCCTAATGCATCCGGATCTTTAGCTTTAAATTCAATTGGCTCGGTAATTGTTAGCCAGATGCCATCTGCAAGAGTTACTGCTTTATCCCATGTGCCAACTAATTCATCTGGTGTGGGTTCTTTAGCTGCAGTTGAAATTGCCAAATCAGAAGTGGTGTCGTTATCCATCGGAACTCTGGGACCAGCGCTGAAATAAGCACCAAAAACCACACCTACGATTAATACGACTGTGATTATCTTCCAACGTTGCATCATTACTCCAATCGCCGAGGGCGGCTTATGCTAGTTCCATCGTTGTCATTTAGGAAATATTACGGCTATTTAGCATCAAATCAAGTAATTGTCGGTCAATTTGCAAACCTTCAAAATTTTCATACTTAGTATTTGGTCTGCCATGGTTTGCTATTCCAAAGTTGCCATCAAATTCCCAGAGTGAGTAACCCCAACCTAACTCTTTGTAGATGTCAAAGAGATCTTTAAACCAGGCTAAAGCAACTTTGTTATCGGTGTATTTGTAACAACCAAATTCTCCAATATGTACTGGTCTACCTGTTTTAGAAACTTCAACCCATGGCTCATAAAACGAACGGAGCGAGTCACGATTCCAGTAAGTGCCGTTATATTCGCATGGATAGGTAGGAACTGGCATGCCTTGGCTACCGGCCCACCATTCTGCTTGGTAGTGCGATACCAACATTGGTTGATAACCGCGCCCACTGTGTATAACCTCTAAATCAGTAAGTTCCGGCATCGCTAAATGACCACCAGCTAATCCATTAATAACAATCAATCTATTTGAATCTGCATCACGAATAGATTTTGTGATTCGGCGAATTACTTTTTCATGAATATCCCTGCTGAAACCACGCTGACCAATTTCTGGTGGTTCATTTACAAGATCAAAACTGACTTCTGTCTTGTACTTTCCGGCATAGCGCTGTGCCAAATTAACCCAGATTCGTTCAAAAGCATCCTGTGCAATCTCATCAGCCCAGAGGTTGTATCTCTCTTTTTCCCAGCCATTTATGCAATATCCAGGAGCTCGATGAAGGTTGATGCTGGCATGAATACCGTAGCTAGTTGCAGCTTCAACATAGCCATCAATCATTTTCAAGAAATCTTCTGATGGTTCACTTTCGATATCAGCTAGCCAGAAGCGATAATCAATAGGAATTCGCAAGAAGTTAAATTGATATTTCGCCATGAATTCCAGCATTCTGCGATCAGCTGGAAGGGGTTTCTCCATCCAATCAGTTGAGTAAGCCCATTGGACGTTAAAGCCATATCCAAGTTGTGAAATTCCGTGTAACGCCATTACAACTTACCTGCCAACCACTTTGCTTGTGCAAGTTGATTTTCAGCGCCGCCACCTTCGTGACGATTGAACTGCCAAATAGTTGTATCAACTTCGCCTTGGTAATGATTGCGCATTGCAAAAATAGTATCGGCCGGGCAGATTGGATCATGAAGGCCAACGCTAATTAAAGCTTTTGCTTTGGCCATTGTCACTAAATTCATACAGTCAAAATAGGAGAGCGTTTTTAAGGATTTCTTAATTGCACCCCTTTGAATACGGAAATAATTTGCGATCTCTTGATATGGATAGTCATCTGTCATTTCGATAGCTCTTTCAAAATGGCATAAGAAGGGAACATCTGCCATTACGGCATAAACTTCAGGATTTAAAGAAGCAGCTGCTAATGAAATGCCACCACCTTGACTTCCACCGGTGGTGATGATTTTTGTGGCATCAACATTAGGTAAATATTTTCCAGCTACAGTAAATGAAACAGCATCTATGAAAACTCGGCGATAGTAATATTCATTTGGATCTTCAATTCCAGCTGTCATAAAACCTGGAGATTGATTTGGTCTTGGATATGCACCATCAGGCGTTTCGCCTCTGCGATGTCCTCCACCTTGGCCTCTAGTGTCCATTACTAATGTTGGATAGCCAGCGCTTGGCCAAAATAGCCATTCAGTTGCTTCGCCTCGGCCTCCGCCATAACCTTCAAAAATTGTAATTAGAGGACGTTTCTCATTTAAACCTTTTGGCGTTAGGAACCAACCTTTTATTGGATCTCCATTAAAACCTGCGATGGTCACATCAAAAATATCCAAAGTTCTAATAGGTGATTCAATCGGAGTTAAAACCGGTTCTGACTTAGGAAACATAGTTAATGATTTCTGCCAAAAATCGCTGAAATCAGAAGCTTTAGTTAGAGCAGGCTTGTAACTCTCCAGCTCTGGGAGTGATTTTCCTATGATCATTGTTGGCTCCTTGCTATCTTTTTCTTTTAATCTTCGATTAATTGGTGGCTGTAAAGGTTTGCATATTGGCCATTCTGTTGAAGCAATTCGGCATGCGTGCCTTGTTCAACAATTCTTCCATGGTCCAATACCAAGATCTTGGTGGCATTCTTTACTGTTGAAAGCCTATGGGCAACCACAAAAGTAGTTTTATTCTTCAAAATCTCAGCAATTGATTTCTGAATCAGATGTTCCGATTCTGAATCAAGCGCCGAAGTGGCTTCATCTAAAATCAATATCTTGGGATTTCGGATTAAGGCTCTGGCAATTGCCAATCGCTGTTTTTGGCCACCTGATAATTTCGCACCTCTATCGCCTACCAGAGTGTTTACACCTTCAGGTAATTGATTTACGAAACCTAATGCGTTGGCATCTGAAAGTGCCTTATTCAAATCCTGATCTGTGACACCCTTTAATCCATATGCAATATTTTCTTTTATAGTGCCATCAAAAAGAATAGATTCTTGAGGCACAACTGAAATAAATTTTCTAACGGAACGTAAGTCCACATCCTGCAAACTGAAACCATCTAATTGAATTGAACCGTGTGAGGGTTTTAGAAAACCGATTACCAAATTTATAAATGTAGATTTACCAGAACCAGAGCTTCCAACTAAGGCTATTAAATCGCCTGGCTTGGCACTTACATTTATTGAATCAATCGCTAACGAGTTTGCTACCTTGTACTTGAAGTTGACCTGGTTAAATGTGATCACGCCATTTACTTGAGAAAGTTCAGTTTTTCCTTGATTTTCTTCGATATCAGGGGATTCCAGTACCGACCCTAATGATTTAACAGAATTTAATCCCTTGCTAATAAGTGGCATCAAGCTAGAAAGAAGAATAACGGATCCGATTAATTGACCGAAGTAACTGCTTAATAGTACGACTTCGCCTGTAGAAATTTCTATGAAACCAGTCCAGGCACAGTAAATAGCGAAAATCAAGCAAATTGCATTGGCCATTTGAAAAAGCACCCAACTACCAGCATTAAATTTGGCGTTAAAAGCATCCAAACTTAAACCAGCTCGACGTACGTTAGAAAAGGATCGATACATAGTTTCTAGGGCATCGGCTTCTAGCGCGTGCGCTCTGGTAACGGGTATCAAAGTAGTCATTTCATTTACATTGTTTGACATTTTTTCAATTTCCGCGCGAAACGCGTCGTTTCGTTGATTTGCGGTACTTCTCATCCGAATTATAAATATTGCTGAAAGTGGAACTAAAACCAAGAAGAATGGCAGAAATTGGGGCACTTTAATTGCTGAGATCACTAAACAACCGATAATGCCATTGATGGCAGCCTGACCACCGTCTGACATGTGGCGCAACATCTGTTCAATGTTTTCTACATCTCGAATAACTTTAGATTGAATTAATCCTGCATTGGTGCGATGGAAAAAACCCATTGAAAGTTGTTGCAATCTTTCAACTAGTGAAGATCGCAAGTCGTTTTCGATATTTCTGATACCACGGCTTAGGAATTTTACGTAAAGTAAATTAGTAGGAAAATTCTGTAACACCACAAACACAAATAGTGATGCATTAATTACAACAGAGGTGACTGATTTTTTTTGAATTAAATCATCAATTAAATTAGCGGTTAGTAGCGGCAAAATCCAAGCTGGAGAATGTTTTATGGCAAAAAAGATCACCGCTAGCAAGAAATTACGCTTCTCTTCAGAGAGCAGGTAGCGCAAAGTCGCAAACGTGTTCTCTCCGGAAAATCTATGCTCCAAGGTGGCCTCATGCATAGTAAAGAGGCTATCGCGATGTCCTGCATTGTCACGAGCTCAGAGCCACTTCGGTACGCTACTTTTATGAGTTCTGGTTCGAGCAGCGACCGCGAGTCCTATTTTCCTAAAATCGAGAAGAAGCATGGCCAGCCGATGCGATATTGGTTTGAGGTTATGCGCGAAATTGCAGATTGGAAGTATCCAGAACAGGTTGCATATTTAAAAGAGGAGCATGGTTTTAGCCAAGCACACGCTAATGCGTTGGTGATGTACTCCCGAGGATCCAAATCTTCCAAGAGATTTTCAACTCTTGAGGAATACCTCAAGCTTGAATCGACAGAGAAGAAAAAGACAGTGAAAGCGATAGTCAAAGCTATTCATTCAAAGTACCCAAGAATCGAAGTCGTAATAGCTTGGAATCACCCTATGTTCAAATACAACGACGAATACATATTCGGGTTATCTATTGCAGAAAACCATATTCTACTGGCGCCATTTGACCCAAAGATTTTACAGAAGTTCAAAAAGGAATTAAGCGGATATAAAGTCCTCAAAAAAACTTTTCAAGTACCAGTTGATTGGAAAGTTGATTCAAAATTGCTAGAAGCAATGATTAAAACAGCGATAATTAAAGTTAAGTAGTGTTAAGGTAATTTAATGCCAGACCATCAGAATCTGCAGCAAAGAACAGTTCGAACACTTTCAATTGCTCAAATCGGCGCGGGAGTCGGAACTGCAGGTACGGTAGCTGCTGGTTCGCTACTTGTTTCAGAGATTACAAATTCGGAAACACTGGCTGGTCTTGCTCAAACTTTTTCTGTGTTAGGTGCCGCAGCGCTTGCACTTCCATTAGCCAGATTAACTTTTCGTGGTGGCAGACGCTTAGCGCTTGCCACAGGATATGGCGCAGGTGTGATTGGTTCGCTCTTTGCAATATTAGGTGGCGTAAATTCAAATGTGTTTTTAATGCTTATAGGATCATTTCTAGTTGGTTCAGCCAGCGCTGCCGCGTATCAAGCAAGATTTGCGGCAATTGATTTAGTCAGTGATGAACATAAAGCTAAACAGCTTTCATATGTGGTTTGGGGCTCTACGGTAGGTGCGGTAACTGGACCGAATTTGATGGAGCCGGCTGGAAAGTTGGCGGCACATTTTGATTTGCCGGAACTTGTGGGTCCATATTTGGTTTCAATGGTCACGTTAACTTTTGCCGCAACTCTGATTTTTCTCTTTTTAAAGCCAGATCCTTACCTAACTGCACTTGGTGAAGGTAAGCGATATAGCGCTGGGAAAAAACATATAAAAGAGGCGCTTCTGCATATTAAACAGCGCTCAATAGCATTGTTTGCGATATTGGCAATATCAATAGGTCATATCGCAATGGTGTCAGTGATGGTTATGACACCCGTTCATATGAAACATGTTGATGTTTCGCTGCGAATTATCGGAATGGTAATCAGCGTGCATGTGATTGGTATGTATGCATTTTCACCAATTGTTGGAAGCATCAGCGATCGGGTTGGCAAGATCAAAACTATTCAATTGGGACTTTTGATACTTCTTGCTTCCGCAATAATTGCAGGAAGTGCACCTGCCGATGATGTGCCACGTTTAGGAATTGGCTTATTCCTACTTGGCTTAGGTTGGTCATTTACATTGATTGCTGGCTCTACATTACTTAGTTCTTCGGTTGATGAAGAGTTAAAGACATCGGTACAGGGTGCAAGCGATTTAGTAATGAATTTAGCAGGAGCATTCGGTGGAGCGATTGCTGGTGTAGTTATTAGCTTCCTAAATTACGGCTGGCTATGCGTCTTTGCATCTATACCTGTGATTTTGCTTGGAGTCTGGTCTTTATCTTTCAAATCGCTCGAACGACCAGTGATCTAATTTATCTAAATTAACTACATCCATGTTGTTTACCGCCAAAATATCGGCAATTTGAGCGCGATGTTCCGTAGCGTGATGAACAATCTGTGAAAGTACAGTAGAAGTTAGAAAATTAACTTTTTCTCCATAACGTAAGAACGTCAACATCTCATCGTCTAGGCCAATAAATTCTTGTAGTTTGGCACAGTTCTCAGCAGATTTTGCAGTAAGTTCTTTCATGCCTTCGCTTGTTAAATCAAATTCATTTTCAGAGAAAGGCTCAAGTTTCTGTAATCTAGAGAGAAATCGACCTTCAGCAATCACAATATGATTAGCGATTTTTCCAACAGTCCATTCTGGGTTCCAAGCTGAAAACTTAAGCGCGGATTCCGGCAACGTTGAAAGTTGGCTAAAAACTTGATTATTGGCCCAAGCCATATGTCTAAATAGGCGCTCTAAGGTCGGATTACTCATTTGATAATTGTATTTGCGAAGTCAATAGCAGATATCATTGGCTAAATAAAATTCCATAGGCGTTTTTAAGAGAGGCTATACGTGCAAGCAAAGCTTGAAGATCAGCACAAATTGCTGCAAATCGCCGAATTGGATTTGAAGCTGGCTACTTTGCATCAAAAGATTAAGAGTTTGCCAGAAGCGATAGCCCACAAGGAAGTAACTATTCAATTTGAAACTACTCGTGATCTAAGAATTGCTGCCGAAACAGAGTTAAGTGATTTAAGTAGTGAAATCAATCGTGCTGAAAGTGACGTCGAGCAGGTAGCAAAGAGAATTGAAAAAGACGAACAGCGATTAAATGCGGGTCAAGGAACGCCAAAAGAGTTAGAACAGATACAACATGAATTGGTTTCGTTAAACGCCCGCAGAGCAGAGCTGGAAGAAGTTGAATTAGAGGTAATGCTTCGAGCCGATGAAATAAAGCAGCGCATTACAGATTTAAGCAGTAAAGAGGGCGAGCTAACTAACCAAGTTGCTGTAGCTACAGAAAACAGAGATAAAGCATTAGCAGCTCTGGAGAATGAGTTGCAAAGCACCGAAGCTTCAAGATTGGAGCTTTTACCGCAAGTTGATACCGCTCTTATGGACCTTTATGAAAAAATTAGAAGCAACGGAATAGTGGCTGCAGCAAGAATAAAGAATGGTCAATGTGGTGGTTGTAACTTAGCAATTAACTCGGGTGATTTGAATAATTTGATGGGGCTTCCTGAAGCTGAAGTTGCGCGTTGCGAAGAGTGCCGTTGTATTTTGGTGAGAAGTTAATGCGATCTTTTCAAGTAACTGCTGATGGAGGCTCCAGAGGTAATCCTGGGCCAGCTGCTTATGGCGCTACTATTTCTGAAAATGGCAAAGTAATTGCAGAGTTACACGAATTCATTGGCACCGCGACAAATAATGTCGCTGAATACAGTGGTCTAATTGCCGCACTTCATTACATAAATAAGTTAGATCCTGGTGCACAAATTGAAGTTGCGATGGATTCCAAATTGGTTATTGAACAAATGTCAGGTCGTTGGCAGATAAAGAATGAAGGAATGCGTGCATTAGCAAAGGATGCTCGTAATGCACATGATCCAAAATTAATCTCCTACCGTTGGATTCCACGCGAAGAGAATTCTCACGCTGATCGACTTGCTAATAAAGCGCTAGATGAACGAGTTGATGGCTTCCAGCCTCAAGTTCCTGCAAATCGCTTAACTGCAAGATTGCGCGATAAGGAAGTTCCAACGTTTGTGTACATGGTGCGTCACGGCGAAACCATTTTGACTCCAGATAGGAAATTCTCAGGCATCGGAAAACTGAATCCACCACTAACCGAAGAAGGAAGAGCACAAGCTCAAAAAGTGGCAGCCGAAATTGCAAAGATTAAGCCCGACATACTAATTGCATCACCATTGCAAAGAACCAAAGAGACTGCAGAAGAGATTTCTAAAGCAACGGGATTAAAACCAATCTACGATGAAGTTTGGTACGAGTGCAGTTTTGGCGATTGGGATGGACTTTCAGTTGACGAAGTCAAGCAAAATTGGCCAGAAGATTACTTGTCTTGGATTTCAAGCAGTTCTTTTACGCCACCTGGTGGTGAATCGTATGATGATTTAGCAGCTCGAATCGAACCTGCATTTGATGCTTTGGCCGAAAAATATCCAGGGCAGAAGGTCGTAATTGTCACTCATAATGGCGTTATTAAACAATTAGCAAGTATTGTTGTCGAAGGAAATCCAAACTCGTTGTTTCATATAGATATTAGCCCATGTTCGATATCTTCCTTCTCTATATGGCCAAGCGATGGATTGCGTGCAGTTAGATCGATAAACGAAAGAGGACACTTCCGTTGATTAGTACAGCTGAATGGGTTTATACACTTGCCGCCCTAGGAGTATTTGCAACCTTTGATTTAATTGCGGCAATCCTCAGACGCAATAAACGAACCACACTTCTTGAAGCAGCACTTTGGACTGTCATCTATGTAAGTGCGGCAATAATCTTTGGCTTGCTTCTTCCAAATTGGGGCAATAGCCAGATGCAGAAGGAGTTCTTTGCAGGCTGGCTGACTGAGTACGCCTTATCAGTTGATAATATCTTCGTTTTTATTTTGATCTTGACTAAATTGAAAATTGAGAAAGAGAAGCAGCACCTAGTGCTTCTTTTAGGTATTTTATTTGCCATAGTACTTCGTGCAGCGATGATCACCGCTGGCGTACAACTAATTGAGAAGTTTGGTTGGATCTTCTTCCTATTCGGAGCATTCTTGATTTACACCGCCTGGAAATTGGCTTTTGAGTCAAAAGATGAAGAGTGGCATGAAGGACGAATAATTCTCTTTTTGCGAAGCAAAGGTTTTAAGAATGTGGCAATTGCGCTAGTAGCGCTGGGAGTAACAGATCTGCTCTTTGCTTTTGATTCAATTCCAGCAATCTTTGGACTTACTCAAGATCCTTACATTGTAATTACGGCAAATATTTTTGCATTAATGGGTCTTCGCCAGCTTTACTTCTTGCTGGAGGAGTTATTGGAACGCCTAATCTATTTATCAAAAGGTTTATCAGTTGTCCTCGGATTCATTGGATTCAAGCTATTCATGGAAGGTTTCCACCAAATTGGAATTCATGAAATCGCAGGTATTCATTTGGTGAAAATTTCAATTGAAGCGAGTTTGACCACGATTGTAAGTATCTTGCTTGTTACAGCAGTAACCAGCCTTGCAGCAACTCGCAATCAGAAGAAATAGATTTCGCTAATTTGAAGCTGCGTTAATGGCCGCTTCAATGATTGGTGTTGCTTCTTCATAACTTTGGATAAATGCCGCACCAAGTTGTATCCAGAGATCACCTATTAGAAGATTTACTCTCCAAGCGGGCATACCATCTACGCTGGTTGCGCCTTCTGGCAACTTAAATGCAGCGCTTTCGTTAATTCCGGGGATATCGGTGCTTTCTAAACCTTCGTCTTGCCATTTCTTTACTTGGCTATCCCAAAGTCCATCGACGTTCTTTACCCACATCACAGTACCGCCAACTTCAGCATCTTGATCGCCATAGCTACATGCAATGCCACCATTATTCAAAACAACGGCGAGATCAGTGCCTTCAGCGGGCGTCCATTCAGTAGGGATATAAACAGATGGAGGAATGATTTTTGCAAAAGCTGAATTTACATCCGTTAATTCACAATTTGCCGGAATTTGGTAGCTGGAAGCTGTTTCCATATTTACAGTTTCACTATTTGCGCTGCAAGAAGTCAATAAAAATAGTGAAAGTAAAATTGCAATAAATTTCCGCATAATTAACATCCTACTTGATTAACGGTCATGATTACGGAAGGTATTGCTGGCACAGCTGGATTTGTCTGGGCCGGGACATACAAAATTTGTGCATCCGTTGAATCTGAATACCACATTATTTGAAAGTAATCGGTTGAAGGATCAGTTACCTGAACAAAGAAATTCCAGGCTGCGACATACCGAGCTTGAGATTTACTAAGGAAAACAGTGGTATTTGTAAGTGGTACATCACCGTTTTTATCGCGAAGCCAGATATCCACATCAACGTCTTGCTTGCCTTTATCAGAAAGCTGGAAGCTAAAAGCAATATTGTATGCACCAGTTTTAGTAAATTTAATTTTAGAACCTTCAACAATGGTGATTCCAACTCCACTTGCTGAGTTGTAGGTAACCGCTTTTGGTGTTGGAGTCGGTGACATCGATTGAGTCTGATCAGATAAGAAAGATCCGTAATCCCCAAGAGTGGTTACACCGGGATCTCCTTGTGGACCCGTAGCACCGGTTGAACCAGATGATCCAGTTGCTCCAGTTGCTCCAGTTGCACCAGTAGCACCTTGCGAGCCACTTGCTCCACTTGCTCCACTTGCTCCCGTTGCACCTGTTTCGCCTTTGTCACCTTTATCGCCTTTGGCACCAGTATCGCCCTTATCGCCCTTAGCACCAGTATCACCTTTGGCTCCAACATTTCCAGCTACGGCAAAGTGCCAATCTGAATATTGGCTACCACCAGTAAAAGTATCTGCGAAAACAGTAATTCTATTTCCTTCAATGTTTGTAATTGTACCTTCCAAATAAGCTAACGGACAAGCCAAAATTGATTCAGTTGAATTTAGCGGTCCAGTATTTGCACTTACTCTTACGCGCATACCAATTGCAAAAGCACCAACTTCAGTTACTTCAAAAACTTTTTCGCCAGTAGAAACTTCGACATTAGAGCTGGAATAAGTATCTGCATAACCTAAACCGCGTGGACCTTCTGGCCCAATTAGTTTGTAAAACAAATCTTCTTCATTTGCCTTGCATTCAATTGCAAGCCTTAAATTTAATGATCCAGGTTCGTGACAAATCTTTACCGAAATCGGATTTGAGTTATAAGCACTTGAAGTTAAATCATAAATTGGGCTAAACAGAAAAGATAAAATCAAGATAAATACGCCTACGGACATTGCAACTTTATCTTTGCGATTCATGAATTAAGTCTAACCTTTTACGTTTAAGTGATTAGAGAATTGACTGATTACTGATTGAGAGAAAAGCATAAAAATTAGAGGGTAATTTGAGCGTAATGCGAATGGAATTGGTTTACTGATAACACTTAAGTGCTTTAGAATTCATCCCAGAGGCACCCGGATCATCGCGAAGGTTTAGTTCTAACTAGATTTTCGAGGAAAGTCCGGACTCCACAGGGCAAAGCGGTGGGTAACTCCCACTCGGAGCAATCCGCGAGAAAGTGCAACAGAAAGAAGACCGCCGGTTTTCAATAGCTTGGAAATCGGTAAGGGTGAAACGGTGGTGTAAGAGACCACCAGTACGTGTAGTGATATGCGTAGCTAGGTAAACCTCGCTTGGAGCAAGACCGCATAGTTAACGTTTGAGAGCTGCTCGCTCGAGTTAACGGGTAGGTCGCTTGAGTCTGTAAGCAATTACAGACCTAGATGGATGGTGATCGATCACAGAATCCGGCTTATAGGGCGCCTCGCCTTTTGAAGAAGGTTCTCATCAATTAAAGATGGGAACCTTCTTCTATTCATTTATCAACTACAGGAATGCTTCAACAAATAAAACTTGGTGATAGAGATTCACTAAATTAATTAAGGCATAGCAGCAAAGAGAATAAATGAACTAAAAATACTTAGATGAATAACTGCTTGAAGTAATGTGGCTTTGCCAAAAATGACGGTAAAAGCAGATACGACAAAGGTAAGCGCCATAAGTACGATCTCAGCGGTATTAAGGCCAAGATTGATTTGATAATCAAAGAAAATCGAAATTACTGCCATCGTAGGAATAGTAAGTCCGATGCTGGCAAGTGCAGATCCGTAAGCTAGGTTCAAGCTTGTTTGTGTGCGGCCAAACTTTGCTGCTTTAAATGCTGAAATTGATTCTGGCAATAGAACAACAAGGGCGATGCTAATAGCTACCATCATCTTTGGAAGTCCTAGTTCATCAACGGCGCTTTGAATTAAAGGGCTAGAAACTTTAGCCAATCCGACAACTGCAACTAATGAGATAAATAGTCCAAAGAGTGAGCGGAGCGCTTGTTGATCTGTTGGGGGGTCAACATGTTCTTCTTCGCGCTGCTCTTCTTCACCCTCTCGTTTTGGCGGCAAAAAATAGTCACGATGACGCACAGTTTGCACCATGACAAAAGTGAGATAGATAGCTAGCGATATAACTGCAGCAAAAACTAATTGAATGTTGGTGAAAGTTGGACCTGGGGAAGAAGTAGTTACTGTCGGTAGTACAAGGCAGAGAGTGCTTAAAGCGATAACTGAAGCCACTGCGCCACTAGTGCCAAAAGAATTAAAAGTTGCAAATTTCTTCTGTAGAGTCTTGATTAGAAGAGAAATTCCAACAATTCCGTTTGTGGTGATCATAATGGCAGCAAATACTGTGTCACGTGGTAAATCTTGGTTCTTATCAGGTGATTCAATAATTAGTACAACAATCATTCCGACTTCGATAATTGTTACGGCTACTGCAAGAATTAAAGATCCAAATGGTTCGCCAACACGAAGCGCGATAACTTCGGCGTGATGTACAGCGGTGAAAACAGCTGCTACAAGCACTGCTCCGGCAATTGCCAGGATTGAGCCCGGCAAATCGCGATTCCAAGTAAACGCTAGTAGCACCAAAGCAGCAATCGGAATTAAGTAATACCGATTGCTTTGAATTTTTGCAGGTAGCGCCATAAACGAATTCTAGTAGACGCTAGATATAGAAAATATCTGAGTCCTGACTTTTTGTCACATCTTCTATGACCACACTGTTGTATGAAACTCGTGCATCATCGGCAATATTTACTGGACCCAGAATCTTGGCGCCAGCGCCAATTATTACGCGATTGCCAATAGTTGGATGACGTTTGCCTGTTGCAAATCGGCGCGCACCTAAAGTCACGTTGTGATAAAGCATCACATCATCACCAATTTCAGCGGTTTCACCAATGACCACGCCAATTCCATGATCAATGAAGAATCGACGGCCAATTTTGGCACCCGGATGAATCTCAATTCCGGTGCGGCGACGAGCGCGATTCGAAAATATGCGTGCAATAAGCTTTATGTTCTTCTGCCATAACCAATGTGAAATACGGTAATTCCAAATGGCATGAACGCCTGGATAAGTAAGAAAGACTTCTAATTTATTGCGTGCGGCGGGGTCCCGCTTTATTGCAGTTTGGAGATCTTCCTTTACATATTTAATAGCTTTTATCAATTATTAATCCATCAAATCTGCATAAAGCTTGGTAGATAGATAGCGCTCGCCGAAGGACGGAATAATCACGACAATTATTTTGCCTTTAAATTCAGGTCGCTTTGCGATTTGAGAAGCGCCCCAAAGTGCGGCACCAGATGAAATACCAACTAGAAGTCCCTCTTCTTTTGCGGCGCGACGCGCATATTCGAATGCAGTTTCACTTGGCGCATCCAGTACTTCATCGTAAATCTTGGTATCTAAAATAGGTGGCACGAAGTTAGGGCCGATACCTTGAATTGGATGGCCACTTGGTGTTCCGCCATTAAGGATTGGACTAGCTTCTGGTTCGACTGCAAACACTTTTACATTTGGATTCTTCTCTTTTAGAACTTGCCCAATACCAGTGATTGTTCCACCAGTGCCAATTCCAGCAACAATTGCCGCAACTTGCCCATCGGTATCGTTCCAAATTTCTTGCGCTGTTGTATTGCGATGAATTTCTGGATTAGCGCTATTTTCAAATTGGCGAACTAGTACTGCACCTTCCTTGGCGCCAAGTTCCTCTGCCTTTGCCACAGCACCTTTCATTCCTTCGGCAGCTGGTGTTAATACCAGCTCTGCGCCAAATGCGCGAAGTAGTGCGCGACGTTCTTTAGACATTGAATCAGGCATAGTCAAAATAGTTTTATAACCACGAGCAGCGCCAACCATTGCCAATGCAATGCCGGTATTACCGGAAGTAGCTTCAACGATTGTGCCACCTGGTTTTAGCGCGCCAGATTTCTCCGCAGCATCAACCATTGCAATGCCAATGCGATCTTTGACTGTACTAGTAGGGTTATAAAATTCAAGTTTTGCAAATACTTGAGCTTCTGCACCATCTGTAATTTTATTTACTCTTACAAGTGGAGTATTTCCAACAATCTCAGTGATATTTGAATAAACCTTCATGATTGCTCCTAATTTCGTATGCCACCAAAATTAATTTGGGTAGGCGCAAATACTAAATAATTTAAATAAAAAAGACTAAACGCGAAGATTTTGCAAGTAATATGAGATTGCAGAGATAGAATTTAGTCATGGCAAATCAAATTGAAACCATAATCGAAGTCAGAACTGAGCAAAGAGACCGGGCGTCTGTCTTTTTCCGGTGGTTACTGGTGATTCCAGTAGCTATTCTGATTTCGCTATTTACTCAAGTGGCACATTTCGGCATCAGTACTTTCGTAATTGTCCTACCGGTAGTTCTGACGTTGTTAATCCGCCAGATCTATCCAAGTTGGGTTTTGACTTTTAATCATGCGATCATGGAATTTTCTATGCGCATTGCTGCATATGCTTTTTTCTTAACCGATAAGTATCCGACCATCGAAGCTAATTCCAGCGTGGCAGTTTTAATTCCCGATGTCGAAGGCGGTAAAAAGCTAAATAGATGGATGCCGCTAGTTAAATGGTTCTTAGCGATACCACTTTATATTGTCGGACTGATCTATTTGGTTTATGGAGCATTGGCGACATTGACCCTTTGGTTACAAATTTCGATTACCGGTAAAGGTTCAGCTTGGGCTTTTGATGCGGTGTATGGCACTTTGAAATTCTGGAATCGAGTCTTTGGTTATGCCGTGTTGTTAGTCACTGATGAGTATCCCAGTTTTTCTTTAAATTAATTTTTATATTAAATTACTCATATGCAAGTAACTTTTGGTCTCGATACATTTGGCGACATTCAATCAGCTGAAAATGGTCGCCCATTATCTGCTGCCCAGACCATTAGAAATGTAGTGGCTGAAGCAGAACTAGCTGATCAACTTGGAATTAATCATTTCAATGTTGGCGAACATCATCGCGATGATTTTTCAGTCTCAGCTCCCGATTCTGTTTTGGCAGGCATTGCAACTAGAACCAAGAACATAACTTTAGGTTCAGGCGTCACTGTGCTCTCTAGCGATGATCCAGTAAGAGTTTTTCAAAGATTTTCTACTGTTGATGCTTTATCAAGTGGTCGAGCAGAAATTACTGCTGGCCGTGGATCATTTATTGAGTCTTTTCCGCTCTTTGGTTATGACTTAAGTGATTATGGTCTGTTGTTTGAAGAGAAACTGGAATTGCTAGTAGAGCTTCTAAAGGAACGTCCAGTTACTTGGGCTGGCGAAACTAGAGCTCCTTTAAGTAACCAAGAGGTTTATCCAAAAACTGAACGCGGTGCGATTCCGCTACGAGTTGGTGTTGGTGGTACTCCTGAATCAGTAGTTAGAGCAGCGCGCTTAAATGCCAATTTAGCGCTTGCAATTATTGGGGGAGACCCAGCGCGTTTTGCACCTTTTTCAAATTTATATCGCCGATCTTTAGAAGATTTTGGCCATCCGCAAGGCTCTATCTCTATTCATTCACCAGGTTTTGTAGCAGAGAGCGATGAAGCGGCAATCGAAGCACACTGGCCGAATCATCAAGAGATGTTTGGTCGAATTGGTCGCGAACGCGGTTGGGCGCCAATTACAAAAGATAATTATTTACAAGAAGTTAGATTTGGCTCTTTATATGTAGGTTCACCTGAAACTGTTGCCAAGAAAATTACACACGCTATTAAATCTGTTGGCGCTAATCGCTTCGACTTCAAGTATGCAAATGGACCACAAACTCATGCCAGCTTATTAAAATGCATTGAGCTCTATGCCACCAAGGTAATCCCAATGGTGAAAGAGATGCTTTCAGCTTAAGAATTAATTTGCTTTAAATATTTTCGCCAATCTATTTTGGCTATTAGATAAATGAGTGCAATTGAGAATAGTTGAAGAATCCAGGCATAAGGAGATTTGAAAGCAGCCGTTATTAACTCACCAAATTCAGTGCTCTTTAATTGGCTAGCGCTATTAGCATAAAATGTGTATGTGAAAATTCGACCAAAAAAGAAAGCCAGAGTAAGTCGAAGTAAATTCATATTCATTAAACCAGCTGCTTCAAACAATTGCGCTGAAGGCAAAGGTGAAACTATGAACAGCGCAAAAATTCCGTATCTACGTCCTTGGCTCTCTTCAAAAACTCGTCCAGCATCATAAAGATTCTTTCGTGCTTTTAAAGGTAAGTAATTTCGTAACAATCTGGTTCCATGGCCAAGCAAGAAACGACCTAGCCCTGCAGAAATTGCCCCTATAACTACAACGA
>JBPCTD010000053.1:0-12458 GCA_051006515.1 Candidatus Nanopelagicaceae bacterium | reverse complement strand
TTGCCACTATCGGCACCTCCGCTATTGCATTTTTAATCAAATACTCTGGCACGTTAATTCCAAATAAAGTTTTGGAAAGCGATGGCGTGCGAAAGATAAATGCGCTGCTACCTATTTCGATGTTGAGCGCGCTGGTGGCGGTGCAAGCTTTTGCCGACAAGAAAGAGTTAGTTATTGATCATCGCGCAGCGGGATTACTAGTTGCTGCAGTTGCACTAAGACTAAAGGCCGGCTTCCCAATTGTTGTGGGTAGCGCGGCCTTGGTCTCTGCGTTAATCGTGCGATTAACTTAAATTACTTTTAACTCTTCTAACTTTTTGCGTAAATCTGGATCTGATGGTTCGGTCATATGTGTGCCATCTGGGAAAACAATTACTGGGATGCTCTGTGCTCCCCCATTGATTTCAATGACTTTATCCATTTGAGTTGGATCTTTTTCAACATCGACCAAGTCGTAAGAGACATTTAGCTCTGCAAGTAAACGCTTTGAGCGGCGGCAATCTCCGCACCAATCTGCGCCGTACATTGTGATTCCAGTTGATGAAGTCTCGTTATCTGTCATAAGAATTTCTCCAATCCAATAGTTAGCCCTGGTTTCTTAATTATTTCTCTGCAGCCAAGTAAAACTCCTGGCATAAAACCTACTCGGTCTAATGAATCATGGCGAATCGTAAGCGTTTCACCTAGACCACCAAAGAGCACTTCTTGATGTGCGACTAAGCCACGTAAACGAACTGAATGAATTGGCACATCGCCAATCTTGGCTCCGCGCGCTCCTTGCAATCCACTGTTGGTTGAATCTGGTTGCTTCTGCATAGCGCTTCGTGCTTCGTTGATTAGCTCAGCAGTTCGAGCTGCCGTACCAGATGGTGCATCAACTTTATTTGGATGATGCATCTCAATGATTTCAACTGATTCAAAGAATGGCGCTGCCTGTTTTGCAAACTCCATCATTAGCACTGCACCGATGGCAAAGTTAGGCGCAATAAATACGCCAACTTTAGGATGGTTAGCTAGCCATCCTTCAACCATTGCCAATTTACCGGCATCAAAACCGGTGGTTCCAACCACAACATTTAAATCATTATTGATTAAAAATTCTAAATTTTTCATGACGCCATCTGGATTAGTGAAATCAACTACCACGTCAGCGCCTTTGGCAGATTCGATAGAGCCATCTAAATCAATTGCAGCATGTAATTGCATATCTGCTGCCGCATCAACTACTTTAACTACTTCAGAGCCCATGCGACCTTTAGCGCCAAGTACTGCCACTTTGATCATATTTGTCATTTAAGTAGCTCCTCAAAATCTGAACTATTCATATTCGGTCCTGCAAGGCCAAGGGTAAGCGGTCTGACAAAGAATTGGCGGGCAATTTCTTCGACCTGCTCCTTAGAGACTGAATTTAACTCCGCCATCATCTCATCTGGGCTTTTGGCATAGCCATCCCAGACTTCCGCGCTTCCGATACGGTCCATGCGATATGCAGAATCTTCACCTGCTAGTAAAACGCCGGCGCGCACCGCGTTCTAGCCGCGATTAAATTCTTCATCTGTAATTCCATTTGCTGCAACATCTTGCAGAATTTCGCGGACTAGTTTTACTACCTCTTTAACCTTATCTGGCGCGCAGCCTGCATAAACTGCAAAATAACCACTACCTACGTATCGGCGCACAAGTCCATCTACTGAATACACCAAACCGCGCTTCTCGCGGATCTCTTGGAATAACCTGGATGACATTCCGCTTCCGATAGCAATAGTTAATACTTTTAAGGCGATAGAACGTGGATCATTTCGGCCAATCGCTTCTAATCCTAGGAAAAGATTGCACTGTTCGAATTGGCCATTATGAACTTTTACTTTGGTAGCAGAATTGGGTGTAAATGCGCTGTAGTCGCGAACTACTGGCTTATTACTACCAACTAAGAAATTATCACGTTCTAGATTTTGCTTAACAAGATCAACAAATTTATCGTGGTTGATGTTGCCAGCAGCGCTTACCACCATAGTTTGAGCTAAATAATTCCGCTTATAGTAATCAAAGATTTGATCGCGCGTGATCGCATTCATAGATTCTTTGGTGCCCAGAATTGAAATTCCAAGTGGATGTTCACCCCAGAAAGCGCTACCAAATGCTTCTTCGGCGCAATCTTGCGGATCATCATCGCGCATTGCCATCTCTTGGAAGACTACGTTGCGTTCATTCTCAAATTCAGTTTCGGTAACCACAGCGCTAGTGATGACATCACTTAAAACATCGACAGCAAGCGGCAGATCTTCATCGACGACCTTGGCGTAATAGCTTGTGAATTCATTGGTGGTATAGGCATTAATTCCGCCACCTAAATTTTCGATGGAAGATGAAATCTCTTTAGCGTTACGGCGTGAAGTGCCTTTAAAGAGTACGTGCTCTAAAAAATGTGAGGCGCCAGATTCTGCTGGCGCATCATCACGAGAACCAATATTTACAAAGTAACCTACCGAAGCGCTTCGAACTGTGGCATCGGTATCAGTGATGATACGTAAGCCGCAATCTAAAGTCGTTCGATTAATCACTCAGATTTCGCTGCTTCATCCAATACTGGGACAAGAGACAACTTGCCTTTTGGATCGATCTCTGCGATCTCAACCTGAACCTTGTCGCCAACCTTCATGACCTCTTCAAGATTTTCTATGCGCTTTCCGCCATGCATCTTGCGAATCTGAGATACATGTAGCAGACCATCTTTTCCTGGAAGAAGTGACACGAATGCACCGAACTGTGCCAATTTAACGACGGTACCTAAGTAACGCTCGCCAACTTCTGGCATGGTTGGGTTTGCAATCGCATTGATCTGCGCCTTAGCTGCATCAGCTGAAGTGCCATCCGTTGCACCGATATAAATAGTGCCGTCGTCTTCAATTGAAATCTCTGCACCAGTCTCTTCTTGAATCTGGTTAATTACCTTGCCCTTAGGGCCGATAACAGCACCGATCTGATCAACTGGAATCTTGATTGAGATGATGCGTGGTGCAAGTGGTGACATCTCATCAGGAGTATCAATCGCTTCGGACATCACATCAAGAATCGCAAGACGCGCTTCCTTTGCTTGGTGTAGCGCACCAGCAAGAACTGATGCTGGAATTCCATCTAACTTGGTATCAAGCTGTAGCGCGGTAACAAAATCTTTTGTTCCAGCTACCTTGAAATCCATATCGCCGAATGCATCTTCTGCGCCAAGGATGTCAGTAAGTGCAACGTATTCAACTTTGCCATCGACATCGTCTGAGATTAGACCCATTGCAATACCAGCAACTGGCGCTTTTAGTGGCACACCAGCATTTAGTAGTGAAAGTGTTGAAGCACAAACAGAACCCATCGAAGTTGATCCATTTGAACCGAGCGCTTCAGATACTTGGCGAATTGCATATGGGAACTCTTCGCGAGTTGGAAGTACTGGAACCAATGCGCGTTCTGCAAGAGCTCCGTGGCCGATTTCGCGACGCTTAGGTGTACCAACGCGACCAGTTTCACCAGTTGAATATGGTGGGAAGTTGTAGTTGTGCATGTAGCGCTTATGAGTCTCTGGACTCAAGGTATCTAGCTGCATCTCCATCTTCAACATATTTAATGTAGTGACACCGACGATTTGTGTTTCGCCACGTTCGAAAATAGCTGAACCGTGAACGCGAGGAATTACTTCAACTTCAGCAGATAACGGACGAATATCGCGCAGACCGCGACCATCGATACGAATCTTGTCGCGAAGTACGCGTTGGCGAACTAATTTCTTAGTTAATGAACGTAGTGCTGCTGGAACTTCCTTTTCGCGGCCCTCGAATTTTGGTGAAACTTTTTCAACCACTGATGCGCTGATTTCATCTAACTTAGTTTCCCGCTCTTGCTTGCCAGCAATAGTTAGCGCATCTGCAAGTGACTTCTTTGCCTCTGCTTCTACCGCTTCAAAAACATCAGCTTGGTAATCTAGAAATACTGGGAACTCGGCAGTTGGCTTTGCTGCCACCTTTGCCAATTTCATCTGTGCTTCGCAAAGCTGTTTGATAAATGGCTTTGCTGCATCTAGACCTGCTGCAACTACCTCTTCGGTTGGTGCTGTAGCGCCACCTTTGATTAGTTCGATGGTCTTAGAAGTTGCTTCAGCTTCCACCATCATGATTGCCACATCGCCATCAGCGATACGTCCTGCAACCACCATGTCGAATACTGCATTTTCAACTTGTGAATGATTTGGGAAAGCTACCCATTGTCCATCAATCAATGCCACGCGTACGCCACCAACTGGACCAGCAAATGGCAGTCCAGCTAATTGGGTAGACATTGATGAAGCATTGATTGCGATTACGTCGTACATATGATCTGGATCTAGCGCCATTACGGTTACGACGATCTGAACTTCGTTACGAAGTCCCTTCACGAACGATGGACGTAACGGACGATCAATCAAACGGCAGGTAAGAATTGCTTCTTCTGTTGGACGACCTTCGCGGCGGAAGAATGATCCTGGGATCTTTCCAATCGAATACATACGCTCTTCGACATCCACTGTAAGTGGGAAGAAGTCGAATTGATCTTTTGGTGACTTTGAAACTGTGGTTGCAGAAAGCAACATTGTTTCATCATCTAAATAAACTGTGGCACAACCAGCTGCTTGCTTTGCTAGTCGACCGGTCTCAAAGCGAATCTCTCGCTTACCGAACTTTCCGTTGTCTATAACTGCAACGGCATGCTTAACGTCTTGACCCTCCATGGGTCGCTCCATTCTCTTCGAACCCACGGGCGACGAGAGAAATGAATCTACGATCGAAGTTTGCAAAAAGTTTTATACTTTTTGAAAACCACTACCGGAGACCATTACTTCTGTCCCCGTAGGTTTAATTGTTTATCGGCGGATGCCGAGTTTTTCAATAATTGCGCGGTAGCGACTGATGTCGGTCTTTGCAAGGTACTGCAAAATACGACGACGCTGACCAACAAGAAGTAACAAACCACGACGGTTGTGGTGATCGTTCTTGTTTGTCTTTAGGTGCTCGGTTAGGTCATCAATGCGCTTTGAAAGTAACGCGACCTGAGCCTCTGGGCTACCGGTGTCATTTTGTGAAGCGCCGTATTGCGCAACAATCTTCTTTTTTGCATCTGGTGTTAGCGCCATTGGGCACTCCTTTTTTAGTTAGTGTTAAAACGAGGTGATTCGGTCTGACGCACGAATCACGGTTTTCTCCGTTTTAAGCACCCTGATTCTAATTTAGAGCGGCCGATAAGGCTAATCGGAGTAGTTTCTAGCGGAAATACGGCCCATTCAAGAGTTCAAGAGTTCAAGACTTAGGAAACCACGTTGGTGTAACTATCGGCGATGCTGCCATCAAATTTCACAAAATCTACATAGCAAGAATTTTCTGCTGTTCTGACTTTAATAAAGCCTGAACCACCAACACCCTTACCTGATAGATAGCCATATTGGCTTACGTTGATCTTGTCGCCAGGATGACTTGGTTGTGGAACGGTTTGATAGATGATTCCCTCAAGCTCTTGCTTAACATAAAGATGATCATGACCTTTGAAAACTATTGCCACGCCATGTTCTTTAAGCAATTGATGAATTGGTTTACCCCAACCTGGTCGCTGGGTATCAAATCCATAACTGCCATCAACGTTGTTTCCGCCCCATTCATTGCGCATTGCAATCTCTACACCGCCGCGAGACTGAGCATCTCCAACAAGTAAATGGTGAATGTAAACGAATTTAAATCGTTCCTTTGAATTCTGTAAAGTTGAAATCAGCCAGTCATATTGTGTTTTGCCAAGTGTCCATTGCCAACCATCTGACTTTGGATTGACCATGGTGTAGGTAAATGGATCTAGGACAATATGTAATTGATCTGGCCCAGTAATTGAGAAATATGCCAACTCACCAGTCTGCTCTGGAAAGTATTCAGCCCTATATTTCTTGGTATTGAACTGGCTGTAGCCCAACTCCCCATCGTGATTTCCAAGGCAAATCTTTAGTGGAACTGAACCTAACTTGTTATAGAAACCTTTCATCAATTCAAATCGGGCCCGGATATTTGCTTCGCTCTTATCTTTTAACTTATCGACCATAAATATGTCACCTAAATCCAATAGAAAGGCAGGTGACGCAGCCACAATCTGCTCCAAAGTTTTTGTATAAACGGTGGCATCAGAGTTTTCATCCATATGTGGATCTGCTTGCACAGCAAACGTGGTATTTGTACCGACCTCTGCCGTCACAAATGATGCTGCGGTTTTAGCAAGATAAACGCCAGAAGTATTTAGCGCATACCGCAATCGAAAATAAACAGTTGTCTTTGGCTTCAAACTATTTAGAGTAATAACAGAGCTATTTCCAGATTTCAGGGTACTGGTTGCACTCTTAAATGTGTACTTGCCTTTGGAGTAGCCGTATTCAACATAACCCTTAATATTTTGGTTAGTAGTTACTCTGATTCGAGCTGCAGTGGGTTGAGTTGGAAGTTCTACCTTGTAAGACACATTTAATGTGGCAGCTTCGGCGTTTGTAACCGGCAAAAAGGCTAGTGGAATGGCTTTTAAAAGATTTCTTCTACTTAGATTTGCTAAAAACTTTGCAAATTTTTCCGTCATTTTAAATAGACCTCGGATTTACTGAGTATGTATGCGCAAGGTCCATATTCTTTCGAGTTGTATCTTGAGCACGTGCAGCTAGGTAGTATGAAACTTTAGCTTCCACGCTACTTACCTGAACTTGGACGTGTCCAGAATTTGGAGCCTTAGTTCCAGTTTTGTAAGCATCAGAATTGAACATTGAGAAAGTGCTATCTGCTGGATTAGGCATAGATTGGTAAATAAGCCCATCACGCTCTTGTGTGACGAAAATATGATCATGGCCTTGAAAGAATATTGAAACTTTATGTTTAACCATTAAGTCATGAATCGGTAGCTCCCAATTAGGTCGCTGTTCCTTGAATGTGGTTTGGCCCTTTGGATCTCTACCGCCCCATTCATAATCAGTAGATATTTCGACTGCGCCGCGGCCAGTACCCATAACGTGATGTGCAAAGATAAAAATGTACTTTGCTTTTGAAGTTTCCAATGTTTGCTTCAGCCAGGCATATTGCTCGTCGCCAATGCCAACTTGCCAGAGGTCTTTCGTCTTCTGATTGTTTGCGCCTTTATTTACTGCCGCTTGATCTATTCCCGCAACATTATCTACTGCATATTTTGAATGCCAGTAAGGATCAATAGTGATGAATTGAGCATCGCCCCAAGTCCAACTGTAATAGTCGCGAAGTTTTCCAATACCTGGAACATCAAGTGGGTCACCGGTATAAAAATTATCTGGTGCAGGTAGCGGATAGAAAAGATTTCTAGCATTGCCTGCTAGAACTGCTGGATTGGTAGTGCTGCCATCTAAAAGATATTGCGCTGCTTGTTCATGGTTGCCATTTACCAAGAAAATTGGAGTCGTTGCACCGATAGTGCCAAGCCAATCTCTTTGGGTGCGATAGATCTTCTCCACGTTTACTTTTGTTGCCTGGCCTTTTCCGATCAATGGATCGATGCTGAAATCATCGCCAAGCAAAAGATGGAAATCATTATTTTGTTTAGCAACATTGCCCATAGTCACGTAATACAACTCGGAGTTAAACATCTTGCCAGCTCGTTCTGGGTGGGTATCACCATGCAAAGAGAAGCTGAAATTCTTGCCGGTGCTTCTTTGAGTTTGGAATGAATAAACCTTGCTTAGGCTTGAGATAGAAGTGCCAGAGCTCTTGTATCGAATTCGATAGAAATACTTAGTATTTGCTTTTAGATTTTTAAGTTCAAATACGCTTGGCAGATTTGGCGTTAGTTGAACAATAGCGCTCTTGCTTGCAAAAGTGCGGCCAGTGGTGCCGAACTCCACATTGGCAGTTATCGCTTCACTACTCATTAAGCTAACTGCAATTGTGCTGTTTGTCGGTCTACCAAGAATCAAATTAATGCTCGGTACCGCCCAAGCAGATGTAGCTTTACCTAAGATTTGTGAAACGTAGCCGAGCGCTGCGGCAGTAAGTAGAGAGCGCCTTGAGATCTCTATATTCATACCAAGAATGTACGACCGCATCATTGCATTTCACATTAGAAATCATGTGAAAGTAATGTGATTACTCAGAATTACTGGGCTGTAAGTTGGCGTGCTTGATCGCAATCTAATTTCATCTGCGCAAGTAGCGGTTCTAAGCCATCAAATTTGATAGTGTCGCGAAGACGCCAACCAAAGATGAATTTTGCGTTCTTGTCATAAAGATTAAGTCCCTCTTGATCAAGTGCATATGCTTCAACTTGGCGCGCTCTGATTCCTTCGAATGTGGGGTTGGTACCGATAGAAATCGCAGCTGGCCATTTCTGATTTTCAACTTCAAGCCAACCGGCGTAGATGCCATCAGCTGGAATGGTCCAATTGCCGCTTAAACCTAAGTTTGCGGTTGGGTATCCAATTTCGCGTCCACGTTTTTCGCCGTGCACCACAATTCCTTCAAGTGTGAATTTATGGCCAAGTAACAAATTCGCTAGCTCAATATCGCCTTCAAAGATTAAATTACGAATTCGGGTAGACGAGATTACGCCATTACTTTCCTGCAAATTATGTACTTCAACTTGGAAGCCGTAGTTCTTTAAATCTTCTGCTTTACCAGCTGCACCTTTGCCATATGTAAAGTTGGTACCAATTACCACAGCTCTTGCTTCTAGTTGATTGATTAATACTTGGTTCACAAATTGCTCTGGCTCTAAATTGGCAAATTCCTTATCAAAATCAATTACTACAACAGCGTCAGCGCCATGTTTTAAAAGTAGATTGATACGAGAATCAAGAGAAGTTCAATGGGTTGGCGCTTTATCTGGGGCAAAAAGCGTAGTTGGGTGCGGTTCAAAAGTCATAGCCACAACGGGATTACCAAACTTATGCGCATCTTGGAGCAATTGCTGATGGCCAGCATGAACACCATCAAAGTTACCGATTACAACGGTGCCACCTTTGATTAGTTCTGGCTTCCAAGATAAACGCATCTGATTATTTTACAAAGACCGTAAAGGGCTTTGCACTCCCCTCTTTATCTTCAAGTAAGGCAGCGAGTTTTCCATCCGGCGTAATTGCAGCGACAATTCCGTTGACGCCAGTTGCTTCGATATCGCGACCATAACGCATCTGTTCGGCTTCGTGTGGCGTTAGCTGTCTTGGAGTAAATAGCTTGCCTGCAACTTCTGCGATATCTAATAATTTATCTGACATGGAAAGATCAAAGGCACCGACTTGAGTGCGGCGAAGCGCGGTTAAATGTCCGCCGCAATCACGAGCAATGGCGCGAATATAAGTGCCCGCGCTACAGGTAACTGAGATATCGACTTCGTCGCCACGCACATCATTGATTGTTAAATCGTAAACTTCAACTTCTCGCGCTGGAATATCAACTTCCACTCCTTCGCGAACTAAATCGTAAGCGCGCTTTCCATCAATTCTGATTGCCGAAACTTTAGAAGGTTTCTGCATAATTTTGCCCACTTGCTTGGCAAATGTGGCAGGGATGTCTGAAGGAATTTCAGTAGTTGCAATCACTTCGCCCTCTTTATCATCAGTTGAAGTCAGCGCTCCAAGTTTTACTGTGGCATCATATTTTTTTACTCCAGCAGTGATGTATTGCAATAACCGAGTGCCATCACCGACACCGAGCACTAAAACCCCAGTTGCCATCGGATCTAAAGTTCCGGCATGGCCAATTTTTCTGGTCTTTAACTCTTTGCGCGCTTTGGCCACAACATCATGGCTGGTTACGCCACCTGGCTTATCAATAACTAGAAAAGCGTTAGTGCTTAGGTTGCTTGTAGGCATTTTCGACTACTGGCTTTGCCTTCTGTGCCTGCTGCGCGATCTCTTCATCGTGCTTTTTGATTTCAGAGAGTAGCGATTCCATCTGTTGTGCAGCTTCTGGAAGTGCATCGCTAAAGAATTCAAGGGTTGGTGTGATGCGAGTACCAAGTTCATGACCTACAGCAGAGCGCAGTAAACCTTTGGCAGATTCAAGTGCTGCTTTAGTTTTTGCTTGCTGATCGTGATCGCCAAAAACAGTGTAGAAAATAGAAGCGTTCTGGAGGTCGCCAGTTACGCGCACATCAGTGATAGTGACAAATCCCAAACGCGGATCTTTAACTTTAGTTTCTAAAGTTCTTGCCACTACTACCTTTATGCGGTCTGCAACCTTCTCAGAACGAACTGACATTTAGGCACGCTTCTTTTCCTGCATTTCAAAGACTTGAACTACGTCTCCGATTGCAATCTCTTTGTAGCCAACGCCAATACCGCATTCGTAACCTTCACGAACTTCGGTGGCATCTTCCTTGAAGCGCTTCAATGATTCGACAGTTAGATCATCAGCGACAACTGTGCCCCCGCGAAGTACGCGAGCTTTAGCGTTGCGTCGGATGATGCCATCTTGTACCAATGAACCTGCAATCAAGCCGGCCTTTGAAGACTTAAAGATTTCGCGAACTTCCGCGTTACCGATAACAACTTCTTCGTACTCTGGCTTGAGCATTCCCTTAAGTGATAGTTCGATATCTTCGATTGCCTTATAGATGACTGAATAGAAGCGAACTTCCACGCCTTCGGCATCTGCATATTGTGCAGTTGCTAGTTCTGGCTTTACGTTAAAGCCAATTACTACGGCAGTTGATGCAGAAGCCAAGGTGATATCTGACTTAGTGATTGCACCTACACCGCGGTGAATAACGCGAAGATCAACTTCAGCGCCGACATCAAGCTGCATCAGTGCATCTTCGAGCGCTTCTACCGAACCAGATACGTCGCCCTTGATGATCAAGTTGAGAGTAGAGATCTTGGATTGCTCCATGAAATCTTCCAGCGAAACTTTCTTTCGCGCCTTTGCTAGCTGCGCATTGCGCTCTGCTGCTTGACGCTTCTCTGCAATCTGTCGAGCAGTGCGATCTTCGTCGGCAACAAGGAAGGTGTCTCCGGCATCAGGAACTGAAGTGAAACCGAGAACCTGAACTGGGCGAGACGGTGTTGCAAATTCAACATTCTTGCCGAATTCATCTAGCATCGCACGAACACGACCGAAGGCCCCACCGGCAACAATTGCATCGCCAACATTTAGTGTTCCGCGTTGAACTAGAACAGTTGCAACTGGACCGCGACCACGATCTAGGTGAGCTTCGATAGCAACACCACGGGCAGCATCATCTGCAACAGCGCGTAAATCAATTGCCGCATCTGCAGTTAGAAGAATGGCATCGATAAGTTCGTTGATACCTTTTCCAGCTTTTGCTGAAACATCTACGAAAATAGTGTCTCCGCCGTACTCTTCAGCAATCAAGTTGTATTCAGTTAATTGTTGACGAACCTTTGCGGGATTTGCATCCTCTTTATCAACTTTGTTAACTGCAACCACGATTGGCACATCTGCTGCCTGTGCGTGATTTAACGCTTCAATGGTCTGCGGCATCACGCCATCATCAGCTGCCACCACAAGGACTGCGATATCGGTGACTTTGGCACCGCGAGCGCGCATTGCAGTAAAGGCTTCGTGACCTGGAGTATCGATAAAGGTGATCGCACGATTAACGCCATCATGATCATGGTGGATCTGATAAGCGCCAATATGTTGAGTAATTCCGCCGGCTTCAGTTTTGATAACTTCAGTCTGACGGATCGCATCAAGCAAACGAGTCTTACCATGATCAACGTGACCCATTACAGTGACAACTGGAGGCCGCGCTTCTAAATTCTCTTGATCGATATCTTCAAGCTCTGCGCTTAGATCGATATCAAATGATTGCAGAATCTCGCGATCTTCATCTTCTGGAGAAACGATCTGAATAACATAGCCAAGTTCGCTACCTAGAATTGCGAAAGTATCATCATCAACTGATTGAGTTGCGGTAACCATTTCACCTAATTGGAATAGCGCTTGAACTAGCTGCGCGGCATCGCAATTTATGCGCTCTGCGAAATCAGATAATGAAGAGCCGCGACGCATACGAATAACAGTGCTGCCATCGCCGCGTGGAACCTTTACGCCGCCAAGAGTTGGCGCTTGCATGTTTTCGAAATCATCACGCAACGCTTTCTTACTCTTTTGTTTATTACTCTTCTTTGATCCGCCCTTACCAAATGCGCCAGCGGTATTACCGCGACCACCTGGACCTGGACGTCCACCTTGTCCTGGACGACCTTGAAAACCTGGACGTTGTCCGCCAGCTGCACCTTGTCCACCTTGTCCACCTGGTGCACCACCTGGTTTGTAAGGCGAACCGCCACCTGCACCACCTGGTCCACCAGGTCTGCCACCTTGTTGTGGACGCGCTGCAAAACCTGGACGTTGTCCGCCTGCGAAACCTGGTCCACCTTGTTGTGGACGCGCTGCAAAACCTGGACGTTGTCCGCCAGGAAAACCTGGACG
>JBPCTD010000052.1:0-10666 GCA_051006515.1 Candidatus Nanopelagicaceae bacterium | reverse complement strand
TTATTGAAATAACTATTATTTCCGATTTCGAAAGATCGCCACCGATTACTTGGGCACCTACTAAATGCGCTTCATGTGCAATTCCTTTAGCAACATCTAACATCCAAGCTAGCTCTTCGTTGCCTGTTGCAGCCATCGCTACTGTTAAATATTTTGGTTTTCCGCCCATTGCAAAAATATCTGCCAAATTGGCAGCTGCAATCTTCTGCCCGATTTGAAATGGGTCAGACCAATCAAGTTTGAAGTGAACATCTTCAACTGCCATATCGGTAGTAACAACCACCGCACTATCTGGTCTTGCTACAACCGCAGCATCATCCCCAATTCCAACGAGCAGATCAGAATTACTCTCACCAAATATTTCCGAAATGTTACGAATTAACTCACGCTCGCTCCAACGATGCGTTGCACGTACTTCTTTTCCATCTCGAGGACTAGCCATGAGTAAAACTTATGGGATAAATTTGGTTTCGGTAAAACCCGAAAGGAGCAAGCGCATGTCAGTTCAGGCATATATCTTGATTCAGACTGAGGTCGGAAAAGCTTCATCTGTAGCCCAAGCAGTCTCTGCAATTTCAGGAGTCACTTTGGCAGAAGGCGTAACCGGTCCTTATGACGTCATCATGCGATGCGAAGCTCCATCAATGGAAGATTTTGGTCGCGTCATTCTTGGCAAAGTTCAAGCAGTTCCTGGAATTACTCGAACTTTAACTTGCCCAGTAACTGGAAATTTTCATTAATTTAAAAATTAATTAAGAAGTTAATTTAGTATTGAATTTGTTCTAGTCAAAGCTGTTTCAATTAGTGCAGAAATAACCTCTGCGTAATTTAAACCAGTTGCCTGCCACAGCCTTGGGAAAACCGAAGTCGGAGTAAATCCTGGCAAAGTATTTAATTCATTAATGATAATTTCGTTCTTTTGGGTATAGAAAAAATCAACGCGCGCTAAACCGGAGCAACCCAGTACATTAAATGCTTCGATAGCTGCAGCTCTGATTTCATCACTCTTTTCAACTTGAGCAGGCACTTCAACGGAAGTAGCGCCATCTAAGTATTTTGCTTCAAAATCATAGAATTCAAATCTTGGGTTAATTTTGATTTCGCCAGGCAGTGAACATTCGATTTTGCCATCGCGCTCTAGGACTGCACATTCAATTTCGCGACCGACTATCGCTTTTTCAATCATTACTTTGCGATCATATTTAAATGCATCCTTTATGGCTGGTTCTAGTTCGGCGGCGCTCTTTACTTTATGAGTTCCGCGCGATGAACCACCTCGTGCCGGCTTTACGAAAACTGGATAGCCAAAACCATAATCATGAATTGGATCGCCCTCTTTGATTGCAACGCCTGGCGCTGTCTTAATGCCGTGGCTATTGAAGATCTCTTTGGCGAAATGTTTATCCATTGCAATCGCGGAAGCTAATACTCCACTTCCAACATATGGCTTATCTAGCATTTCAAATAGCCCTTGAATGGTGCCATCTTCACCATACGGTCCATGCAAAATGGAGAAAATTACATCTGCGCCAATTTCTTCTAACGCAATTGCGGGTGCACCTTCCGGAACTTCAGGTAAATTCCCATCTTTGATTTCAAATCGAGTATCGGTTGGCAATTTAACCCAACGACCAGATTTGGTAATTCCGATTAAAGAAGGTTGATACCGATTCTTATCGATAGCAGAGATGATGCCGCTTGCTGAGATACAACTAATCTCATGCTCGCTACTGCGGCCACCGCATATAACTGCTACCTTCTTCAAACTAGAATCTCCCTAAATCTCTTCTTTTTGATTCTGCTTTGCTTAATTGCTAATGCTACTTGCTATCTTTAGATTTCTTCTTAAAATTACCTGTTCTAGGTAAATCGCTCTTTCTAATATCAAAAAGTTCGCTTGGTGGCTCTTCTTGCCTTAATTGACCGACCATGCCCGATAGCGTTTTCATAATATGTGCCGTGGCAGCTTCCATGGCATCAGCGTCGTCTACTTGGCCTTGCCACTTGGAGATATCAACTGGATCTCCGACTCTCATGGTTACCAATTTTCGTGGAAATAGCTTTAGCGTTTTGGAATAAGGTGGCCAAATTAAATGATCTCCCCATTGAGCAATTGGAATTAGCTGCGCACCTGCGGCGAGTGCCAATCTAACCGCTCCAGTTTTTCCAGTCATTGGCCAAAGATTTGGATCGCGTGTCAAAGTTCCCTCTGGGTAAATTGCAATTGCATGTCCCATTTTCAAAGCAGCAATTGCTTCTGAAAGTGCAACCGCTGCGCTATCGCTCTGGCGTTTAACCGGAATCTGTTCTGCTTTCCTTAACACCCAACCAACGATTGGAAGCTTGAAGACCGCTTCTTTGCCGATAAATCGAACTGCCCGACCATTTTCATAAGTTAAATGAGCTAAAACCAGAGCATCCAGATAAGAAACGTGGTTACTATAAAAAACTACTGCCCCACTTTTTGGAATATTGTGGGTATCTTGCCAATCTCTTTTGGTTATGGCTTTCATGATCGGAATCATGATTCTGGTTCCGATGCGATAACCGAGATTATTTCCAAGAGGTTTGCCACTTGGTGGTTTCATAGTGATAAGTCTATGGATGAAAAACTAAAGGGCCACCGAAATTCGATGGCCCTTTAATCAAATTAACTTACTTGCGCTTCTTGCCCTTCGCAGCCTTCTTAGCTGGCTTTGCCTTCTTTGCAGACTTCTTAGCTGGCTTTGCCTTCTTTGCTGCCTTCTTTGGAGCTGCCTTCTTAGCTGCTGCCTTTGGTGCAGGAGCTGCAGCTGGCTTTGGAGCTGGACCTAGCTTGCGATCGCCTGAGATAACTTCCTTAAGCGCCTTTGCAGGGAGGAAGCGTGGCTTCTTGCTCGCCTTGATCTGAATGGTTTCGCCGGTGAATGGGTTACGACCCTTACGTGCCTTGCGATCTACCTTCTTAAACTTACCGAAATCGTTGATTGTTACATCTTCACCCTTTTGGATGTTGCGAGTAATTGAATCAAATACGACATCTACAGCGTAAGCTGCTTCTTTCTTGCTGCCGTTGAAAAATGGAGCTAACGACGCAATAAATTGGGTCTTATTCATTTACTTTCCTCTATTTACGCGTAAATTTGATGCGTTTGCATCAAGTAGTTAAAACTTACGCTGATAAAAACCTTATTTTTCGCTTATTTGCAGCGTGTCGCGGATAATTTTTTTTAACCAAATCGCAAAAAATCCAATATTTATTCATAAAAACTAGCAAAAAACTCTCAACTAATAATTGAGAGTTTTACAAATTGCCGCGAATTTTCCGAAAAATTACTTAAATTTACTTAATAGGTAGGGTTTTCGGCTTAATGGATGGTCGCTTATCTTCGAATTTCGCGATTTCATCTAGATGTTGCATCGTAAGTCCGATGTCATCAAGGCCTTCCATCAATCTCCAACGGGTGTAATCATCAATTTCGAAGTCGACTTCATGGCCAGAGTAGCTAACTTTCTTACTTTCCAAATTCACGGTTACTTGGGTATCTGGCGCTTTTTCAATCTGCTCCCAAAGACGTTCGATCTCTGTTTGCGGCAAAATCACAGTTAATAATCCGCCCTTAGCGCTATTGCCACGGAAAATATCCGCAAATCTGGATGAGATAACGACCTTAAAACCATAATTCTGAAGCGCCCAAACGGCGTGTTCGCGAGATGAACCAGTACCAAAATCAACGCCGGCAACCAAGATGGTGCCATTTTTGTATTCTGGTTTGTTTAATACGAAATCGGGATCGTTACGCCATGCAGCGAAAAGCCCATCTTCAAATCCTGAGCGAGTAACGCGCTTTAAGTAAACCGCAGGAATAATTTGATCAGTATCTACATTTGATCGACGAAGTGGAACTGCGATACCGGTATGAGTTAGAAACTTATCCATTTTCTTCTCCTTGTAGATTCCTTACAAATCAGCTGGCGATGCCAGCGTTCCCTTTAACGCAGTCGCTGCTGCAACAAGTGGTGATGCCAGATGGGTGCGACCACCTTTACCCTGTCGACCTTCAAAATTTCTATTTGATGTTGAAACGCTGCGCTCGCCTGGCTTTAACTGATCTGGATTCATACCAAGACACATTGAACATCCAGCGCTTCGCCACTCTGCGCCAGCATCGATAAATACTTTATCTAAACCTTCAGCTTCTGCTTGAAGTCTTACTCTGGCAGAACCTGGAACTACTAACATTCTCAAAGAATTAGAGATTTTCTTGCCCTGAATAATTGCAGCTGCAGCTCGTAAATCTTCAATGCGACCATTGGTGCATGAGCCAAGAAATACGGTATCTACTGGAATCTGCTTCATTGGGGTACCTGCAGTAAGTCCCATATATTCCAGCGCTCGCTCTGCTGCTCCACGCTCTTCTGGATCTTTCATTTCGGCGGGATTAGGAACTGCTGCATTAAGCGGAACACCTTGTCCAGGGTTGGTTCCCCAAGTTACAAAAGGCGATAACTCATCTGCATTTAATGACACTTCGGCGTCAAACTTGGCATCACTATCTGTATACAAAGTCGACCAATAAGCAAGCGCTTCATCCCAATTTTCGGGGGCATGAGCTTTGCCTTTAATGTAATCAAATGTTGTTTGATCTGGCGCAATTAATCCAGCGCGAGCGCCTGCTTCAATCGACATATTACAGATTGTCATTCGCGCTTCCATTGAAAGTTTACGAATCGCTTCTCCGCGATACTCAAGAACATAGCCTTGGCCACCGCCAGTCGAGATCTTCGCAATTACAGCCAAAATAATGTCTTTAGCAGTTACGCCTTCCTTCAAATTTCCTTCGACATTAATTGCCATAGTTTTAAATGGCTTAAGCGGCAAAGTTTGAGTTGCCAAAACATGTTCTACTTCTGAGGTACCAATTCCAAATGCCAGCGCTCCGAATGCTCCATGTGTTGAGGTATGAGAATCTCCGCAAACTATGGTCATACCTGGCTGCGTTAAACCAAGTTGTGGACCAACTACGTGCACAATTCCTTGCTCGATATCGCCAAGTGAGTGGATACGCACGCCAAACTCTTCGCAATTCTTACGTAAAGTATCAACTTGTAACTTTGAAACCGGATCTGCAATTGGCTTATCAATATCTAAAGTCGGCACATTATGATCTTCGGTCGCCAAAGTTAAATCAGGACGATGTACTTTTCTATCAGTAAGACGTAATCCATCGAATGCTTGTGGGCTAGTTACTTCATGAATTAGATGTAAATCAATATAGAGCAGGTCTGGTTCGCCAGCTTTTGAACGAACCACATGATCGTCCCAAATCTTCTCTGCGAGTGTCTTGCCCATTGTTCTAAGCCTCTCCTGCCTTATCTTGCTATCCATATTTTGAGATGCTAATCTCATGCCGTGGACAGAAAGAATAGCGGAGTTGGCGTCTTAGATAAAGCCGTCAGCATTCTGGCAGCGCTAGAAAGCGGGCCACACTCCCTTTCCGAGTTAGTGGCGGTAACTGGGATTGCCCGCCCCACCGCACATAGATTGGCGGTAGCGCTTGAACACCATCGCTTAGTTTCTCGTGACCTTACTGGCAGATTTGTTTTAGGAAAACGAAATAGCGAATTGGCTGCAGCAGCCGGTGAAGATCGCTTATTAGCAGCAAGCGCTCCGGCCTTAGCAGCGCTTCGCGATGCCACTGGTGAAAGCGCTCAGTTATATAAGCGCCAAGGAGATCAACGCGTCTGCGTTGCAGTCGCTGAAAGATTATCTGGTTTACGTGACTCTGTTCCTGTTGGAGCCGCGCTAACAATGCAAGCTGGTTCTGCAGCACAAGTTCTACTTGCTTGGGAAGATTCAGAGAAAATCCATCGCGCACTTGGTAAAGCAAAATTTACTGCGGCTCATTTAGCGGCAGTTAGACGTCGCGGTTGGGCGCAATCAGTCGGAGAACGTGAAGCAGGCGTAGCATCAGTCTCTGCCCCAGTTCGTGGTCCAAATAATAAAGTTATTGCTGCAGTAGGTATTAGCGGTCCCATTGAACGTCTTGGTCGTCAACCTGGACGCTTACATGCAGCAGCAGTCGTCGCTACCGCTGCAAAGCTTTCAGAATATTTAGCTAAGAACCCGAAATAGTTTTATCTAGTAGCGGTGTGGGTGCTCGCTAGAAATTGTTCTAATCGTATGCGACTTAGCCCGCATGACTAAAGATTGCGAAGTCATGCAACGCTCATTAAATCTGACGCCATCTAAGAGTTCACCGTCTGTAATTCCCGTTGCGGCAAAGAAAATATCATCACCTTTAACTAAGTCTTTAGCAGTGAAAACTTGAGTTAAATCAAGCTTTGCGCTCTCTGCCATTTCGCGCTCTTTGTCTGATTGCGGCGCAAACTGCCCTTGAATCTCTCCGCCAATACAGCGCATGGCGCAGGCGGCAATTACTCCCTCAGGAGTGCCACCAATTCCCATTAAAAGATCAACGCCGGTATTTGGTCTGGCGGCAAGCACGGCACCAGCTACATCGCCATCGGTTATAAATTTAATTCGTGCACCAGTTGCACGAATCTCTTCTGCCAATCGAGAGTGCCTGGGTCTATCTAACAAAACCACAGTGATGTCGTATGCTGGAACTTTCTTTGCTTTCGCAACTTTCTCGATATTAACGGCAACGGGTGCAGTTATATCAATGACGCCGGCAGCTTCTGGACCGGTTGCAATCTTGTTCATATAGAAAGCGCCGGTTACATCGAACATCGCACCGCGTTCAGCTAATGCGATTACGGCGATTGCATTGTTTAAACCTTTTGCAGTCAGCGTGGTGCCATCAATTGGATCGACTGCTACATCGCAATGCATTCCAATTCCATTGCCCACAATCTCACCGTTATAAAGCATCGGTGCATCATCTTTTTCGCCTTCGCCAATGACGACTACGCCGTTCATATCAACGGTTGAAATCATCTGACGCATAGCATCAACAGCTGCTTGATCAGCATCATCTTTCGCGCCGCGACCTACCCAACGCGATGCGGCTATGGCGGCAGTTTCAGTTACGCGCACCAATTCCAAAGCAAGATTTCTAGACGAATTAGACGAATTAGATGAATTAGATGAATTACTGGTGGTGAAATTGGAATCGGAATCCATGAGATAACAGTAGCCCCGAAGGGATTCGAACCCTCGTAGCTGGCTTGAGAAGCCAGAGTCCTAGGCCGCTAGACGACGGGGCCGCTAGAACAAACAAATAATTAAAGCTAAAAAAGATGTCTATGGAAATTACTAAGTTGACGCTATTAAGTTGTAGGTGAAGCGCTGGGGTACCTGGACTCGAACCAAGACTTACTGAACCAGAATCAGCAGGGCTGCCAATTACCCCATACCCCATTATTTACTGCCCGCGTAGTTTACCTACGGATAACTCTAAAAACTAATTGAGCCGAGTTATCTAGCTATTTAGTGCGCTTTTGATGCGTGAAATAGAGGCTTCTTTGCCAAGTAATTCCATCGATTCAAATAGCGGAGGTGAGATATGACTTCCGGTTGCAGCGATGCGCACTGCGCCAAATGCAATTCTTGGCTTTAACCCAAGTTCGTCAATTAATGCCACTCGAAGCGCTGCTTCAATTGTTTCATGGTTCCAAGTGTCAATTGGTTCCAAGACTTCTAAAGTCCGAGATAAAACATTCTTGCTCTGCTCATCTTGGATCTTGCTCTTTGATTCCGATTCAATTTCAAGTTTTTCAACAAAGAGGAATTTCAACATAGCTGGAATTTCAGCAAGTTTCACGATGCGCTCTTGGATGATCGGTAGCGCTTTCTTCACAATTTCTAGCTCTGCTGGGCTACCAGTTATAACTCCGGCATCTTTTAAAAATGGTAGAGACCAATTTAAGAATTCTTCAGCTGTTAGGGCGCGTATTTTGTCACCATTAATTGCTTCTAGCTTCTTCATATCAAAGCGGGCAGGCGATGAATGTACGTCGTGAACTTCAAAGAGTTCGACCAACTCTTTCATGGTTATATCTTCGCGATCATCTCCTGGAGACCAACCAAGTAGAGCTAAGTAATTGCAGATTGCTTCTGGCAAGAAACCTTGTTCGCGATACCACGCGATTGAGACTTCACCATTTCGTTTTGAAAGTTTGGCGTTGTCTTGACCCATCACGAATGGTAGATGGGCAAAAGTTGGATATTGGTCTGGCTTTAAACCCATTGCTTTATAAACTTGAATCTGTCTTGGGGTAGATGAAAGCAAATCTTCACCACGCAAAACGTGAGTTACGTTCATCAAAACGTCATCAACAGCTACCGCCAAGGTATATAGCGGAGAACCATCAGCGCGCATCAATACGAAATCTGGCACATACTTATGATCAAACGATACTTCACCACGAATTTCATCAACGAAAGTAGTAAGGCCATCATCCATCCGCATGCGAAGCACTGGTTTGCGGCCTTCGGATTGATACTTTGCAATCTGTTCAGAAGTTAATGTTCGACAGCTACCGCCGTAACCAGGAGCAACATTTGCCGCACGTTGACGTTCGCGTTCTGCTTCAAGTTCTTCTGCGCTGCAGTAGCAGTGATAAGCCGCGCCTGTTTCTAAGAATTTGTCAGCCCACTCTTTGTAAATATGTAAGCGCTCGGATTGTAGATATGGACCATTTGGACCACCTACTTCTGGACCTTCATCCCAATTTAAACCAAGCCATTTCAGGGTATCGATTGCGCGTTGAATGTATTCATCAGTTACGCGTTCTTTATCAGTATCTTCAATTCGAAAAATAAAAGTGCCGCCAGTATGGCGCGCAAATGCCCAATCAAATAAAGCCGTGCGAATATTTCCAACATGCAGATCTCCAGTTGGAGATGGTGCGAATCGGACGCGAATCTCTTTATTTGATTTGTTAGCCACGGGCGCTGAGTTTATTGGTTAACTCCCCAAGACCTGAAATTGCGCAGGTTACGCTTCCTTTTTCCGGGATTGGTCCGATTCCCGCTGGAGTGCCTGTCAAAATCACATCTCCTGGAAGCAACGTCATCACAGATGAAATAAAGTGAATAATCTCTGGCACATCAAACATCATCTGATTTAGTGTGCCACGTTGCTTAACCTCACCATTTACGGTGCAAGTAATTTCCTGATTTCCTGGGATGAAGTCGGTATCAATCCAAGGTCCGATTGGGCAGAAAGTGTCGAAACCTTTTGCTCTAGTCCATTGGCCATCTCTGGATTGCAGATCGCGTGCAGTAATGTCGTTACCAATTGTGTAACCAAAGATAACTTCATTTGCACGCTCTTTAGGAACATCCTTACAAATTCTGCCAATTACGATTGCTAATTCTGCTTCATGATCAATGCGCTCAGACATCCACGGCCAATTAATTACATCATTTGGTCCAGCAACGGAAGTATTTGGCTTTAAAAAGATGATTGGCTCTGCTGGTACCTCCCCGCCCATCTCTTTTGCGTGATCTGAATAATTCTTACCTACGCACACCACCTTGCTTCGCGGTAAAACTGGAGCAAGTAACTTAACTTCATCTAAATTAGTTAACTTTCCATTTTTAGATACTCCGCTAAAGATTGGATCGCCATTAATAACTGCGACTGTTTTTAAATCATCTTCCAGTAGTCCAAATAACGGATCGCTTCCGAGCTCTGCATTAAGTGCGCTATCTTGTTTTGGAGTAAATCTAATTATTCGCAAGGTTACAACTCCACTTCGCTATCACGATCACTTACTTGCCGTTCCAAGATCATGCTACTAATACGACGGCGTCTACCGATAGGGCGTTCAGCAGTAACTTTCCAACCAGCCAAATTGAAAGTCGAACCTGGAATCGGCACACGGCCTAAAACTTTAGCCATCAATCCACCGATGGTATCTACCCCATCAATAAGTTCGGGATCTAATTCAACTTCAATTTCAGAGGCCACATCTTCGATGTGAACCTTTGCCTGAACACGCAATTTATCTTCAGATAGCCAGTTAAATTGCTCGTCTTCATCGTCGAATTCATCTGCTATTTCTCCGACAATCTCTTCGATGATGTCTTCGATGGTGATCAAACCTGCAGTTCCACCATATTCGTCAACCACAATCGCTAAATGAATTTGGTCGCGCTGCATATCTTTCAAAAGTTCTGCCGCGCTTTTTATTTCTGGAACAAAGACCACAGGACGCATTAATTGTTCGACTTTTTCAGTTTGTTCAGCTTCATGGTGATCGTGTGAACGCTTGGCGAGATCCTTGATGTAAGCAATTCCAATAATCTGATCGATACTCTCGCCGACTACTGGTATGCGCGAATAACCTGATCGTAAAGCAAGTGAAAGTGCTTGTCTTAATGTCTTATCGCTTTCAATCCAAACCATCTCTGTACGTGGCACCATTAATTCACGAACCAATGTGTCGCCAAGTTCGAAAACCGAATGGATCATTTCGTGTTCATCTTCTTCAACTAGCCCACGTTCGTGTGCTTGGTCTACCAAATCTCGAAGTTCTTCTTCGTTTGCAAATGGTCCAGATTTATATCCTTTACCTGGTGTTATCGCATTACCGATTGCAATCAGCAATCGAGTAATTGGCCCTAAGAAAACTGATAGCGCATAAGAAATTAGCGCACCACTTCTAGCCCAACTTCCAGGGTGTTGTTTTCCTAAAGTTCTGGGGCCAACACCTA
>JBPCTD010000051.1:0-7839 GCA_051006515.1 Candidatus Nanopelagicaceae bacterium | reverse complement strand
GATTAAGCCTGTTAATTTAACGGAAGTTATTAGCGATGCAGTTGCCTCAGCTCGCGCCGCAGGTCCTGATCATCCAATTACTTTTGAAGAAAGCGTTGAGATTTTCGCGCTTGGTGATAGCAATCGTATTCACCAAGTGGTCGCTAATTTATTGGCCAATGCTCGCGTGCATACCCCGGCGGTAACTGCGATAAAAGTAGCTATTTCTCAGGGTGAAAAAGAGGTTCTGGTTTCAGTTTCCGATAACGGCCCTGGCTTATCCGATAACGATCGCGAAAAGATCTTTGAACGTTTCTATCGGGTAGATGCTTCAAGACAACGAAGCAATGGCGCTGATGGCAGTGGACTTGGTTTATCTATTGTTGATGCGGTGATGCGCGCACATGGCGGACATGTCAGCGTAGATTCAAAACTTGGAAACGGTGCAACGTTTACGCTGCACTTTCCGCTAGCTTAATTACCGCCCTGTTCCATCGCTCTTAAAATTGCAATTCGCTCTGATAGCGGTGGGTGGGTAGCGAACAATTTTGATACGCGCTGGCTATCAAGCGGGGATTCAATATAAAAATGTGCAACGGCGTTTGATGCATGGCGCACTACCGTGGAATCAGCTTGTAAAACTTCTAGCGCTTTACGAAGTCCTGCTGGGTTACGAGTAAATTGAACCGCAGTGGCATCAGCTAGCGCTTCACGACGTCTAGAAATCGCAGACTTCAATAACATCGCCGCAATCGGTGCTAATACCAAAATTAATAAAGAGAAAATTAGCGCGATTGGATTATTGCCACCTTCACGGCTATCGCGTCTGCCACCAAACCACATCATGCGCATTAAGAAATCTGAAAGTATGGCAATTGCTCCGGCAGTAGTTGCTGCAACTGCGCTAACTAAAGTGTCACGATTACCAACGTGCGCCATTTCGTGTGCAATTACGCCTTGTAATTCATCGCGATCCATGGAATCTAAAATGCCAGTTGTAAAAGCAATCAAACCATGTTCAGGATTTCGACCTGTCGCAAAAGCATTTGGTGCAATATCTTCAACAATAGCTACTTTAGGCATTGGTAAACCAGAGGCGATACAAACCTCCTGAATCAGCGCAAAAAGCCTTGGATTATCGCTCTCCTGAATTAAACGCGCACCGGTCATTGTTAAAACTAATTTGTCGGATGCAAAGTAACTGCCCCAGACAGAGATCAGAGATAAACCAACTGCGATCGGAACAATTCCGGCGCCGCTTCCGCCAAAGTAAGTTAGCGCCGCGTAAACAACTAACCACATTAGTGCGCCAAAGAGCGCAAGCAGCATAAAGGTCTTACGTTTGTTGGCTGCTTGGTGTGCGCGGAAATTTACTTCCATGTATGTGGCTATCTATTAATTAAAACTGAACTTTTGGCGCGTTACGATCTTGTGGATCTTCTACTTCGTAGAACTCACGTGCATCGACTTTGGCAAAGCCAGCAAAGAAATTAGATGGGAAAGTTTTTACCGTTTGATTTAAAGAACGCACTGAATCGTTGTAGAACTGTCGTGAGAATGCCACTTTATTTTCAGTGGTTGCTAGCTCTTCTTGTAACTGTAAGAAATTTGAAGATGCTTTTAGATCTGGATAGGCCTCTGCGACTGCAAGTAATCCGCGGAGCGCTTGCGTCAACATGCCATCAGCTGCAGCCACATCTTGTACACCAGTTGCGCTAGTTGCCTTTGCGCGAGCGCTAACTACCTTTTCGAAAGCTTCTTTTTCGTGGGTGGCGTAGCCTTTAACAGTTTCAACTAGATTTGGAATTAAATCTGATCGACGCTTTAACTGCACTTCAATCTGGGCAAAAGCCTCATCGACTGAGACGTTAAGGCGAATCAATTTGTTGTATTGGGTGATTCCAAAGATCACCAAAAGGGCAGCGACAGCTAGGACGATGATTAAAGTGGTATCCATAACTTTCCTAACGCGAGCGAGGAAGGTTTTATTTCAAATCGCTCTTATGGAAGTTTAGCCATGAACGGCTGGCAGTTGGACCGCGCTGGCCTTGGTATCTAGAGCCATAAACTGCAGAACCATAAGGGTTCTCAGCAGGAGATGAGAGTTTAACTAGGCAGAGCTGGCCGATCTTCATGCCTGGAAATAACTTCACTGGCAAGTTAGCGACATTTGAAAGTTCTAAAGTGATGTGGCCAGAGAAACCTGGATCGATAAAGCCCGCAGTTGAGTGAGTCAAAAGTCCAAGGCGACCTAATGAAGATTTTCCTTCTAAACGTGCAGCGATGTCATCAGGAAGTGTGACTACTTCATAAGTTGATGCAAGTACAAACTCTCCGGGATGCAAAATGAAATGTTCATCATTGCCAACTTCGATTTCACGAGTTAGCTCTGGTTGTTCTTTTGATGGATCAATTACTTCGTACTTGTGATTTTCAAAGACGCGGAAAAATTTATCAAGGCGCACATCAATTGATGATGGTTGAATCATCTTTGGATCGTATGGATCGCAGCCGACTCTTCCTGATTCGATTTCTGCGCGAATATCTTTATCACTTAATAACACGTGGCGACCCTATCTCACTTCTTTAATGGATCCGTTAAACGCAACCAGACATTTTGATCTTCAGGGCGACCTTCAGATAGTGAAATATCTAGTAACCCCTCTTGGCGCTGCCAATCATTAGCGGCAAGTTGGCGCGAGAAGCCAGCAAGTGCAATTGGATCAGCTAACTCTGATTCGGTACCGCTAAATTCCAGCGGACCTGCATGATCAACGATGGTGGTGCCAATTACCAATTGCTCGCCATCGCGACCAATTTCGATTACTCGTGATTGTTGCGGCCAATCAATATGACTTGCAGTTCTGATATGCCAGAAAGCATGTTTGCCATCTGGATGGGTAATCGCATTTATGTAATTTTGATGATTGTGCCCCGCGACCCAGAGAATAATGTTTGGATATTGCAGAAGTAAGTCGGTGACCTCTTTACGTACCGCAGGTTCGGCTACACCTTCTGGCGCAAAAGGATTAAATAGTTTTTCCAGCGGATGATGAGAGCTCAAAATGACATATTTGTCGCGGGAGTTATCCAATAAATCGCGGAGCCAATTAAATTGCTCGCGATCTAAACACCCTTGCCAACCACCGTATGCGTTAACAGTATCTAGCGCGATAAAGCGGATTTGATTTGGGAAATCTTTAAAGTAGTAACTCACCTTTGCATCTTGTTTCAACCCATGATCATGGCCGCAATTGGTATGTTGTTTTACCCATTCGCTAGTGTCAAGGAATCTGCGATTTGGATCTGCAGTGATTTCTTCGGTAAATAAAATATCTAAACTTGGATAATCGGCGGCACCGATTTCGCCAAACTTCTCTAATAATTTCAAAATATCTGCCTCTGGTTTTAAACCAGAGAATTTTTGATTGCCTACTGTTACTTTCTGTAACTCAGGCGTTGGTGCAACTGTTCCTTGCAATAACGCATCATGATTTCCGTGAATGGCATACCAATTATGTTTTAATCCGTTTGCGACAAATGGTGCAATCGATGCTTTGGTGACTCCCGGAAATGCGGGGAAGTCATAAAGTTTTTGTGGGCGATCTGCGCCTTTAACATCTGGGTGGTAGTAATACTCGTCTTTATTCTCTGAGCGATGGAAAGATTCAAATTCTAAATCGCTACCGGAATTCGGTTTTACTGGTCCGCCATCTAAAACAGTTTTATACCAATTCAATTCATTTAACTGAGCGTTATCAGTTACATCGCCAGTAATAATCACTCCATCAACAACACCACCCATAAGCGGTCCGTTATCAATGGTGTTAACTGATTTCACCATCGCTTCTAAAACTTGTACGGTTAAAAATTCTTGCGCACGATAAGTTCCGATGTAATGCAATATCGGTTGCATTGGGTGCCCTGGATCTGCCATGCGATCGACAAATTCCAATCTAGTTGGAGCTTGCGCATCGCAGATATGTAAATCCGATAAATGAATCAAAGTTAAAAGCGGTTCCGCTTTGGTCGGCGCCTGGCCCAGAGTTTCGCGCTCATCAACTGCAAGCAGCGACTTCCATTTAGTTCCGGGCTTTGAGACCCGTGAGATGCGCTTTCCCATAGGCAGGCAGGTTACCTCTTTGGAAAATACTTGCATAAGTTACTGGCGGGTAGCATCCTTTGCCCATGGGACATTACATAGCCAACCTCCGCGATATTCAGTTCTGCCTCTTTGAGCTCTTAGGTCGTGAAGAGATATTAGGTAAAGGTTTATTTGCTGATATCGATAAAGAAACTGCAATGGGAATGCTGGAAGAGATGAAACGTCTTTCAGAGAATGAAATTGCAGCATCTTTTGTTGAAGGTGATCGTTTAGGAGTTGAATTCGATCCAAAGACTGGTGAAGGAAAACTTCCGGAGATTTTCAAAAAATCTTATCGCGCCTATATGGATGCTGAATGGTGGCGTTTAGATGCGCCAGTTGAATTAGGTGGCACATTAGTTCCGCGTTCACTTCGTTGGGCAATGGCAGAGATGATTCTTGGTTCTAACCCAGCGTTACATATTTATGTCTCTGCATCATTTGCACATGTTGCATATTCATTAGGAACTGAGGAACAGAAGAAAATTGCAAAGCAGATGCTAGATAAGCAATGGACTGCAACTATGGTGCTCACTGAACCTGATGCAGGTTCAGATGTTGGTGCGGGTCGTTCTAAAGCAGTAAAGCAAGCAGATGGCACATGGCATATCACTGGAACAAAGCGTTTCATCACATCTGGCGAACATGACATGGCAGATAACATCATTCACTTTGTACTTGCTCGTCCCGAAGGTGGCGCAGTTGGCACAAAAGGTTTGTCATTATTTATTGTTCCGAAGTATCACTTCAATTGGGATACCGGAGAACTTGGTAAGCGCAATGGAGTTTTCGCTACCAAGCTTGAACATAAGATGGGCTTAAATGTTTCCGCAACTGCTGAGTTAAATATGGGCGAGAAAGAGCCATGCGTTGGTTACTTGCTTGGAGAAGTTCATGACGGCATTCGTCAAATGTTTAAGATCATCGAATATGCGCGCATGATGGTTGGAACTAAAGCAATTTCTACGCTATCTACTGGTTATTTAAATGCGCTTTCTTACGCTAAATCTCGCGTACAAGGCCCGGATCTAACCAAGATGTTAGATAAAGCCAGCCCGCGCGTAACCATCATTCACCATCCAGATGTGCGTCGTTCGCTACTTACCCAGAAGGCATATGCCGAAGGTATGCGCGCGCTTGTTCTTTACACCGCAACAATTCAAGATGCGATCATGATGGAAAAAGATGAAGCAAAGTTAAAAGAGCTAGAGAAGTTCAATGATCTTTTGCTTCCAATCGTGAAAGGTTATGGCTCAGAAAAATCCTGGGTTTTACTTGGCACTGAAAGTTTGCAAACCTTTGGTGGTTCAGGTTTCACCAAAGATTGGCCGCTTGAACAATATGTTCGTGATGCCAAGATTGATACTTTGTATGAAGGCACCACTGCAATCCAAGGTTTAGATTTCTTCTTCCGCAAGATTGTCCGTGATAACGGTGCAACTTTGATGAACTTAGGAATGGAGATCAAAAACTTCTGCGAATCTGGTGGCGCACTAGCTGACGAAAAGGCGAAGCTACTTAAAGCGCTTGGTGATTTCCAAGGAATTGTTACAGTGTTAGTTGGCCACGCAATGGCATCACAAGCAAAACCGGAAGAAATTTACAAAGTTGGTTTAAACACCACTCGCACATTATTTGCCGCAGGCGATGTAATCATCGGTTGGTTACTACTTCGCCAAGCAGAGATCGCAGCAACAAAACCTGCTGATGATTTCTATACTGGCAAAATTGCTGCGGCAAAACATTTCGTTAATGTAGTTCTGCCACACTTAACTGCAGAGCGAAAGATTGCCGAAGCAACTGATGGCTCAATCATGGATCTGCCAGAGAACGCCTTCTAATCGCTTAATACAGATAGACTGCGCTGATGAAACAGCGCACTGGCATCATCGCTTTATTTATTGCGGCGCTGGCATTTTCAATTAATGGCATCGTCTCTAAATTGGTGCTGGAAGCCGGTCTTTCGCCGCTTCGTTTGGCAGAAGTCAGATCAACTGGCGCTTTCGCTTTCTTTCTTATCTATTTGCTGATCTTTAAGCGCAGCGCGCTCCGCTTCGATATTAAAGCGCTGCCGGAGATGTTGGTTTACGGCATCGTGGGCTACGCGGGCGTTCAGTTCTTTTATTTTGTTGCGATCTTACGAATGCCAGTATCGGTCGGCTTAATCATTGAATTTACCGCGCCAATCTGGATCGCACTTTGGATCCGCTTTGTGCGAAAGCAACATGTGCCGCGTTCGATGTGGACCGCAGTCTTCTTGGCTTTCTCAGGGTTATTACTGAACGCTCAAGTTTGGAAAGGTTTAACTTTCGATGGCATCGGTTTGATTGCGGCATTTTTGGATGCCTTCGCACTTACCGCTTACTTCTTGCTCGGTGAGAAGTGGGGTAAACGTGCACCAACCGAGACGTTGATGCTTTATGGCTTTGGAATTTCGATGTTGTTCTGGTGGCTAACTTTGCCACTTTGGACATATCCAACTGAAATCTTTACTCAGAAAATCGATTTGCGTGGACAAGCTGCCGGAACTTTAGCTAGCGGTTGGATGCTTATTTTATTTGTAATTATTGTCGGCACCATAATTCCATATACTGCAAATTTAATTGGCATTACCAAAACTAGCGCATCATCTGCATCAGTAATTGGCATGTTAGAACCGGTGCTGGCCGGAATCTTTGCTTGGATTTGGATTAGTGAAACTTTTAATGCGATTCAATTAATTGGCGCAGCAGCAGTGATTGCCGGAATTTATATTGCAACTAAAGCAACAAGCGCTATTCAGCAGATCGTGCCTGAGTAAAGTCCGCGTTACCGAAGTTCTGGTTAGGCGCTGGCATATCCACGAATCTTGAGAAGTGAAGCTGTGCGGAGACAATTAAGTCACGAGTTGGACCGTTACGGTGTTTAACTACAAATAGATCTGCTTCGCCGGAACGATACTGTTTGTCATATAAATCTTCGCGGTGTAACAAGATAACCATGTCCGCATCCTGTTCGATAGCGCCTGATTCACGAAGGTCAGAGAGCATCGGTTTCTTATCAGCGCGCTGTTCTGGGGAACGGTTTAACTGTGAAATTGCGATCACTGGAATATCTAGCTCTTTCGCCATCAACTTTAAGTGGCGTGAGAATTCAGAGACTTCCTGTTGACGATTTTCAACTCGTTTTCCAGATGACATCAACTGTAGGTAGTCGATAACAATTAATTTAAGATCGTGGCGCTGCTTTAGACGGCGAGCTTTAGCGCGAATTTCCATCATGGATAGATTTGCGGAGTCATCGATAAATAGCGGCGCGTCGCTGATTTCGCCCATACGGCGAGCAAGTTTGGACCATTCGTCGTCAGTTAACGCACCGCTTCGAATGCTATTAAGTGAAACGCGTGCTTCGGCTGACAACATACGCATTGTGATTTCAGAGCGCGACATTTCGAGTGAGAAGATAACTGCGGTTTTCTTTTCGTGAATTGCTGCGTTACGTACAATATCTAAAGCCAAAGTTGATTTACCGACGGCTGGACGCGCTGCAATTACCAGCATTTTGCCAGGATGAAAACCATTATTTAACTTATCTAAATCGCGGAAGCCAGTGAGCACACCTTCGGGGCCAGCGCCTTTAGAGATGCGCTCCATTTCATCGAAAGTTTCTTCGAGCAAAGTATTTAATTGCACATAATCTTCAGAGGCGCGACGTTCAGTTACTTGGTAAACCTCAAC
>JBPCTD010000050.1:0-8696 GCA_051006515.1 Candidatus Nanopelagicaceae bacterium | reverse complement strand
GGTTTAAGTTGGCGGCGAAGTTCTACCGTTAAATCTTGGACACGTGCCATGTTGGCTTGCATCGAATCAAGCTTTCGTAGCGCTTTCTCTTTGCGCTTACGATGTTTCAAGACTCCTGCAGCTTCTTCAATAAATGCTCTGCGCTCTTCTGGAGTCGCCATCAAAATTGCGTCAAGCTGTCCCTGACCCACAATCACGTGCATTTCGCGACCGATACCGGAATCAGAGAGCAATTCTTGGATATCTAGAAGTCTTGCTCCTTCGCCATTGATTTGATATTCGCTCTGACCATTTCTAAAAAGAATTCTGGAAATCGTAACTTCGCTATATTCAATCGGAAGTGAACCGTCAGAATTATCAATTGTTAATGAAACTTCTGCGCGACCAAGTGGTGCGCGACCAGAAGTTCCGGCGAAGATGACATCTTCCATCTTGCCGCCACGAAGAGATTTCGCACCTTGTTCACCCATTACCCAACTGATTGCATCAACCACGTTGGATTTACCTGAACCATTTGGCCCGACCACGCAGGTGATACCCGGTTCTAGAAGTAGAGTCGTCGACGAAGCGAAGGACTTAAAGCCCTTGATGGTCAGACTCTTTAAATACACGCGGAAAACCTATCGGGTTTGGCACCCAGGACAGAGCCGCGACGAGCGGTTAGCGAAGGCAATTCTGATAATTTCTGCGTCACATCTAGGAGTTCTGCGACACGGCTCACCTTCCCGGCCATAAACTGCTAGTGATCTTTCAAAATAACCGCTCTCGCCGTTCACATTTATATAAAGCTCATCAAAACTAGTCCCGCCAGCAGCAAGTGCTCTCTGCATAACTTTTGTCGCAGCGGTAATCACATTAAGGATCTGAGTGCTGGTCAATTCGCAAGCAATTGATTCAGGATGAATCTTTGCTCTCCAAAGCGCTTCATCGGCGTAAATATTGCCAACCCCACTAATTACCTTTTGATCAAGCAAAACTTTTTTAATTTCACCCTTTCTTCGTGCAATCTCCTTAACCACGGCACGTTTATCAAAGTGAGGATCAAAGGGATCTCTAGCTACGTGTGAAACTAAATTTGGAATCCCATCTTCAAGTAAATCTACTGCTAACCAACCAAAAGTTCTTTGATCAATAAATCTCATCTCTTTACCATTTGAGAGCGTGAAATTGGCGCGTAGGTGGCTCTCAAATTCACTTCCCACCTTCTGGATTTTGAATTGTCCGCTCATGCCTAAATGGGCAACCAGAACTTCTGGCCGATTGAATTCCAGCCACATGAACTTGCCACGCCGCTTTACCGCTTTAATTTTTGAGTCCTTGAAAATATTTAATGTAGATAATGATTCTGCTCTTAAGGCACGTGGATGTAATTGCTTTATTGCAGTGATTTTCTTACCGACAACATACTTTTCCAGACCAGCTCTTACGGTCTCTACCTCAGGTAATTCAGGCATTTAGTAATTCTCTTAATTTAGTTAATTTGTTGAAGCCAACTTATCGTAAGCAATACGTGCGGCAATCTGCTCTGCTTCGCGCTTACTCTTTCCTTCGCCACTTGCTACAGCAACGCCACCGACAACAGCAGTGGCCACAAATGTCTTGTCGTGATCAGGGCCCGATTCAGTCACTTGATATTCTGGTGCTGATAATTTCCGTGATGCAGCTAATTCTTGAAGCGCAGTCTTTCCATCTAAACCAGCGCCTTTAGACATGGCGCTTTCTAAAGTGGAACCAATTAGGTTTCGAACCACTCTCTGGCTTTCAGCAAAACCGTGACTTAAATAAATGGCACCGATCAAAGCTTCTAATGAATCGGCAAGCAATGAATTCTTATCTCTGCCACCAGTTAACTCTTCGCCTTTACCTATACGAATGTACTGACCAAGTTCAAGTTCACGTGCAATATCTGCGAGCGCTCTCATGTTTACAATTCCAGAGCGCAGTGGCGAAAGCCTTGATTCATCTAAATCTGGGTATTTGTTATAGAGCTCTTCAGTCACAACTAGACCAAGAACAGAGTCGCCTAAAAATTCCAGACGCTCGTTGGTTTCAGTAAGCCCATTTTCGTATGCAAATGAACGATGAGTAAAAGCTAGTTGAAGAAGCTCTTGTCTTATATCTAAGCCAAGTCGCGCCGTAAGTTGCGCGAACATTTATTTAAACCTCGACGACTTGGCGACGGTTATAAGTACCGCAAGTTGGGCAAGCAGTGTGTTGCAACTTTGGCTGTTGGCACTGTGCGCAGGTAGAGATTGCTGCAGCAGTGGTCTTCCATTGGCTACGACGTGAACGTGTCTTTGAACGTGACATCTTTCGCTTTGGTACTGGCACTTCTCTACTCCTTGATTGGTGAAACTCTTGCGAGCACCGAATTATCGCCTAACTGAGGAAATTAGTGAAATCGAGTTACTTCTCAGGCTCAAGTAGCCCCTTGAGGCCAGACCAGCGCGCATCAATCTGTTCGTGAGAATGGTCCTCAGGTAGGTCGCGCCAATTCTGGCCGCAATCTGGACAGAGACCTTCGCAATCTTCAGCGCAGAGTGGATTTATAGGTAAAGATAAGACGATCGCATCTCTTATAGGCGCTTCCAGATTGATGTAATCGCCGTCCATTAAAAGCTGATCGGTATCGTCTTCCTCTTCAATTTCCTTTTCAATTTCCTTGTTGGAATCCCTATTAGATTGCTTCTTAGAATCCTTACTAGAATCCTTACTAGATTTGACCGCTTTATATGCGTACAGCTCTTGAAAGTTTTTCTCTAACTTTAATTCGATTGGTTCTAGACAGCGGATACATTCTCCTTGCGCAGTAACTTCGAATTCACCAGTTACCAACACCCCTTCAGATACTGACTCTAAACGCAAATCAATCTCCAACGGCCCTTTAGGAACCGAAATTACATCAATGCCGATCGCTTCTTCTAAATCAATTGTTAAGTGATACTCCTTCATCTCCCCCGCTCTACGAGGTAACTCATGAGTATTGAAGCGAAATGCTTTGCTAGTCATCTCTTAAATTAATCCCTGCTATTCAGATAATGCTTATATCTACTTATCAGAAAGTTGTGAGAGCACATCTTTATCGGTGCTGCCAGCTAGACGTTCACGACCTCGAGAAATTGCTTCTTGAGTCTTATTCAAGATAACTTCTAAAGTCGCAAGACGAGAATCAATATATTCCTCAATCTCTTGACGCTGCTCGGCCGCTTCCTGTCGTGCTTGCGCGAGAATCTGCTTTGCCTCATCACGCGCTTGCTGCATGATTGCGGTCTGTTCGATTAATTGCGCAGCCTCTTCGCGCGCCATCGCAACCATCTGTTCGGCTTGCAAGCGACCTTCATCAATTACACGATCTCGCTTTGATAGCACCGCTTCGGCCTTAGAAATTGTCTCTGGCAAAGCAGCCTTAGCTTCGTCCAAAACTCCAAGTATCTCTCCGCGATGTACAACGCATGAAGCTGATAACGGGACGCCGCGGGCCTCTTCAACCATCTTGATTGCTGAAGCTAATTTCTCTACTGCATCCATTATTTACCTGTTACTTTCTTGGCTAAAGCCGCCTGAACTGTAGGCGGAACCATGGAAGTGATATCTCCGTTGTATTTAGCTAACTCTTTGACTAGTGAAGATGACAAGAAGGAATGTGCCGGATCTGTCGCCATAAACATAGTGTCTACGCCAGCTCGTAAATTTACTTGTGCCTGCTGTAATTCATAATCAAAATCAGTTACCGCTCTAAGACCTTTAGTAATTACATCAATTTGATTCTTTTTGCAGTAATCAACCGTTAAACCGCTCCAAGAATCTACTTTGATATTCTTTAATTCTTTTGTGGTCTCTTTGATCATTTCGATGCGCTCTTCTACTGAGAAGAGGCTCTGTTTTGTGCTGTTGATGAACACCGCTACTACGACTTCATCAAAATGCGCACTTGCTCTCTTGATAATATCTAGATGTCCATAGGTAATCGGATCAAAGGATCCTGGACATACTGCGCGACGAGCCATGGGTAAAGATTAACCCATCTCCGCATAATGCAGTGTTGCTACCCCATACTCCTTGCTGCGCAGCGCTTTTAGCGGTTCTGGCCAATTTATAGCTTGAGATTTTGTGGCGCGCTCGATGACGATTAAACCACCCGCTGCACAGAAATTCTGTTCCACAATTACTCTCAAAATTTCACTTATACCTTGATCACCAAATTCATAAGGTGGGTCAATAAAGATAATGTCATATGGTTGATTAGAAATTTCACCACTTAAGAATTTTTGAACGCTCATTGCATATAAATGAAAATTGCCATCAGGGTTAGCTTTTTCAATGATTGCTTGGTTGGTACGGATTGTCTTAACTGCGGCCTCATCTTTTTCGACAGCATGTACTACGGCTGCACCCCGAGAAAGAGCTTCTAATCCAACCGCGCCAGAACCAGCAAATAAATCTAAGAACTTTAAATTTTTAAACTCTCCAAATTCGGAAGTCAAGGAAGAGAAAAGTGCTTCGCGTGCACGATCAGAAGTTGGTCGCGTCGCACCAGCAACGGCAGAGAGAGTACGGCCCTTTGCTACACCGGCAATAATCCGCATGAATCAACCTTTATCTAGAAACTCTGTCTCTTGCTGCAAATTAAGTTTGGCTATTTCCTGTTCAAGGTTAGGGCTAAGTCCTTGTTCTAGGCTAATTAGCGCAGCTTCGCGAGCAATACCAATAATCTCTTCATCCCTTAATACACGCAACAACTTCAGATGAGAACGGGCACCACTCTGATTTTTACCAAGCACGTCACCCTCTCTCCGTTGATCTAAATCAATTCTCGCCAATTCAAATCCATCTAGAGTATTTGCAACAGCAGTCAATCGCTCGTATGCCAATGAATCCTCCGGAACATTGGTAATTAATAAACAAAGACCGGCAGCGCTGCCACGACCAACTCGTCCACGTAATTGATGTAGCTGTGAAATTCCGAATCTATCTGCATCCATGATCACCATAACCGTTGCATTTGGCACATCAACGCCCACTTCAATTACGGTGGTTGAAACCAGCACATCTATCTGCTTCTGAGCAAAAGCGTTCATGGTTTCTGCCTTTACCTCTGCTGACAATTTGCCATGTAAAGTTGCAATTCTTAGCCCTTTAAGTGCGCCACTTTCCAACTCTGGCGCTAACTCCTCTACTGATGACATCGACTTACTTTCAGTTCCAAAAAGAAAATCCATATCGGCATCTTCTTTGGCATCAGAACCAGTAATTCTGGGGGCTACTACATATGCCTGATGACCTTCTTTTACCTCTTCTTTTATGCGCTCCCATACTCGAGTCATGTAATTTGGTTTGGTCAATGAATTAACCAAATGTGTAACTATTGGAGTTCGCCCTAACGGCAATTCACTCAATGTTGATATATCCAAATCTCCAAATACAGTAATCGCAACAGTACGAGGAATGGGGGTTGCCGTCATCACCAATAAATGTGGTGGAGTTTTTGATTTAGCTCGCAAAGTATCGCGCTGTTCCACGCCGAATCTATGTTGCTCATCAACTATAACAAGTCCAAGATCATTAAAAGTTACAGTTTCAGTTAATAAAGCGTGAGTTCCGATTATCAGATCAATCTCATTAGATTGAAGTCTTGCATAAATTTCTCGCTTAGCTGCAGCAGAGAGTGATCCAGTCAAAAGCTCAACTCTGATGGCGCTATCTGGAGCGCCTAACTCCCCCTTAGTTGCAAGTGCACCTAATTGACGGAGAATTGTTTGATAATGCTGCGCTGCCAAAACTTCAGTTGGTGCAAGCATAGCCACTTGTGCACCTGAATCAATAACGCTTAACCCTGCTCTTAGCGCGACAATCGTTTTACCTGAACCAACTTCACCTTGCAGCAGTCTGTGCATCGGATGTTCGCTCTGAATATCTTTGAAAATTTCTTCTGAGACAGCGCGCTGACCGGGTGTTAATTCAAATGGTAATTGATGGTCAAATTTCTGAAGTACACCATTGGAGTTTGGTTTTCTGGCAATTCCTTGAACATTTGATAGTTCTTGTTTTCGCTTGAGCATAGTTAATTGCAGCAGAAAGGCTTCATCGAAAGTTAGGCGATGACGAGCTCTTTCAGCGCTACTTATTTCTTTGGGGCGATGCACTTCTTGTAGCGCTTCAGTTAATTCCATTAATTCAAATCGCTCTTTGATATCGCTCGGTAAGAAATCTGGTATTTCCTCAATAGAATCCAAAATAATCTCAATAGCTTTTGCGATCTTCCATGAAGCAAACTTTGCAGTTGCTGGGTAAATAGGGATATATCGATCAGCAAATGCTTCAATCGCATCTTCTACATCGCTATCTCCTGGAAGCCACTCTAATTCTGGATGCGCCAATTGTCGGACGCCTTTAAAAGTGCCAATTTTGCCAGCAAATAAACCTTGGCGACCAATTCGCATCTCACGTTCGCGCCATGCTTGGTTGAAGAATGTCAGAGACATTTTGACGCCTTGATTATCTTCAATGATTACTTCAACGATAACGCTATTTCGACTTTGCGCTCTACGTTTCTTAACGCTATGCACTTTCGCTAATACTGTAGCTTCTTCGCCTTCTCGGAGTTCTGCAATGTTGGTTAACTCGCCACGTTTTACATATCTTCTTGGGTAGTGATGCAATAGATCACCAACAGTTTGATGGCCAAGTTCTGCCGTAATTGCCTTTGCAGTGCGATCACCAATTACATTGACTAACTTAGTCTCAAGGTCGATATGCAATTTGGCCACGGCCAATTTTCTTAGGAAAATTCCATAAAAGAGTGAAATTGGCTTATGGGAGTGGCTATCAGAAGCGGCGACCTCGTCGTCCGTTGGATTTGAACGGGATTTCGCTCACAGCGCCTTTTTAGGTAGGCTTACGCTCCTGCCCGCCAGGTACTGGTCGGCAAAAGTTTTGTTAAGAAACGAAATAGTCAGAACAGTCGGAATAGTCAGAATAGTAAGGAGAACTGCAGTGGCATCAGTATGCGAAATCTGCGGCAAAGGCCCAAGCTTCGGAAACAATGTTTCCCACTCGCAAGTTAAGACTCGTCGGCGCTGGAATCCAAATATTCAGCGCGTACGCGTTCTGCTAAATGGCCGCTCTTCCCGCCAAAACGTCTGCACCTCTTGCCTCAAAGCTGGCAAGGTCGCACGCGCTTAATAACCAATCAACTGCGCTATCTGCACCATATCCATCTGGATATTTTTTAAGTAACTCTTTCGCGCCTTGAATATCGCTGCCTAAGGTAACGATTGGCGCTTCAACATATCCGTCACGCCTAGTTTGTGGCAATCCAATATTTGCCATCAACCCATTGCAGAGACATTTACGTCCTTGGATCTCTTCGACAGCGCCACCTTTTTTAAGAAATTGATCATCTGGTTCTGAAGGGCAGCGATAAAGGATTCGCCCTGATTCTGCTAAAACTGGTTCACGCAAATAACCTAAATCGCAGAGTTTTGGTCTTGCTGCAAATCCGTCCTCGGTCGAAGTATGTCCTTCTAGTTTTGCAATCTTTATCGGGAATGAAGTCGGAGAAGCTTTGACATCCGTCTTTACTTCTAAAGTATCGCTCTTTAATTTCTCTAATAATTCAGCTCTAGTTTTGCTGCTAAATCCGGAATGATTTGAGATTGCAAATAACGTGCCAACTTGAACACCTGCAGCACCTGAATCTAAGGCCGCTTTTACTTTTTCAGGACTGCCAAAAGTTCCAGCTAACCAGAATGGCAAACCTAATTTCTTCATCTTCTCAAGATCCGCTATATCTTTTGGTCCATAAATAGGTTCACCATCTGCATCAAATTCATATTTACCTCGCGGTGGCGCATTATGTCCACCGGCTGAGTTATGTTCGATAATAAATCCATCAGGTCTGGTCTCTTCATCTCTTGCCAGATATGTACCAAGTACATCTACTGAAATAATTGCCAGAAATTTTGGCTTCTTTATTTTGAAATTAGGTGTAACAAAATCCAATGGATTGATTGTGGTTTGTACTGCCTGCCCACCTATTACATCAACTGGGACGGAACCGATCTCCAATTTTTCCAACTGTCTGATTAATTTTGGCAGCTCCCTTGGAATTCCCGCGCCCATGATGATGTAATCAACACCGGCCAGCATCGCACCAAAAACGCTTGCAGCAGTAGTCATTTGAATTTTATGCAAGAAGTTAATACCAACTACCCCATTGTGACCTTCTTTAGCTAACCAAACTTCGACAAAGTTAGCCAGAATCAAGATCTCTTGCGCATCACGCTTCTGCTCTAAAGTTATTTTTGGAACCATGACATAAGGCGCATTAGATTCTTTGCCGCCTTCGATGAAGTACTTACTTAAAACTCGTTGCACCAGCTCTTGATTTGGAAAGTGCGACATGGCGCGACGACAAATTCCGGATTTATCTCCATCTTGCAATCTGCGAGCCAGAACATTGTCGATTGCAGTACCCGAAACCACACCAAGTTGACCCTTTAAAGATACTGTTTTAGCTAACTCCCAATTTGAGACAGCAATTCCCATTCCACCTTGAATGATTACAGGTAGACGCTCTGCCATCCCACCTGCCTCTCACTAAAAAACTTCACGGCTTAGAAATGTTGCCAGCCGGGTTGCGGGGTTGCTACATGGATAAGTCTAACTCCATTACCGGCAAGTACCTTACCTATACA
>JBPCTD010000049.1:0-16607 GCA_051006515.1 Candidatus Nanopelagicaceae bacterium | reverse complement strand
GTTACAAACACGCTCAGCATCGTCAGCGTTACCTTTTATTTCAAAAGAAAGCACTGCGCCAAAACCTCGCATAAAACTCTTGGCCCGAGCATGTTGTGGATCTGTTGGCAGTCCTGGATAACGAACCCTAGCCACCTTTGGATGTGCACTAAGTCGTTTTGCAATTTCCAACGCATTCTCAGAGCCACGTTGAACTCTGATTGCAAAGGTGCGTACTCCGCGAAGAGCTAACCAAGCCTCCATCGGTCCAGGTATCGCGCCACCTAATTTACGTTGCATCTCTAATCGGGCAAAGAGAGCTTCATCTGAAGTCGAAAGTGTGCCCATCAATACATCGCTATGACCGGCTAGGAATTTTGTCGCAGAGTTCATGACAATGTCTGCTCCCATAGCCAATGGATTCTGATTTAAGGGTGTAGCAAAAGTGTTATCTACTGCTACTCCGATACTGGCCGCTTTGGCTGCATTAATTAAAGTTGGTAGATCCGCAATTTCTAAACAAGGATTGGTCGGTGACTCTAACCAGAGAAGTTGCGTTCCAGGTATCGCAGCCAGAACCTCTTCGGTATTTGCTACATCTACAAATCTAACTTCAAGTCTGCCGCTTTCATGATGTGCCTTTAGAATCGACATCGTGCCGGAGTAACCTTGATTTGAAGCAGTAACTACTGCACCAATTGGAAGCACATTAAAAACTGCGCTGATTGCCGCCATGCCTGAAGCAAAAGCTAAAGTCTTGCCACCTTCTAATTGTGAAATTGCATCTTCAAAAGCACTCCAAGATTCATTTCCGTATCTACCGTAAGCAAGTGGACCACCAGCGACAAATGTTGAAGTGAATTGGATTGAAGGATTAAGTGGCGCATCAGGTGCGTGCGTTGGTCTACCCGAAGTTACCGCAATCGTCTCTCTGTTCTGCTCTTGATTACTCATAGCGCTAGATTACTTTTCACTCTCTAATACCGCCATTGCCGCGTTGTGGCCAGGAATACCACTTACGCCGCCGCCTCTTTTCGCGCTTGATCCGCAGATAAATACATTTGGCAAATTGGTTTCAACGCCCCACTTTCCGATTTCATCCCCAATTTCGGCGAAAGGCAGAGTTAAATCTTTATGGAAAATATTGCCTCTAGGTAGAAAGAGATCGGCCTCTAAATCAAGTGGTGATTTTGCTTCTATACATGGTTTGCCAGAGTTTGAGTAAGCCAATACTTCTTCCAATGGCTCCGCGAGATATTGATTTAAACCATCTATACATTTTGCGAGTACTGATTTAGTAACTGCTTTATTATCTGACTCAAATGCAGTTGCTGAAGTGTGTAGTCCAAATAAAGTTAAGGTTTGATAACCATCTTGCTGTAATTCTGCACTCAAAATTGAAGGATCAGTAAGGGTATGGCAATACATCTCAGCAGGAACTACCGTCGGAATCTCACCCATGATTGCTTGATCGTAAGCTCGCTCTAACTCTGTAAACGTCTCATTTAAATGCAAAGTTCCGGCAAATGCCAATTTCGGATCGATACCTGATTTCAATTTTGGAAGTCGCTTGAGCAGCATATTTATCTTGATCTGCGAACCTTCTAAGCTCTCTCGTTTTTCAATTTTCTCGGAAAGAAAATCTGGCGCTGCGTTGCTTAGTAGGTATTTAGCGCTGAATTTACGACCATTGATATCTACAACTTGGACACCCGATTCATCTGCATCAATTTCTTCAACTTTTGATGAGCATTCGATTTGTACGCCGTTTTCAATTGCCACTCGATGCAATTCCGATACAAACGCGCCCATGCCGCCTTCAGGAACTTTCCATTCACCGCTTCCGTTTCCAATTAGATGATAGAGAAAGCAATTATTTGCCTGCATGCCATATGCACTAGATAAAGTACCAATTAGCGCATCGGTCAGTACTACCCCTCTAACCAAATCGTTCTTAAAGCGTTCGGTAATTACATTTCCGATTGGAGATTCAATTAAGTAATCCCAAACTTGAGGCATTGCGACATAGGTATTTAATTGTGCGCGACTGCGTAAAGGCTCCAGCATGGTGGGAGCAATACGTGAAGCAAACTCTGCAATTTCATTATAAAACTCACGCCAAACACGAGCTTCGTTGGCCCCGCCCGGTAATTTCTGGAATGAGGATTCTGTTTGCTCATCCCACTGCCTGGAAATAAGTAAACCATCAGATTTTTCTACATTTGTGTAAGGTGTAAACGAAGAAATATTTCGCGATAAATTTTTAAAAGATAACCCTAAATCTTTGACAATCTTGTCGGGTAGTAAAGCAATCAAATAAGAATATCTAGATAATCTGGCATCATAATCTTCAAATGTTTTTACGCTCTGCGTAGCTCCACCAATAACTTCTTGCGCTTCAAGAATAAGAACTTTCTTGCCTGCTTTAGCTAAGTAATTTGCTGCAACCAAACCATTATGTCCAGCACCTGCAATAATTACATCGTAATTATTCATGAAACTAAAGTGATTTCACCATGCGATTAACAGCTTCAGTCAAAACTGATTCGCTGGTTGCCAAATTTATGCGTACAAATTGGGCAGCACTTTGGCCGTAGATCTTGCCTGAATTAAAAGCTACTCGGCCTTTCTCTAGAAATACTGCAGCAGGATCATCCCCAAGATTTAGCGCAGATACATCAACCCAGGCAAGGTATGAGCATTGGGGGATCTCATATTTAGCTGCCGGCAAATTAGTAGATAAAAGAGTCTTTAGGAAATGGGCATTAGATTCAATAGTTGCAATTGCGCCATCTAACCATTCATCGCATTCATTAAATGCAACAACTGCTGCAAATGCACCCAAGATAGATGAGCGAAAATGAACAGAAGGCGGCATCTTTGAAAGCAATTCATTCATCGCTTCAGATTGAGAAATGATAAGCGCCGATTTTAATCCAGCGATATTGAAAGCTTTGCTGGAGCTAGTTACACAGATGCCAACTTCAGCTGCCGTCTCACTCACAGATAAAAATGGTTGGAATTTCACCCCGGAGAATGTAAGTGGCGCATGAATCTCATCGCTGATAACAGTTACTTGATACTTCTTTGCAAGTTCAACAATTTTCATGAGCTCTTCACGAGAAAATACTCGGCCCAGCGGATTGTGCGGGCTGCAGATTGCGTGGACCCTTACGCCATTTGCATACGCCTGCTCAATTTTTTCGAAATCTAGCTCCCAAGTTGCTCCGTCATGTATGAATGGCACATCAAGTAATTCCACCTTTGTTTCGTTGATCCAATTGTAGAAATTCTGATAAATCGGTGAGTTAATTAAGACTTTATCACCGGGCTTGGTCGTCGCACGAATTACTTCCACCATGCCAACGCCGACATCAGTACACAAGCGAACATATTTTGGATTGACTAGCCAACCCCAGCGACGTTTTGCAAATGAGGCAAATGCCTCACCCAATTCTGGGATGGCACTTATATAACCTAAATCTGAATGTGAAACCATTTCCTGCAACTGATTCTTGATTGGCTCCGCAATTGGAAAGTCCATTTCAGCGACAAACAGTGGCAAGACATCTGGCGGAAAACCTCGCCACTTCTCACTTCGGTGGGTGCGCATCTCTGAAAGTGGCAAAGCTTCAATCTTCATACCGAGAGCGTATAACAGAGCTTGTAAATGCGCAGTAGTATTCGACGGACTTTCAGAGAGGTATTGATGACAACGCCGGCAAAGATGCGAAAAATTGTGCAGGAAATCGCGGCGATTGATAAAATGTTCCTTGCAATAATCGAAAGTGCGCCTTTATGTGATTTGGGAAGAAATGCGCCTGAACGAAGCCATTTTGAATCTTTAGTTTCATCGGTGATTTCACAGCAATTAGCTACTGGAGCGGCGCGCACCATCAACCAGAAATTTAAAGCAGCTTCCGGAAAAGTTTCACCTAAATCTGTATATAAATTAGATGAGGCCAAGTTAAGAGAAGTAGGACTATCTGCAGCTAAAGCGAAAACTATTAAGGGGTTAGCTACAGCTGCTTTGAATAAAGAGATTGACTTTGAAAATCTGCATGAAAATGAGGATCAGTTGGTTTATCAGAGCCTCACAGCACTTTGGGGTATCGGTCCGTGGACTGTCGATATGTTCATGATGTTTCAACTTGGCCGTTTAGATATCTGGCCCACTGGTGATCTTGGCGTACGCCGTGGTTGGGAACGAATTCATAAGAGCAAAAATGAAATTACACCAGAAGAGTTATTGAAAAAAGGTGGCAAGTTTCAGCCCTATCGCAGCGTTGTCGCCTGGTACTGCTGGCGAGCGCTAGATGCTAAATAAATTAGTTTTTACTTAGGCTCTAGCAAAAGACAGACTGAATTGATGCACCAACGTTGATCCGTAGGCGTGTCATACCCTTCACCTTCAAAGACATGCCCTAGATGTGAATTACACATTGCACAACGTACTTCGGTGCGAATTCGTGGTGCAAGCGATCTATCCTCTAGCAGGATTACAGCGTCATCCTCTGTCGGAGCATAAAAAGATGGCCAACCGCAACCAGAATGAAATTTAGTTTCGCTTCTAAACAACTCTGCGTTGCAGACTTTGCACTTGTATACACCCACTGTTTCGGTATCGGTGTATTCGCCAGTAAATGGCTTTTCAGTAGCGCCTTTGCGCAAGACTTCATAAGAAAGTGGATCTAGTCGCTTCTGTAGATCTGCTTCATCCACGGATGGATATGCCACACCAGTCGATGAGTGGCAGTCGTATCCATTTGGATTCTTCTCTAAATAGCGCTGGTGGTACTCCTCCGCGTGCCAATATTTATGCGGTTTTGCATCTTCAATGTTGGTAACAATGGGTCCGATTCCAGATGCTGCTAAAACTTTTCCGTAAACTTTTGCCGCATTGAAGGCGAGCGCTTCTTGCTCTGTATTGGTATAAAAAATAGCGCTTCGATATTGAGTGCCAATATCGCCACCTTGTTTATTTAATGATGTTGGATCGTGCATTGTAAAAAATTCTTCAAGTAAACGCTGATAAGAAATCTGTTGCGGATCAAACACAACTTCAACGGTTTCTGCGTGATTGGTTTTTCCCGTGCAGACCTCTTCGTATGTTGGATTCTCTTTATTGCCACCCATATAGCCAACAGAAGTGCTGATTACGCCAGGTAAATTCCAAAATCTCCGCTCTGCTCCCCAAAAGCAGCCAGTAGCAAAATATCCGCGCTCAGTTGAATTCATGGTGGAAATGATAAATGTTTATTGATGTGAGTTTTTCCAGAGTATTTAAGTAGGATTAACCTAATTGGCCCTCGTAGCTCAGGGGATAGAGCACGGCCCTCCGGAGGCCGGTGCACAGGTTCGAATCCTGTCGAGGGCGCTTTAATGCGCTAAATCACCCAATTAATTTCAGTAGCCTCTTGTAACAAAATGATAACTATTGGAGAATAGCGCGTTGGTCAAAATGTAATGACTAATCGAAGTGCAATTAACAGCGAACTTTAAGAGGTGGATTCACGGATGGATTGGCGTCATCAAGCTGCATGCCGTGACGAAGACCCAGAGCTCTTCTTCCCTGTAGGAAATACCGGACCTGCGATCACTCAAATTGAAGAGGCGAAGAAGGTCTGCGTTCGTTGCGTGGTGCGTGAACAATGTTTGGCATGGGCGCTTGAATCGGGACAAGATGCTGGAGTTTGGGGCGGCCTCTCTGAAGATGAGCGTCGCGCTATGAAGCGTCGCGCTGCTCGTAATCGTGCAAGGCTCGCCGAATTAAATCGCCAAGATAACTAACGAATCTCAAAATGTAGCTGCGCAACAGTACCAATCTGTCCGCGCGAAAGTTGCAGAGAACCGTTTAATTCACTTTCAGTCAAAGTTCTAACAATCTGTAATCCCAAATTTGAGTTTGTCTTTAAACTGAAATTTTCTGGCAAACCCACACCATCATCTTCTACCCTGACTTCACAACTGTTACCAGTTCTGCTAAAAATCACATCAACTTTATTTCCGCTTTGAGCCAGTCCATGTTCAATAGCATTTGCGACCAACTCTGTGATAACCAGCGAAAGTGGCGTTGCGACCTTAGGGTCAAGTGAGCCAATAATTCCAAGACGTTTAACAGTTATCTCGTTACTGCGCCTTGGTGTGCGCGTTGTTAAATCAGCTGCGTGGGATATCAGAGAATCTACTACCGAATCAAAGTCCACTAGATCCTTGCCGCTAGCCGACAATGTCTCATGCACCAATGCGATTGATGAGATTCTTCGGACCGCTTCATCTAGAGCGCTCTGAGCCCCTTCGTCCTCTACGCGTCTAGCCTGCAATCTAAGTAGCGCAGAAACTGTCTGTAAATTGTTCTTTACGCGATGGTGAATCTCTTTGATAGTGGCATCCTTTAAAAGCAATTCCCGTTCGCGCTTTCGCATCTCAGTAACATTATGAAGCAAAACCACTGCTCCAAGCCTTAGTCCACTCTTAACCAAAGGCAAAATAGTTAGTTCAATTACTACGCCTGAATTTTCTAAACTAATTTGACTTAATGAATTTGCACTTATTAATTCCTGCAATTCACTTTGCGGTAAACCTGAAATCTTGTGCGCCACATCTTTAAGAGATAAAGCTTCTAGTTCGCTCTCCCAACCCAAACGGCTAAAAGCAGAGCGGCCATTTGGGCTGGCATAAACAATCTCGCCTTCGCGATTTAATTTAATAAATCCATCACCCACGCGCGGTGAAGGATTTAAAGCTGAAATAGAAGCGGTAAAAGGAAATGTACCTTCGCAAGCCATCTCAATTAATTGTCTGGCAGATTCTTGATAGGTGTTCTCTAGCCTGCCTACGCTACGAGATAATCCTGGATTCTTATGTACGGAAAGTGTGGCTATTTCGCGACCTTGAATGGAGATTGGAAATAAATCTACGCTTACATCGAGCTCTAAGCTCTTCTCCACTTTTCCGACGAAATCCTCTGGGAAGACAGTTGCAGCGGTCGCGGCACGAACATGCGCAATAGCTATGAAATCTCCAGATTTAGTTGGAACCCAAAGCGCTAAATCTGCAAAACTTAAATCTGCAATAATCTGCCAATCCAGCGCTAACCGCTTTAAGAAATTTAAATCAGAGATTGCTAATTCACTATTGCCCGAAAGTAGCTCTTCTATCTGTTTCATTAATTCACGCTACCAATACAAGAGATCTCAGCTAGCGCTGAGCCCAACTCTCTATCTGAAACTTGATCTCTTCAGGGGCATACCAAGATAGTTCTTCTCCATCTTCGGTATAAAGTGCTGCAGCTACCTGAGTAAATTCCAAAGTTGGCTGCGCTTGATTTAATTGCGCATCTGAAAAATCAACCGCTAACACCAGGCCAAAACGTCCAGCATTTAAATCCATAGAATCCTCAGCAGCTAGGAGGCTAATCAAATGCTCCTGCTGCTCCTCATCTACATCAGCTGCAAACTCAAATTGGGCAGGCGCTAAATAATCTTCAATTGAAAGCGGGCTAGTAAGAAGTTGCTCCAATTGTTTTGCGGTAACCGCTATGTAAACGCGCACTAGGTAAGAGTAGCGATGTGCTTTCTGACAGGCGAATTGGGTAGAACTTCGATGAGCGCACTTCTGCGCTCTGCGGCAATCTCAATAGATTTTATGTCGTATGGAATTGTCACGACCTTCAACTTTGGGTACTCGACCTGGATCTGACGCAGCCAATTTAACTCTGCTTTGGTCCGTTCAAATTGATTGAAAATCAAGAAATCTGGGGAAATAGATAATCTATTCAGTCGATTCAAAATATTGTTATTAACTCTAGCGACCAGATAAAGCAGATCAGTTTGCTGCAAAATAGGGCTATCTTGGTTACTTCCTAAATCAAAAACGTATTGTTGGCAGTCGTTGCTTCTAGGTAGACCTTGGATTACCTTTAAATTCGGACCCACCCGCTCATAGTGTTCAGTAATTCGGTGCAAGCTTAGGTTCAAAGCTATTTCCGGAAAACACTCATTTAGATCTACTAACGTCACATCAGATTTGATTGCTAATTCAAAAGCGAAATTCAAAGCAAGCGTAGTGGTGCCCGCGCCACCAGAAAGACCTAAAAAAGAGATAACTTTCGCGCTACCTTTGCGGAAAGCCAATTTTTCTGCTGGTAGTTCATTTTCGAGTAACTTTAAAATCTCTTCAAATTCCATCTTGCTATCTACTTGGATTAATGGATTTACATAATTTAAGTTGAGATTTGAAACAATTAGCACCTCTGGCATAAGTTGAAGTAATTGAGCATTAGAAACACCTCTCAATAGCAATTCGCCTTGAATGGAACCAATTGCTTTGATCACTTTAGATTCAAGTTCAGAGTCAGCAATAAAAGTGGCGAATTTAGCCATGATTTGCCACGACCACCATTCGTCCTTTGCGTGTGGCATTTAATGCTCGTTCGACAAATTCATTAGGTATCGCAACAGTCACGATTGCTGCTCCCCCTATGTTCTGACTTTTGCGGTTCATATCTACAACATAGATGCTGGCAATCACTAATTGGCTGGGTATCAATTTTCCATCTCCGCTTTCATTTATGACCTGATAAAGGTTTATCTGATCTCCTATTTTTATAGCGGCTGGCAAATCTGGTGCTGCTACCGCAAATGAAAGTAGTTTTACATTGGCTTCTCCGCCGCCTTCAAGTAGCGCGCTTTGATGCAAATACTCGCCAGTGGCTACGTATTTAGAAATTGAATAACCGACTGGATTTTGAGACCCACTTAAGTAGCCCTGACCTTCCTTACCAAATGCAACTTTTGAGGGTACAAAATCCTGACTATCAATCATGTGGCCAGGCGTGAGATCGTGTGCGGCAACCCAATAAGTCTCACGACTGTTAGAGATTACCGCTAAAGCAAGTGCGATCAAAAAGGATGCAATTATTACAACAACGGCGACAATATTTTTCACTTCTACTCTATTTTTCATATGGAGACGATTTATTTTTTTTGATCTTTAAGATTTCCACATGAACAATCAAACTTAAGTATGAATGAAGTTGGCGCTTACTTACGATGAAAATAGGCTTGAATTGTCAGACCTTTGGGCTATGGAAAATACTTATGAATTTAAACAACAACCATATCTATACAAAGTCTCATCGTTATACAAAGATGATTATGTTCCAGGTTTTGAACCTATACCTACATCGGCAGCTGAGCTTCCAGATATAAAAACTTTTGCATCAGCATTTGCCAAAGGTGTATTAGAAATCTGGGCTGGAAGACGTTCGCCATCCCAGCTTGCTAAGTGGTGTATGAGTAGTGTTTATCAAGAGTTGCAATGTTCTATTGGTTTCCAAAGAGAAGTTGGGAAGTTTAGAAATATTCATATAAACGAACCCTTGGATGGCCTCTGTGAAAGCGCAGTAACAGTTCGATTTAATGATCGCTTAAGAACTATGACAATGAGATTTGAAGGCGTAGATCACAAGTGGTTATGCACCAGTTTGGATCTACTTTAAGAAATTAAGCAGCGCCGTGGCAGCGCTTGTATTTCTTGCCTGAACCGCAAGGACATGGCGAATTACGAGAAGTATCACTACTTTGTAATGCGCCTGTTTCGTCGGCAGATGAGTATGAAAGTTGCTGCGGCTTTGCAGCATCTAGCCCGCCGCCTTGAACTTGTTGTGCTTCAACTGTGACTTCAACATTAAAGATAAATCCTGCAATCTCTTCTTTAATACCTTCCATCATCGCTGCGAATAAGTCATAACCTTCACGTTGATACTCAACTAGCGGGTCACGCTGTGCCATAGCGCGCAAGCCAATTCCCTCTTGTAAATAATCCATCTCATAGAGATGTTCGCGCCACTTACGATCCAATACGGAAAGCAGTACTTTGCGCTCGAGTTCACGCATAACTTCTGGAGTTAAAGTTGCTTCTCGCTTCTCATAGGAAGCCATTGCATCGTCAATAATTCTTGAAGCCAAGAATTCAGTATCTAAACCGGCTCGACCGCCAACTTCACTTTCTAAATCTGCCAAAGTAAATGAGATTGGATAGATCGCACCAAGTGCTGCCCATAAAGTATCTAGATCCCAATCCTCAGCATAACCTTCAGCGGTCGCACCATTTACGTAAGCGGTGATGGTTTCAGTCAAGAATCTACGAACTTGTTCGGAGATGTCTTTACCTTCAAGTACAGATCGGCGCTCACCGTAAATCACTTCGCGTTGGCGATTCATGACATCGTCATATTTCAAAACGTTCTTACGAATTTCAAAGTTCTGTGCTTCTACTTGAGTTTGCGCTGACTTAATAGAGTTTGAAACCATCTTGGATTCAATTGGCTGATCTTCTGGAATTCCAGCAGCTGTAAAGAATCGTTCAACCATTGCAGAGTTAAAACGACGCATCAAATCATCTTGAAGCGATAGGTAGAAACGTGATTCGCCAGGATCTCCCTGACGGCCTGAACGTCCGCGTAACTGGTTATCTATACGACGTGATTCGTGGCGTTCAGTACCAAGTACATATAAGCCACCAAGAGAAACTACCTCTTCGTGTCCTTGGGCAACTGCTGCCTTTTGTTTTGTAATTTCAGCTGGCCACTCTGCTTCGTACTCTGTTGGATTATCTACTGGCGAAATTCCTCGTTTTTGAATTTCGAAATCCGCCATAAATTCTGGGTTACCACCCAACATGATGTCAGTACCGCGACCGGCCATATTGGTGGCAACTGTGACCGCACCCTTTACACCAGCGCGCGCAATAATTGCAGCTTCACGTTGATGTTGTTTTGCGTTTAATACTTCGTGTGGAACGCCGTGGCGCTTCAATGTCGCTGAAAGTTCTTCAGACTTTTCAACGCTAACTGTGCCAACCAAAACTGGCTGACCTTTGCGATAACGCTCAACAATATCTTTTGCGACAGCATCGAATTTGCCCGCTTCTGTCTTATAAACCAAATCTGATTGATCAATACGTTGCATCGGCTTATTGGTTGGAATCGGAACAACTCCGAGCTTATAAATCTGGTGGAATTCTGCAGCTTCGGTCATCGCAGTACCGGTCATACCTGAGAGCTTGGCGTAAAGACGGAAGTAATTCTGCAAAGTGATTGTTGCCAAAGTTTGATTTTCGATTTGAATTTCGATGCGCTCTTTAGCTTCTAACGCTTGGTGCATACCTTCCGAATAACGACGTCCTGCCAAAATGCGACCTGTATGTTCGTCAACAATTAGCAATTCACCATTCATTACAACATAGTCTTTATCGCGCTTAAATAGCTCCTTGGCGCGAATAGCATTATTCAAATAGCTGATTAAGGGGGTATTTGCAGATTCATAAAGATTTCCAATCTGCAGTAACTCTTCAACCTTAGCAATACCTGCTTCGAGAATACCTGCAGTGCGCTTCTTCTCATCTACTTCATAATGAACATTGCGTTCGAGTTTCTGAACTAAGTTTGCAAATTCAACATACCATTTAGTTGGCTTATCTGCAGGGCCTGAAATAATTAATGGTGTTCTGGCTTCATCGATCAAAATTGAGTCGGTTTCATCTACAACGGCGAAGTTATGTCCACGCTGTACGCACTCTTCTAGGCTCCAAGCCATGTTGTCGCGAAGATAATCAAAGCCAAATTCATTGTTAGTGCCGTAAGTAATATCGCAGTTATAAGCTTCGCGACGCTCAGCAGGAGTCATTGAAGCGAGAATTACACCAACTTTTAAACCGAGAAAACGATGTACACGGCCCATCCATTCAGAGTCACGTTCTGCCAAGTAATCATTTACCGTAACAACATGAACACCTTTGCCTGATAATGCATTTAAATATGAAGGAAGTGTTGCAACTAGCGTTTTACCTTCACCTGTTTTCATTTCGGCGATATTGCCGCGATGCAAGGCCGCACCACCCATAATCTGTACGTCGTAGTGGCGTTGTCCCAAAGTTCGTTTTGCTGCTTCGCGAACTACTGCAAATGCTTCAGGCAACAAATCATCTAGATCTTCACCATTTGCAAGACGATTCTTAAATTCCGCAGTCTTACCTTGCAATTCCAAATCGGAAAGTGGTGAGATTATCGCTTCGAAGGAGTTGACCTCTTCAGCAATTTTCGCGAGCTCTTTAAGGATTCGGCCCTCACCTGCGCGAAGAATGCGATCTAGAATCGACATCTGCTCCCTCTCAAGAATTGTCTAGGCCTGATTATGTGCCTAACCTTTTTCAGAGCCCTATGTTAAGGGTCTGCGCCATGCAGGCGGTAATCGCCCGTTTTACCGATATTCCACTGGAATTTAAGGCTCGCTTTGCCTCTAAAAGAGTCGCACCAGTTGTGACTAAATCATCAACCAAGAAAATCTCCTTTGAGATTTGTGGGCCATCAAACTTAAATGCACCTGAAATATTCCGGCTGCGATCAATAGCACTTAATCTACTTTGGTCTAACAAGCCTCTGGTGATTTCCATTCCCGAAAATATTGGTAATCCTGTCTGATTTGAAAGTTCCAAAGTTAATGACTGGATGAAATCTCGGCCACGTTTTCTAATGGCGCGCTTAGATCCTGGTATCGGCATCAATGCTGCATTTCGTAATAAATGTGGTGGCAATCTTTTAACCACATTTACTAGTGCGTCTATCATCATTAGATCTGCTCTTCTTACTGAAGACTCCTTGGCGCTTAATAGAATTGATTTAGCCACTGGCGAATATCGAATTGATGAGTAAACTGTTAAATCATCTAGATGTTGAATATAGAGATGCGGATTCCAATATTTTCGACATTTGGAGCAAATCTCAATACCTAAAGCGTTACATCCATAACAATGAATTGGAAAGAGTAATTCCTTGAGTGGTTTGAACACTTGCTAATAATTGCAAGAAAGTATTAGTTAAATTTTAGAGGAATTACTCTCTGTGGAATTTCTCCGCCTGCCTGCTTAGGTAATGTCAGGACGAAGTGCGCACCTTTGCCAGGTTCGCCGTAGGCTTCTAGTTCGCCGTTATGCAAACGTGCATCTTCAAGCGCCATTGATAAACCTAAACCAGTGCCGCCACGCACTCTGGATCTAGATGGATCCGCGCGCCAGAAGCGATCGAAAACTCTAAGTGCGGTTTCACGATCAAGTCCGATGCCGTAATCGCGTACACCAACTGCAACAGAGTTTTCATCTTGTCTAATAGTTACTTTAATCGGCTTTCCTTCTGCATGATCAATCGCATTGGTGAGCAAGTTACGCATAATTCTCTCGATACGGCGAATGTCTCCCTTCATATAGATTGAGTCTGCTGGGCGATCGATTTCAAAGTGGATTCCCGTTTCACTTGCCACCAACCTGAGATCGTCAACGCTCTTATTAACCAAGTTGCATAAATCAAATTCGACTGGCTCAATAATCGCAACCTCTGCGTCAAAGCGGCTGATCTCCAATAAATCTTCAAGTAGTCGTTCGAAACGATCAAGCTGAACCATCATCAATTCAACACTTCTGGTCAAAGTTGGATCATCGAAAGATTTTCGCGCTGCGTGAATCACACCAGCTGCCATACGTAGAGTGGTTAAGGGCGTACGTAATTCGTGGGTGACGTCTCCGACGAAACGTTGCTGCACATTGGAAAGATTCTCTAGCCTATTAATCTGCGTTTGTAAGGAATTTGCCATCTCATTGAAGGCATGTCCCAAACGCGCTAGTTCATCATCGCCATGAACATCCATACGAATATTTAAATTACCTGCCGCCAAAGATTCAGCAGTTTGTGCTGCATCTCTTACTGGACGCACCACTTGTCGAACTACCAGCAAAGTTACCAACGCCACTAGAAACACAAGCGCGGCGCCGGTACCAATTAAGGAATTAGAAACAATTTTTAACGTTTTACTCTGGTTTTCTAAATTAAATAGTAAATATATTTCATAAAATCCTACTTTAGGAACTTTTATTTTGTTACCCACGACCAATACTTCAGAGGAGAGACCGAAGGTATTTGTCAGCTTTTCGTACTTACTCTGCAGTTCTTCACTCTTTTGTACCCGATCTCTTAAATCTTTTGGCACCATATTCCCAGTTAAGAAAGATGAAATGGTTGTGTAGTTGCTCTTTAGCACCGATGTTCCTGGAGCAGGTATAAAAATAAGGTAAGGCGCAGTATTGGTATTTGTGCCAAAAACACTTCCGTTGACTGATAAATCATCAATAGCTTTTTGTATCGCTTTACTGTTATCTCCGGCTAAGAGAAATTGATACTGCAAGGCATAAATTGTTGCTCTGGTATCTGAAATAGATGAATCGTATTTAACACCCTTGATTCCGCTTGATAACTGAGTGTAAAGAGCAGAACCTGCGATCCAGATGGCTGATAAAGAGAGAATTGAAGTAAGAATTACTACTCGCGCCGCTAACGAATGGCGCAGCCAACGAGTAAGGCTCACCTGGAACTCGTTGAACCTGCTCGATATCCGACGCCGCGGACAGTTAAAACAATCTCAGGATTATCTGGATCGAGTTCTACTTTTGAGCGCAATCTCTGTACATGCACATTTACTAAACGCGTATCAGTTGAATGGTGGTAGCCCCAAACTTCACTAAGTAGAGCCTCGCGAGTAAAAACTCGGCCTGGCTCTTTTGCTAGAGCTGCCAAAAGTTCAAATTCCAGCCTAGTTAAAAGAATTTTCTTTGGGCCACGTGTTACTTCGTGCGCCACCATATCTATCTTCAAATCACCAATAGAAATCTGTCCGGTTGATGGCAAAGTTGAACGCCGCAATCTTGTTCGCACGCGTGCGACTAACTCAGATGGATGTCTAAATGGCTTTACGATGTAATCATCGGCACCAGCTTCAAGTCCGGCAACAACATCTTGAGTGTCACCTCTTGCTGTAAGCATGACAATTGGCACCATAGATTCTGCACGAATTAGTTTGCATACTTCCACGCCATCTATGCCAGGAAGCATGACATCTAGCAGTACTAAATCTGGTTTTGTTTCTCGGAATGCTTCAAGCGCTTCATCGCCACGACCAACCATCTCTACATCGATGCCGGCACCGGTTAAAACGATGCCGAGCATCTCTGCGAGATCTTGATCGTCATCGACGACAAGCACTAATGTCATTTAGCTTCCGTGTTCCCAAGAGTTCAAGTAAAGCTCTTGTGCTGGAGTCAATACATCGACTGCACCACCCATGCTTGCAAGCTTTAGGCGTGCAACTTCTTTATCAATTTCAGTTGGCACGTTGTGAACACCTGGCTTTAGGTTTGCTGCTTCTTTTACTAAATATTCTGCAGTTAGCGCCTGGTCTGAGAATGAAAGATCCATAACTGCTGCTGGATGTCCTTCTGCAGCACCGAGATTTACCAAACGACCTTCAGCAAGAAGTAGCAAGCGATTGCCATTCTTTAATACATACTCATCGGTCTGGTGGCGCATCTTGGCATTCTTCTTAACAGCGTTCTGCTCCAACCATGCCACATCGATTTCGATATCAAAGTGGCCAGAGTTAGCAAGAATTGCGCCATCTTTCATAATCTGGAAATGCTCTTCGCGTAGCACATCGCGATTTCCGGTAACTGTAATAAATACATCACCGATCTTTGCCGCTTCGGTCATAGGCATAACTCGGAAACCTTGCATCATCGCATCAAGTGCTTTTGTTGGATCGATTTCGGTAACGATTACATCTGCACCTAAACCACGAGCACGCTCTGCCACACCTTTACCGCAGTAACCAAATCCCGCAACTACTAATGTGCGGCCGGCAAGTAAGAAGTTAGTTGCACGGAATACTGCATCAAGAGTTGATTGTCCGGTGCCGTAACGATTATCAAACATGTGCTTGGTGTCGGTGTCATTAACTGCGATCATCGGAAATTGCAAAGCACCATCTTTTGCCATTTGTGTTAGACGGATTACGCCAGTTGTGGTTTCTTCGCATCCACCAGTGATATTTGGAATTAGCTCTTTGCGAGTTGTGTGAAGCGTGTTTACCAAGTCGCAACCATCATCAAAAACTTGATGTGGCTGGATATCTAGGGCTGCATTGATGTGTGCGTAGTAACCATCACGATCTACTGCATTGCGTGCGAAAACGCTTATGCCATATTCATAAACTAATGCTGCAGCAGTATCGTCTTGAGTAGATAGTGGATTAGAAGCGCAGAGCGCAATTTCAGCTCCACCAGCTTTTAAAACTCGCATCAAGTTAGCAGTTTCGGTTGTTACGTGCATACATGCTGCGATACGAACACCGTTAAATGGTTTGGTTTTTTCGAAGCGTTCACGAATCTGTGCCAAAACTGGCATATTTCGTTCCGCCCATTCGATGCGCTTCTTGCCTTCGGCAGCTAGCGCGGGATTAGCAATATCGTGACGCAATGAGGTCGTCGTAGACATTTAGACTCCTTCTTATTTCTTATAAGTTCTTTAATTTTCTAAACCGCGTAATATTCAAATTACGGGTCCTGTCTTATCGGCGAGGCCTCGCACCTGTTGCGTAGTTTACCTACTAATTAAGCTCTAATCACCTTAAGCAGCGCATCGCGGATTTTGGCCATCTGGGCCTGGGATTTGGCTTCGACATTCAATCTAAGTAGCGGCTCCGTATTTGAAGCCCTTACGTTAAACCACCAACTATCCCCTATAA
>JBPCTD010000048.1:0-11580 GCA_051006515.1 Candidatus Nanopelagicaceae bacterium | reverse complement strand
GCAGGATCTCCAATTGCTTGCGCGCCTAACGCGCCAAGTAAGGTAAACAGATTCCAGAAAAGAAAGACGCCACTTCCTGTAAGCCAGAAACCATGGCGCATGGCAGCTTCACCGCGCACCTCTTCAGCGGTGGCAACGGCAATTGATTCGTCAATCGTAATTTGCGTTGCCCATAACTTCTTTAAGCCGGAAACATTTAATATCGGTTTAGCAATCATTGAATAAATTGCGTTACGAAAACCTAATAACGAAGCGGTGGCGATACCAGTGAGTGCAGTTCCGCCAGCGCCAATCACGCCGATTACCGCAAACTGTGATGCGCCAGTAAAGGTAAGAAGGCTTAATAGACAGGCTTGCAGGACGGAAAATCCCGCCGCTACCGCGGCAGCACCGAAGGCGGTGCCATATGCGCCAACTGCCAAACTCACGCTTAGTGACTTGCTTAACGTGGCGCGATTGACCGATGACATAGTTTCAAGTCTATAAGCATATAAGGTCTGCCATATGTCAGCTTCTGAAATTATCTTCCGCGATGACGTAACAGTTGAACTGGTTAAGAGCTCTGCCAGCGATGCCGACGTCATCTGGGCTGCGCGAGTATCTACTGCCGGCGAAAAATCAATCGATTCTGTAAATGAAGACCCAGAACGTAGCGCTGGGCTCATTAATTACCTGGCGCGCGAACGCCATGGTTCGCCATTTGAACATACCTCTTTTACTTTCTTTATTAGCGCTCCAATATTTGTATTCCGTGAATTCATGCGCCACCGCATCGCTTCATACAATGAAGAATCAGGCCGTTACCGCGAATTAAAACCAGTTTTCTATATTCCAAATCGCGAACGTAAATTAAATCAAGTTGGCAAAACTGGCCACTACACCTTCGAACCAGGCACCGACGAACAGTATGAAGTTATGGTTACTGAAATGAAGAAGGCTTACATTGCAGCTTATGATGCTTATCAAAAGATGTTAGATGTGGGCATCGCACGCGAAGTTGCTCGTGCCACGTTGCCAGTTGCTACTTACTCTTCAATGTATGTGACAATGAATGCTCGTGCGCTAATGAATTTCTTATCACTTCGCACCACCCACGAAGGTTCACACTTTCCAAGCTACCCACAACGGGAAATTGAGATGGTCGCAGAGAAGATGGAAGCCTTCTTCGCAGTGATGATGCCATTGGTACATGCGGCATTTAATAAATCAGGTCGCGTTTCTCCGTAATCAGAAGTAGGCTTTACGCATGATCACGCCACCATTTGGACGTTTAATCACCGCAATGGTGACCCCGTTCAAAGCTGATCTATCAGTTGATTGGGCAGGCGTAGAAACTCTGGCAAAGCATTTAGTATCAACTGGCCATGACGCGATTGTGGTATCTGGCACCACCGGAGAAGCGCCAACTACTAGCGATGCTGAAAAAGATGAATTAATTCGCGTCGTAAAAGCAGCAGTCGGCGGCAAAGCAAAAGTTATTGCCGGTGCTGGTAATAACGAAACTCCACACTCTGTTGAGCAAGCAATTCATGCGCAACAAGTTGGCGCTGATGGCTTATTGGTTGTAACTCCTTATTACAACAAGCCACCTCAAGCTGGAATCGAAGCGCACTTCCGCGCAATAGCCGATGCTGTTGATTTACCAGTGATGATGTATGACATTCCGGGCCGTACTGGCGTTGAAATCGAACCTGACACCATTGTGAAATTAGCAGAACATAAAAATATTGTGGCTCTTAAAGATGCCAAAGGAAATGTGGCATCAACTTCTTGGGTAATTAAGCGCTCAGGAATTCCCGTTTATTCAGGCGATGATATTTTGAATTTACCGCTGCTTTCAGTTGGGGCAGTCGGATTTGTTAGCGTTTGTGGACACACCATTGGCCGCGATTTACGCGAAATGTTAGATGCTTGGTTTGCAGGTAACGCGACACGAGCACTTGAGATTCATCAGAAAGTGTTACCGATTTACACCGGAACATTCCGTACCCAAGGCGCAATCCTTACCAAAGCCGCGCTCAATTTGATGGGCTTACCTGGCGGCCATACCCGATTACCTTTAGTTGATGCCACACCAGCGCAGATCGAACAACTAAAACTTGATCTTCGCGCTGGCGGTGTAAATGTTTAATGAGTAACCATCCACATCCAAATCTCGGCGAGCCATCTAAATTAGCTAAAGGTGCGCTCCGTTTAGTTGCGCTCGGTGGCCTTGGTGAAATTGGCCGCAACATGATGGTTTACGAATATGACGGCGAACTTTTAGTTGTAGATGTTGGCGTGCTTTTTCCAGAGGAGAGCCAGCCGGGAATTGATTTGATTCTCCCTGATTTTTCTTACATTCGTGAACGGCTTAATGACATTGCTGCCATTGTCCTAACTCATGGCCATGAAGATCATATTGGCGCAGTTCCTTATCTGCTTCGCGAACGCGGTGATATTCCGGTTTATGGTTCGCCACTTACTTTGGCTTTAACGGAAGCAAAACTAAAAGAGCATCGAATAACTGCCATCACACGCGAAATTAAAGATGGACAGAACGTAAAGATTGGAAACTTTGAGATCGAAGCGATTGCGGTAAACCACTCAATTCCAGATGCACTAGCAATTGCAATCAAGACTGGCGCTGGAACCGTGCTTCACACTGGTGATTTCAAAATGGATCAATTGCCACTTGATAACCGCATTACTGATTTACGTAGATTTGCATCTCTTGGCGAAAGTGGCGTAGATCTTTTCTTAGTGGATTCGACTAACGCTGATGTACCTGGTTTTACTCCTTCTGAACGCGAGATTATGCCGACACTTGATCGCATCATCGCAAACACCAGACGCCGTGTAATCGTGGCCTCTTTTGCTTCTCATGTACATCGCGTGCAACAAGTAATTGACTTAGCAGCGCTTCATCAACGTAAAGTCTGTTTTATTGGTCGTTCGATGGTGCGAAACATGGAGATTGCTTCGCGCATGGGTTATTTAAATATCCCTGCCTTTGTTTTGATCGAAAAAGATGAATTAGAGAAGTATGGTGATGATGTAATTCTGATTTGCACCGGCTCTCAAGGCGAACCGCTAGCTGCGCTATCTCGAATGGCTTATGGCGAACACTCGATTGTTGTAGGCCCTGGAGATACCGTGGTCTTAGCTTCTTCATTGATTCCGGGTAATGAATCGCCGGTTTACCGTGTCATTAATGAATTAACACGACTCGGTGCGAAAGTTGTTCATAAAGGTAATGCATTAGTGCACGTATCAGGTCACGCTGCAGCTGGAGAGTTGCTTTATTGCTACAACATCGTAAAGCCAAAGAATGTGATGCCTATTCATGGCGAATGGCGACACATGAAAGCGAATGCGGAGCTTGCAATTCAAACAGGCGTTAAACGAAATAACACTGTAATTGTCGAAAATGGCATGGTGGTTGATTTAGTTGAAGGCCGCGCACAAGTATCTGGCGCAGTTCCTTGCGGTTTTGTATATGTTGATAGCCAATCAATTGGTGAGATCACAGAGAGCACCTTAAAAGATCGTCGAATTTTGGGTGAAGAAGGATTTATTTCTGTCGTTGTAGTGATCGATGCGCAACGCGGCACCATTGTTGCAGGTCCTGATATTCATGCACGTGGATTCAATGAAGATCCTGCAATGTTTGATGAAGTTAAGAATCGAATTGAAAAAGCTTTAGCTGCTGCAGTTGCGCAAGGTACAAATGGCACACATCAACTTTCACAAGTTGTAAGAAAAACAATTGGTAATTGGGTAGGGCAGGAGCATCGCAGAAAACCAATGATTGTCCCTGTAGTCATTGAAGTTTGATTAGTTAAGAAGCGTTATCTCGGCGCGCCTACGCAAGGTGATTTGTCCGAATTACTACTATTCGCGCGTGGCAGGTAAGAAAAAAACCAGTAGCAAAAAAACTTTCGCTAAAGCGCTAGCGACGATTTGGCGCGCGCTTGCAAAAGGTTCTGGCAATGCCATTCGCTTTACTACTCGAGCTGCCAAAGATTTGGATCCCGCACATCAACGCGATGGCGCAGCGTTGCTACTTGTAATTCTGGCCTTAGCAGCAATTGCTGGCACTTGGATGCATTTGGATTCTCCAGTTGGTAATGCGCTCTATTCCATCTTCTATGGCGGCTTTGGTCGTATCGGATTATTTGCGCCACTAATACTTATCTACTTTGCTTTTAGATTATTTCGCACTCCAGATCAAAAGCGAGAAACTGCACGCATCACAATTGGAACTTTGGCGCTCTTAATTTCCGCTACCGGACTTTCGCATATGTTTAATGGCTCAGAAGGAACTGGCGCTACTGCTATGCGCGAAGGTGGAGGTTGGCTTGGTTATGCCATCTCAAATCCACTTAAAGTAGCTTTAACACCGCTAATTACTTACCCAGTACTCCTATTGATATTTGGTTTTGGTCTTTTAGTTGTTACGGCCACACCATTTTCACAGGTAGCCATCCGCATCAAATCGACTTTCATCTGGCTAAAGAGCAAGTTGCAACGCGAACGCGAAGATGACGACGAAGAACTATATGAGAGCGAACCTTTTGAAACACCGCTGATTTCTAGGTTTGAAGAAGAGCCTGAAGAGGAATTTGAAGATGAAGAGTACGAAGAACCTGCCGAGGAAGAGTTCGACGAAGAATTCACTGTAGAGATTCCTAAATCACATCCATCTACTGCACCTGCAAAGCGTCCAGTGCAGATGATGCTGACTCCAGATAGTAAATATGTTTTGCCACCAGCTGATCTTTTGAAATCTGGCCCTGCAACGAAGGGCAAGAGCAAAGCAAATGAAGCTGTCGTTAGCGCGTTATCTGAATTATTAGCAGAGTTTGAAATTGATGCTCAAGTAACTGGATTCATGCGCGGTCCAACAGTTACTCGCTATGAAATAGAACTTGGTACCGGTGTGAAAGTAGAAAGAATTACATCGCTTTCAAAGAACATTGCATATGCCGTGGCATCTAGCGAGGTACGAATCCTTTCGCCAATTCCTGGTAAGTCTGCAGTTGGTATTGAAATACCAAATACTGATCGCGAAATTGTTGCTCTTGGCGATGTTTTACGCTCAAGTGTTGCCGGCCAAGATATGCATCCAATGCTGGTCGCACTTGGCAAAGATGTTGAAGGCAATTACATCTGCGCCAATTTAGCGAAGATGCCACACCTTTTAGTTGCTGGTGCCACAGGCGCTGGTAAGTCTTCGATGATTAACTCAATGATTACCTCAATCATGATGCGCGCTACACCTGATGAAGTACGTATGGTTTTGATTGATCCAAAACGCGTCGAGCTAAATGCTTATGAAAATATTCCACATTTGATAACCCCGATTATCACTAACCCAAAGAAAGCTGCTGATGCGCTGCAGTGGGTTGTACGTGAAATGGATTTACGTTACGAAGATTTAGCAACTTTTGGCTTTCGACATATTGATGATTTCAATAAGGCAGTGCGCGCTGGCAAAGTAGTTGCGCCTCCTGGTAGCGATCGTGTTTTGGAACCATACCCATATCTACTTGTAATAATCGATGAGCTTGCAGATTTGATGATGGTGGCAGCTAAAGATGTAGAAGAATGTGTAGTGCGCATTACCCAGTTAGCGCGCTCTGCCGGAATTCACCTTGTTCTGGCAACGCAGCGACCATCTGTTGATGTGGTTACTGGTTTAATCAAAGCTAACGTGCCTTCACGACTTTCATTTGCCACTTCATCACTTGCAGATAGCCGTGTGATTTTAGATGAGCCAGGTGCGGAGAAGTTGATCGGCCAAGGCGATGGCTTATTTATTCCTATGGGAGCATCCAGACCAATGCGCATTCAAGGTGCATATGTTTCAGAGCGCGAAATCGCAGATGTGGTTGGCCATGTGCGCAAACAACTTTCACCAAGATTCAGAGATGACGTCACCACAGTTCAAAAGAGCGTAATCACTTCAGTAAATGAAATAGGCGATGATTTAGAACTTTTATTGCAAGCAGTACATTTAGTAGTTACTACTCAAATCGGATCGACTTCGATGTTGCAACGAAAACTTCGTATCGGTTTTGCTAAGGCCGGACGTTTGATGGATTTGATGGAGTCGCGCGGAATAGTCGGACCTTCTGAAGGTTCAAAAGCTCGCGTAGTTTTGGTTAAGCCTGAAGAGCTTGACGATGTTCTCAGCACCATTAGTGACTAACGGGTGAGTGTTTGGGTGATTAACCAAAATTTGGTAGGTGATATGCGCTAACCCGTTCTAGACTTTGACCATATATTCCACACTTAGGTTGGGGGTGAGATGGCACTCGGTCAAATTTTAATCAAATCGCGCAAAGACGCAGGTTTAACACTTGAAGACCTATCACGACTTACCAATATCAGAGTAACTTTATTAAAAGAGTTTGAAGCAGATAACTTTTTAAATGCAGGTGGCGATGCTTATGCCAGAGGCCATCTTCGTACCATAGCCAGAATGATTGGTGTTGACGCCGACGATTTATTGCAGCAATTTGATGAAGAACATGCGCAAGAAAGTCGTGCTCTCCACGATCAATTAGCAGAGAGTAACGTGACAGCTGCTTATCCAGAAAAAAGTAAGATTACTTATAAGCAGCTAATTGGTGTTTCACTAGTTGGAATAGCGGCAATTTTTACTATTTCCTTTATTGTAAATAGCACTGGTAGCACCAATTCGGTGGCGCCTAAACCATCCGCAAAACCAACAGCAACTGTTTCGGCAACTGCATCTGCTTCACCAACAGCAACTGATAATTCAGAAATCAAGACATATTCCTCTGGTAGCGATGTCCAAGTAAAGCTAGTGGCAATCAATGGATCTTCTTGGCTCTTTGTTAGCGATGCTGCTGGTATCACTTTATATTCAGGCCGAGCAACTCAGGGTGAAACTTTCCTATTTTCAAGTACCGAAACGGTAAATTTACGAATTGGTAATGCCGGTGCGGTCAAACTCACGGTAAATGGCGAAGAAGTTCCTGCTTTAGGCGTTGATGGTGAAGTGGTTAATGTCAGTTATGGGGTAAATTCTTAGCCATGCCAAAGACCGTAGCCCTAATTACTATGGGCTGCGCAAGGAATGATGTTGACTCCGAAGAGTTAGCTGGCAGACTCGCAGCTGATGGATGGCAATTAGTTGATGATGCGTCAAGTGCTGAAGTTGCCGTTATAAATACCTGTGGCTTTATTGAAAGTGCATAGCAAGATTCAATTAACACTTTACTTGAAGCGCATGCCTTAAAGGGAAATGGCGTAACTAAAGCGGTAGTTGCGGTTGGTTGCATGGCTGAGCGTTACGGCGAAGAACTTGCAAGCGCACTACCTGAAGCAGATGGCATCTTGTCTTTTGATGATTACAAAGATATCTCCGCGCGACTTGGCGATATTTTGTCAGGTCACAAAATCACGCCACACACTCCACAAGATCGTCGCAAATTATTACCTGTCGCGCCTGCTGCTCGTATTAGAAAGAGCGATTTCGTTCGTGAACGTTTAAGCAAAGATCCTTGGGCGCCGTTAAAGATTGCCTCCGGTTGCGATCGCAGATGTTCATTCTGCGCCATTCCAAGATTTCGTGGCGCATTTGTATCTCGCCATCCACTTGAAGTTATTGAAGAGGCGAAGTGGCTTGCAGACAATGGAGTAAGCGAAGTCTTTTTGGTTTCAGAGAACACCACTAGTTATGGCAAAGATTTAGGTGATATCCGCGCAATGGAGAAGTTGATGCCGGACTTAGCGAAGATTGATGGAATAAAGAGAATTCGCCTTTCTTATTTGCAGCCGGCCGAAATGCGCCCAACTTTGTTACAAGCGATGATTGAGCATGAAAAGGTTGCGCCTTACTTTGATCTTTCCTTCCAGCATTCAGCAAAAGGAATTTTGCGCGCCATGCGTAGATTTGGCGGTACTGAAGAGTTCTTACATTTAATTAGCCAGATTCGCGCACTCTCACCGGATGCAGGAATTAGAAGTAATTTCATCGTTGGTTTCCCAGGCGAAAGCCAAGCAGATTTTGCCGAGCTTTGCCAATTTATTGAAAGTGCAGAACTAGATGCAGTTGGCGTATTTGGTTATTCCGATGAAGACGGCACCGAAGCGCTAACTATGGAAAATAAATTAAGCGATGAGATAGTTGCTGAACGCGTTGCACAGTTGTCAACAATTGCTGATTACGCAGTTTCAGAACGCGCTACTAAACGAATTGGCCAAGAGGTGGAAGTTTTAATAGACGACCCAGAGCTTCAGGAAGGTAGAGCCGCATTCCAAGGGCCAGAGGTAGATGGCACTGTGGCATTTGTTGGCACCGATTACAAAGCAGGGGATTGGGTGCGTGCAGTTATTACAGAATCCGCTGGTGCTGATTTAATTGGAACTCCACTATGAGCATCACACCAAATCAAATAACTATCGCACGAATTGTTGCGCTCCCACTTGGCGTATGGACTCTCTTTCAAAATGGTTTGATTTGGGATTTAACTGCTTATGTAATTTTCTTCACGATTGCAATTAGCGATGTGATTGATGGAAGACTTGCTCGTGCCCGCGGACAAATAACTGAATTTGGTGCGTTACTTGATCCGATTGCAGATAAGTTGATGTTAGCTGCAGCGATGATTCCGTTATCAATACAAGATCGTTTCCCTTGGTGGGCTACTGTCGCCATTCTTTTCCGCGAAGTTGGCATTACTGTCTTTCGTGCTTTAGTTATTAGCTCAGGCGTTATCCATGCAAATCGCGGTGGAAAGTTAAAGACGCTCTCTCAAAATTTAGGTGTTGGCTGGTTTATTTTGCCGCTACCTGCCTTCTTTGATTGGTTCAAATATGGCTGGTTATATGTGGCAGTCGCGCTTACTTACATCACAGGCTATTGGTATATCCGGGCTTGGGTTGTTTATCGCCAAGATTCCGAATAATTCGGAGCTTCGATTAAATAGTAGAATGGCTCGGTGAGCAGCACCAAGCAACAGGTCGAACAGATCATCACGTTATTAAAAGAACGTGGTGAAACTATTTCAGTTGCAGAATCTTTAACTGCAGGTGGACTTGCAAATATGTTAACCAGCGCATCAGGAAGCTCATCAGTTTTCATTGGTGGTTTAACTGCTTATCGAAATGAAATTAAAAGTTCGATGTTAGACGTTAATCCAAAAGTAATTGCAGAGCACACAGTAGTTTCCGAAGCAGTTGCAAATGCAATGGGGGATGGTGCGCGCAAAGCATTCGGTTCTACTTGGGCTATTGCCACTACTGGCGTTGCCGGTCCTGAACCACTTGAAGGCCACGCGCCTGGTACGGTCTGGGTGGCAATACGTGGCCCACATAACCAATCCATTGCCTTAGATTTACAAGGAGATCGCGACCAGGTCCGTAACGGGACAATCTCCACCGCAATAGCGACCTTCGCCCGTATACTTAAGGCTCGCTAAGCCAAAAAAGCTGGTTTAGAACAGGAGCGCAGCATGTTGTTACGTAACGCATTAGGTAGCGAACTTCGCGCTGCCCGCGTTTCACAATCACGCACCTTGCGCGATGTTGCTCGTGATGCACGCGTTTCACTTGGCTATCTATCTGAAGTCGAACGCGGCCAGAAAGAAGCCTCCTCTGAACTTTTAGCTGCCATTTGAAGCGCACTTAATATACAACTCTCAGCGCATCTTAGCGAGGTAACTTCAAAGATTGCTAAATCTGAGAAGGCTACCTTGGCTGTAGTTTCACCAATTAAATCAGACGAAAAAATCTCAGACGCGGCTTAATTTCGAACTCTATGTCCGAAGAAGTTTACGCACGGCAACATGCCACATATCGCACTACACATGAATCAATAATTCTTGCCGCTAAAAAGTTAATCGCCGAACAAGGATTCCGCGCGATGAACATGATTGAACTTGCGACCGAAGCTGAAATTTCTCGTGCCACTTTATATAACCATTTCCGCGATAAAGAGGCGATTGGCAAAGCTCTTGCCCAATATGAAGTAGAAGCAGTGCTTAGCTACTTGGGTACTCCAATTGATTTCCTAATTAATTTTGCCAACGCAATTTCACAGAACGAAGTCCTAAACTCACTGCGCCAACATGATCGCGAACTTTTACCGGCAATCTTCATGCCAAATAGCGATCCGCTTTGGGCGCAGATCGGCGAGATCATCAAGCACCGCCTAGGAAGCGCTGCACCAATTGCTTTTGTCTGGTTAATCGGCCAAGCACTTGCACCGCTTTCGCCTGAGAGCATCAAAGCTCAAGCTGAAGAGCTTTTAGATCGCACCCTCTTCTAATTCCAGCAATAGTGAGGATTTAAATGTTCGGAAATTTCCTGGAAGCCATCAATGATGGACTTCGCCGCACTTTCACCATTAAAGGGCGAAGCAGTAGATTGCAATATAACTCTTTTATTCTTTTTATTTTCTTTGTGGATTTATTCATCAATTTAATTAATCCCGATGCCAGAAACTTGAATTTAGCAATTGTTTTAGCGCTTTATGCTCCAATGATTACCTGCCAAATTAGACGTAGCCACGATGTTGGAAAATCTGGCTGGTGGATACTAATTCCGTTCTACGGACTTTATTTAGTATTTAAGAAATCCGTACCAGAACCCCAAGCAGATTCAATTTAAATTTTTGGATCCGTTGTAAACGGGTTCCAAGTCCCATATACATAAACTTTATTTCCGTTACCAAAACCCGCAGCCCAAAGTTCATCAACATCTGCAATTAACATGCGCACACATCCGTGAGAAGCCGGATACCACCAAACCCAGTCATCACTTTTTACTCCATGCAATGCTTGGCCTTTATTAAAAAATTGTGGGCGATACATCCAGCCATCTGGGTATGCGATTGATTCATACCAACGATCTACTTTCCAGCCGACTGTAAACACACCTGAATCTGTCTCTAGGCCAGGTGCACCAGTAGATGCAATGGTCACCTTGAAATCACTCTTTGCTTCATCCTTAACCCAAACAGCGCTCTGACAGGTTTTGCTGATATTTAAACCAACAATAAACTTATCAGGCAAAGTCAAAGGTTGATATTTCGAATATTTATTAGCGTAATTTGCACTATTCACAATAAATCTAGATTCTGATTCGGTTACAAAATTTCGATTCGCTTCCTGCCCAGTTAGCTCCCGCCAAATACAGAAACCCTGCCTAGTTCGTTGCCCCCATTTGCCATCTACCTTGCCAGCTGGAATTCCGAGATCTGCTAACGCTTGTTGAACCTGCTCGGCAGACGGTGCGCTAGGAGAGCGAGTTGGTAGTTCAATCTCTTTATAAAGCGGAGTAACTGGGCTAACTGGTATATTTAAATACGCTTCACGTTTATCTACATCAAAATAGAAGTAGTCATATCCAAATTTGCCGACAGCCAATAGCAATAGCAGCGCAACGCCCCATACATATGGCCATCTAGATCTCACCAGTTCAGGGTACTAAAGTAATTAAAATCAGTTTTCTAAAATGTATGTGAAGTTACTTAATTAACCCCAAATACCTTGCGGCTCGCTCTAAACGAGGCGGCATATTCATATGATTGAAATTCCCCTTCATATAGAAGATCATCACGCGGGC
>JBPCTD010000047.1:0-12253 GCA_051006515.1 Candidatus Nanopelagicaceae bacterium | reverse complement strand
AATAAATGATTGGGTTTCAAATGACGGTAGCGGTGGCAACAAAGAAGAATTGAAAGAAACTTTGGACGCGCTTCTAGGCATCCTTCTGGCGTCTTAAATACCTTTCAAACTCTTTTGCCAGTACATCGCCCGTTGTCTCTTCAAAATCTGCATCATCTTTATCTGCTTCTAACTGTTTTACATACTCATTAATTTCAGAATCTTCTTCGGCTAATTGGGTTACGGCAATTTCCCAGGCTTTAGCTGCCTCTTCTAAGTCACCAATAGGGAGCTCAATCTCCAGAAAATCACTCAACTCTTCAATCAAAGCTATAGTTGCTTTTGGTGATGGAGATCCAGCTGCATAATGTGGCAAAGCAGCCCATAGTGATATGTCATCTAATTCTCGGTTTTGTGCAAAATTTTGGATTACTCCTAAAATACCAGTTGGTCCTTCATATCGACTTACTTGATAACCGAATCGTTTGGCTAAATTTGGATTTGCACTGCTGCCAGTTACAGAAATAGGTCTGGTATGAGGAGTGTCGGCTAAGAGTGCACCAATGGTGATCAATAGATCAACTTCTAGATCTTCACATAAATCCAATACCTGGTTTGCGAAACTCTGCCATTTAAAGGATGGTTCTGGCCCTTTAATGATTATAAAATCTCGATCAAAATTTGGTGCTTTCAATGCATAAGCCATGGTATTTGGCCAATTAATTCTTCGAACCATAGATTGATCCACATAAATCATTGGTCGCACCTGTTGGTAGTCGTAGAATTCTTCAGAATTGAACTCCGCAATCAATTCCTCGGAATTATCAGAATCTACAGAAAGCTCGTTTATTAAATGAGTCAAAACTCCGGTAGCAGCTTCACCCGCGTCATTCCAGCCAGTAAAAGCACAGATCGCTATTGGGTTACGAAGCTGGGGTATCTGATGAATCTGCACAAGAACACCTTACGGTAATCTTGCCACCGATGACGAGCCTATTCTTTGAAGCCGTACTCTTTGATATGGATGGTTTAACCGTCAACTCGGAACCACAATGGTTGGAAGCCGAAACTGAATTAACTGCCCAATATGGGTACCAATGGACCATCGAAGACCAGGCTTACTGCTTGGGTGGTCCGTTATCTAAAGTTGGAAAGTACATGTCTGATCTAGTTGAAGGTGTTGAAGATGGCGAATTTTTCCACCGAGAATTAGTTAATTTAATGGTGGAGAAAGTAAGTGCCCGGGTTAACTTTATGCCAGGTGCACAAGAGCTCCTAAAACAATTGGATTTGATTAGCGTGCCATTAGCCTTAGTTTCAGCTAGCCCCAGATCCATTGTCGATGCAGCGCTAAAACATATTTCACCGCTGCCGTTTCGTGCCACAATCTCTTCTGACGATGTCTCTAAAACCAAGCCTGATCCAGAAGGCTATTTAAAAGCCGCTAATTTCTTAAACGTGGATATTGCAAAATGTTTGATACTAGAAGATTCAATGACTGGGGTAACTGCTGCTCGAGCTAGTGGCGCTAAGGTAGTTGCGGTGCCACATCTAGTAGAAATTTTTGAGGATTCACAAACCAGAGTGGTAACTTCTTTAGAAGAAATCAACTTGGACTTATTACGCGAATTTTTCACAAAATGGTTTTAGGGTCTATTTTGTAAAAGCGGGGCAGATTTTCTTAAAACTGCACCAATCACATAATCGACTAGTTTGCGTCGGCCAGTAATCCTTCTCAATACTGATCAAAATCTCCTTACCAACTTGCAAACTCTTCTTTTCAGTTACTTCCAGCTCAGATAACGAGGGTGAATTTTTAATAGATTTTTGATCACCTAAGAAATGTACCTGCAGTAATTTAGGTAAGCTCTCATGGAGGCGATACCAAAGAAGCGCATAGAAACGAAGCTGGAAAAGCACCTTATCCTCGTAACCAGGTCTAGGAGATTTGCCAGTTTTGTAATCCACAATTCTCACTTCGCCAGTCGGTGCTATATCAATACGATCAACGTAGCAGTGCAGTTGCATATTCTCGCTCGGCTCCAAGGCCAAATGAGCTTCCATATGAGTGGGTTCAAAACTCTGTGGATTCTCAAGAAGAAAATAGTTATCAAGAAGCGCATAAATACGATTGAACCATTCAGTTTCATCTGTAACTAACGTTTCCAGTTCTGGATTTTCATTTTTAAGATCTGCCCAATAACCGAAAACACTTTCTTTGGCAACAATTGGATTGCGATCTAAGATCGGCCGAGCCAGCAGCTCTTCTAAAACTTTGTGAACTAATGTGCCTCTAATTGCATCTAAACTCAAAGGCTCTGGAAGTTTCTGGATGACGCGATAGTTATATAAGGCTGGGCATTGTTGATAATCGTTGATGCGACTGGGTGAAAGTCTTACCGGCTCCATCTTGTCCATAAACCTATCTCATTTTGTAACTACTGAGCCCACAAGCGCTTAAGATTGGCGCGTGGCGCAAAGTTCAGGTTTCTTCACAGTAGGGGATCGCATCCAGTTGACCGACAATAAAGGTCGTCAATATTCCTTTACCATCCAAGAAGGAAAAGAATTTCACACCCATCAAGGCTTTATAAAACACAGCGATTTAATAGGTGTGCCAGAAGGTAGTGTTATTAGCATCAACAGCACCACAGGCGTGGTTCAGAAATTCATGGCTTTCAAACCACTTTTGACGGATTACGTACTAACCATGCCAAGAAGCGCAACTATTGTTTACCCAAAAGATGCCGCACTAATTTTAGGATTCGCCGATATCTTTCCTGGGGCTCGAGTATTAGAAGCTGGGGTAGGAAGCGGCGCCTTAACTCTCTCTCTACTTAGAGCAGTAGGCAAAGAAGGATTTGTTCATTCCGTAGAAAGACGTGATGAATTTGCTGCAAATGCAATGTCAAATGTCGAGCATTACTTCAAAGGTTCGCCCAATAATTGGCAATTGACGGTTGGCTCTCTGCAAGATATTGAGATAACTGAAATGTATGACCGAGTTGTTCTGGATATGTTGGCACCTTGGGAATGCATTGATCAAGCTGCAAAAGTGCTAGTACCCGGTGGCGTTTATATGGCTTACGTTGCCACAACTACTCAGCTTTCAAACGTTGCCCAAGGACTAAAAGCAGATGGACGTTTTACAGAACCTGAAAGTTTTGAGTCTCTGATTCGGCCTTGGCATCATGAAGGTTTAGCAGTCAGGCCAGAGCATCGGATGATTGGACACACCGGATTTCTAATTTACTCAAGACGTATCGCGCCGGGTACAGAATTATTGCCTAGAAGAAGAAGACCATCAAAAGGTGCTTATGGCCTCGGAGAAGAATAGTCGCCTAATCAATCTTGTAATAGCGCTTTTAGCTACCAAGAAATTTCTAACCAAACCGCAAATTTTCAAGGCGGTTGCAGGATATGAAGGTAACGCCGAAGCTACTGATCGCATGTTCGAAAGAGATAAGGAAGAACTTCGCGCTCTGGGTATTGAAATCGAAATGAAGTCAATAGATCCACTCTTTGAAGATGAAATTGGTTATCGAATCAGACCTGAAAGATATCGACTTGATTTAGGACCGTTAACATCTGAAGAAGTTCAAATTTTGGCACTGGCTGCAGAAGTTTGGCGAGAAAGTGTTTTTGAAGATTTGGCTTTATCAAGCGCCCGTCGATTAGAGTCGCTAGGAATCAATGCAGATTTTACTGAAATTCCCATAGCTAATAGCTATAGAGAAACTCCAAGAAATTTATTGGATCTTTTAGCCGCTATACAGAATCAAAAAAAGGTGATCTTTGATTATTTGAATTTAGAAGATGACCCAGAGAGCAAAACCGTTTCCCCATACGGTATTTATTCAAAAGGCGAACATTGGTATCTATATGCAGACGATTCGGTAAATGAAACTGTAAAAAGTTATAGATTGGATCGAATTGCAAGTGAAATCAAAACCACCAAAGAAGATTTCCAACCTAAAAACTTTACCATTCCGAAAGTGCATTTTCCTACTGTTAACGCGGTAGTTGAAGTACGCAGAGATAGCGCACCAGAAATTTCACGTAAAGGGAAAGAGTTGAGCTCAAATGATGAATGGATAAAGTTCCAAGTTGAATTTGAATCTGAAAATTCAGCAGTTGCCAGCATTCTTCGAAATACTCCCAACGCGCGTGTACTTGAACCGATTTCACTAGTTTCAAGAGTTACCAAATCCCTCGATAGATTGGTTGCATTGCATGAGCATTAACCAACGTCTGAGCCGACTCATTGATCTTGTGCCATATATTTCAAAGCATCAAGGGATCGCAATCGAAGATTTAGCCGGTAAATTCCAGATTAGTGTCAGAGAGTTAGAGAAAGATCTCTGGCTCTTGTATTGCTGCGGCCTTCCAGGACAAACTCCTTTAGAGTTAATGGAGTTTACTTTTGAAGATGGATTCGTAACGGTGCGTAATGCCGATGAGCTAAAACACCCACGGTCACTTACTCAAGTTGAAATTGCCACTTTGATTATGGGTCTTGAAATTATTGCCAAGCAAGGTGAGATTCAAAATCCTATTGCCGCCAACTTGGCTGATCGATTACGAGAAATGATACGCGGTGAAATTTCTATCGAACCAGATCATTCACAAATCTATATGCCCGAGATTCTGCAGGCCATTCAACGAAATCAACTTTTACGAATTGAATACCAAGGTAAAGTTCGAGAAATCATTCCATTTGAAACCTATATGGAGAACGGCTCGTTTTATCTGAAATCTCATTGCAAACTAGCAAACGCACGACGCACATTCAAAGTAAATCGCATCACTTCATTGGAGTTATTAGAAGCAAAGGAATTAGCTCCAAATGATGTTGTGAGCGCAGATGTAAAAGAGAAGGCGCTGATAGAAACACATTCAAATAGCCGTTCTGTCAGAGAGGTCTTTGGCAGCACAGAGGAAATAACCTACTTTTCCAAGGAATGGGCGCTCCGTGAGGTAATGGCATTTGGTGGCGCTGTGGAAGTTATAACGGCAGAGTTACGAAGTGAGATAGCTACTAGAGCCCAGGCTGGTAAAAATCTCTATCTCGGGTAATCTGTACCCATGTTTTTACGCGAACCTTCTCACATCCTCTTATTGGTCCTAGTTCTAGTAATCCTTTTCGGCGCTAAGCGTCTACCTGATTCAGCAAAGTCTGTTGCTAAATCTCTTCGTATTTTCAAAACTGAGATGAAATCAGATAAGGAAGACAGTAAAGGAGAGAACAAGGCGATTGAGAAGGACTCCGATACTAAGGACGATTCCGACAAGTAAATCGTGGCTAGTATCAACAGCGGCACGATGCCGTTACTTCAACATCTAGCCGAATTTCGCAACCGAGTCTTTCGCGCCTCAATAATCGTCTCAATTGGTTTCGTAGCCAGTTGGTTTTTCTATAACGACATCGTTGCCCACCTTGCTAAACCTGTTTGTGATCTTAAACTAGATCAATCATCCGGTGGAGATCAATGTGGAGCGCTATTCGTAAATGGCGTTCTTGGACCCATCAATCTGCAAATCAAAGTTTCATTAATTGTAGGTCTTATTATCACAGCACCGCTCTGGCTATATCAGCTCTGGGCTTTTATCGCTCCTGGTCTTCATAAACACGAAAAATTGAGAGCTTTCTATTTCTTAATTGCCGCTACACCTTTCTTTTCCGGTGGTGTCTATTTAGGTTACACAATATTGCCAATTGCAATCCGAGTCCTTTTTGGTTTCACCCCAGCGCAATTGCAGAACCTGATTAATTTTGCTGACTATTTAGATTTCGTCTTGAGAGTCATTCTTCTTTTTGGCCTGGCTTTTGAATTACCCGTATTTCTGGTTACGTTGAATTTACTTGGAGCCGTATCAGGAAAGACCATACTTAGGCCATGGAGAATGTGGATCTTTGGCATAACTTTCTTTGTTGCTGCATTCACACCTTCTGCCGACCCATTAACAATGCTACTTCTGGCGTTACCACTTATCGGATTTTATTTTGCTGCAGGCGGTATCGCACTGCTTAATGATCGTCGGCGCAATGTGGCTAATAGCGATTAATCCCACCTCCGGTAGGGGAAAGGGTGCGCTACTCGGCCAGCAAGTTTCAAACTACCTTAATGAAAGAAAAATTGAATATCGCATCATAACTGGCGCAAATTCACAAGTATTTCAAGAGAAATTACGCGCTAACACTTCAGAATTAAACGAAAGTTTAAATGGCATCATTGCAGTAGGTGGCGACGGATTGATACATATGGTTATTCAAGTTGCAGTTCATTTTGATAAACCTGTTGTGACAATTCCTGCTGGTACTGGCAATGATTTCGTTCGAGCTTTAGGTTGGGATTTGGAACGTCCTTTGGCACCGCTATGGGCAGCGCTTACGGAAAGTATCTGCGCAGTTGATTTAGGCGAAATCGATGGAGAATATTTTGGTGCGATTGCATCTACTGGTTTTGATTCATTAGTCAATGAGAGAGCAAATGCGATGGTATGGCCAAAAGGGCCAGCAAAGTACAACGTAGCCATGGCTTTAGAACTACCTAAATTTAAACCAATTAAATATAGATTTCGTATGGATGGACGAACTTTAGAACGTGAAGCGATGTTAATAGCAGTGGGAAACGGTAAGTCGTACGGTGGAGGAATGCTCGTCTGTCCCGATGCCGATTTAAGTGATGGTCTACTAGATGTAATGATTTTGAATCCGGTTTCTAAGAGAGAATTTATTCGGATATTTCCGTCGGTTTACGAAGGTCTACATATTAAGCATCCTCAAGTAGAGATTCACAAAGTAAAGGCAGTAGACATTGAAGCAGCTGCAGTTTGTTATGCAGACGGAGAACGAATTGGTCCCATGCCAGCGAAAATTTCAGTGGCAAAGGGAGCGCTAAGTACATGGAGGCCTTAACTCCGGCCGAGCGTTATGCCGCCAGTAAATCTAAAAATAAACACCCTAAATCAACTTCCTTTTTTGAAAGTTTCGAATTTGAATTAGACGATTTTCAAGTTAAAGCTTGTTACGCCATAGAAGATGGAAATGGCGTTCTAGTGGCAGCGCCGACTGGTGCAGGAAAAACAATAGTTGGAGAATTTGCCGCCTATCTCGCTTTAGCGAATAATCGAAAATGTTTCTACACCACACCAATAAAAGCTCTATCCAATCAAAAATACCAAGAATTTGTGGAGAGATATGGTGAGTCAAGCGTTGGCTTGCTTACTGGTGATAGCAATATCAATTCTGAAGCCGATATTTTGGTTATGACTACCGAAGTGCTTCGAAATATGTTGTATACCGGTTCAAACTCATTAAGCAATTTAGGGTTCGTTGTGATGGACGAAGTTCATTACCTAGCCGATAAATTTCGAGGTGCAGTTTGGGAAGAAGTTCTAATCCACTTGATGGAAAGTGCCCAAGTTGTTTCATTATCAGCAACGGTTTCCAATGCTGAAGAATTTGGCGAATGGCTCCAGGAAGTACGGGGGAAGACTGAAGTTATAGTTTCGGAAAACCGACCAGTACCGCTTTACCAGCATGTATTAATAGGTAATCGACTTCTGGACCTATTCAATGACGATGGAACGATAAATCAAGCGCTATTTCGAAGTGAACGTGAAGCGCTTCGTCGTATTCGTACCCCAAGAAATCGAAATGATCACGAAAGTCGACTAAATCGGGCAGAAGTAATTGAAAAGTTAAATAGTCATCAAATGTTGCCCGCAATTACATTTATATTTTCTCGTCAAGGTTGTGATTCCGCAGTTAAACAATGTTTAGCGGCAAATCTTAAATTGACTAACGCAGACGAAAAAGAGGAGATCCGTCGTACTGCCGCTAGATACTTAGAGAATTTAAACCCCGACGATTTAGAGATTCTTGGCTACCGCGAATGGTTAAGCGCTCTCGAGCGAGGCATCGCAGCTCACCATGCGGGTTTGCTGCCAATTTTTAAAGGATGTATTGAAGAACTTTTCCAACGAGGTTTACTGAAGGCAATTTTTGCAACAGAAACTCTGGCGCTAGGGATTAATATGCCGGCGCGTACTGTTTTCCTAGAGAAGTTAAGTAAATGGAATGGAGAAAACCATGTTCCAATCACGCCAGGGGAATATACCCAGTTAACCGGTCGAGCAGGTAGAAGAGGCATTGATATCGAAGGCAACGCTGTAATTCTTTGGTCACCGACTGTCGATTCAGCAGCAGCAGCAGGCCTTGCCGCAACTCGCACATATCCGCTGCGCAGTTCTTTTTCACCAACATACAACATGTCTATTAATTTGCTTGAAAGATATGGTCGTGAAAGAGCGCGAAATTCATTGAAATCATCTTTTGCACAGTTTCAGGCCGATCGCGCAGTGGTGGGTTTGGATAAACAAATTAGAAGAAACCAAGAAGCGATTGATTCCTATAAAACAGAGAGCTTATGTCACTTGGGAAATTTTGCGGAATATGCAAAATTACGTAGAGAAATAAAGCAAGCTGAAACATTGCTCTCAAAGCGCAGTCGCATCGATAACCGACAACGTGCTCATTTGGAATCAGAGCTAGCTCAATATCGAAAATCTATGCGTCAGCATCCTTGCCATTCTTGTAATGATCGGGAATCACATGCCAGAATCGCCGAACGAGCAGATCGTCTGATTCGCGAAAATGACGGTTTGTTAGCGCGCGTCGATAGCCGAACTAATGTGATTGCCAAAACTTTCGATCGCATTACAGAGGTTCTAAATCAATTGGAATATCTATCAGGTGATCAAGTCACCGAAAGCGGAAAAATGCTTTCAAAAATTTATGCGGAGTCAGATCTCTCGATTGCGGAATCTATTAAATCGGGTATTTTAAATAAATTAACCGACATTGAAATTGCAAGCGTTCTATCAATTTTTATCTATGAATCGCGAAAACCAGAGCCCCCGAAGATCCCCAATTCAAATGTGCAAGAGGCGCTATCTGAAATCGTTGCTATCTGGTCCAAACTTCATAATCTAGAGAGCGAATATCAACTAAAAACTCAACGCGAACCTGATTTCGGGCTCTGCTGGATCATATTTCGATGGGGCGGCGGTCATGGGCTAAACTCAATATTGAGAAATAGCGATTTATCTGTAGGTGATTTCGTAAGAGCAGTTAAGCAATTGATTGATTTGTTGAACCAAGTTGGAATTGCTCATCCAGCTTTACGCGAGAAATGTCATACTGCAATTAAGAAACTTGATCGGGGAGTGGTGGTTTACATGGGAGGTATCGCATGAGTTTGATGCTTTTAGATAGCGGTTCTCTCTGGTATCGCGCCTATTACGGAATGCCGGATACTCTTGCAGCTCCAGATGGCACTCCAGTTAATGCCATTCGCGGCTATCTTGATATGAGTGCCAGATTAATTTCTATGTACCGACCTAAAAGATTAGTTGCTTGCATCGATGGTGATTGGCGCCCATCATGGCGTGTAGATCTTTTTCCCGATTACAAGGCAAATAGGTTGGAAGAAGATGGAGACGGTGAAGAAGAACCTGATCTGCTAACACCACAAATTCCGATATTGATGGATGTATTAGATGCATTTGGAATTCCATTAGTAGGTGCTGATGACTATGAAGCTGATGATGTAATGGCTACATATGCCGTAACAGAACCTGGACCTATACGAATAGTTACTGGCGATAGAGATCTATTTCAATTGGTAAGTGATGAACCAGATGTACAGGTAATTTATTTAGCTAAAGGTATATCTCAACACGATTTAGTTAATCGCGATTGGGTTGCTAAACGCTATGACATACCAGGCGACCGATATGGTCTTTTTGCCACTTTTAGAGGCGATCCAAGTGACGGACTTCCTGGAGTGAAGGGAATAGGCGAGAAGGGAGCGGCGCTAATTGCAAGACATTACGAAAGTGCTGAAGCAGCTATTAAAGGTGCACACGAAGGTCACGATCATTTATCGCCAGCTTTAAGAAAGAAGATAATTGAAGGGAAAGAATATTTATCTTTTGCACCAAAACTGGTTGCTTGCGCAACAGATGTACCGCTTCCTAAAATCAAATTAGATTTGCCAAAAAAGCCTACCAGCCTGGATCAAATATATGACTTCAAAGATCGATATAACTTAGGTGCAAGTATTGATCGACTCATATCAGCTCTTAATTGGTAGGCAACAGGTAACGAAATGAATTTAGACCACAGCAATTTCTTAGTCCTGATACCTACATACAATGAGCGGGAATCTATAGGCGCATTATTGAAACAATTAACCGAAAGTCAATTTAAAGTTCTATTGATAGATGATAATTCACCAGATGGCACTTCAGATTATGTTAAGTCGCTGAATTTTGTTGAAGTTGAAATTCTTGAACGCAAAAAGAAAGATGGACTTGGCAATGCTTACAAGGCTGGAATCAAGTTCGCATTAAACGATTCGTTAGATTGGAGATTTGATTATCTGATATCCATGGACGGCGATGGTTCTCATCAGGTAACGGATTTGATCAACATGGTTAGAGCGCTAGAAAAAGCACCAAACGCAAACTTGGTTTTAGGTTCTAGATGGATACCAGGAGGCGGTATTCGCAATTGGAATAGTTTTCGAATTTGGCTCTCTAAAGCAGGTACAAGGTATGCCAGATGGGCTTTAAAATTACCGATTAATGACTTAACGGGTGGTTTCCGAATCTATTCTAAGAAAACGCTACAACGCATTGATCTAGATCAAATTGAATCTAATGGCTATAGCTATCAAATTGAGATGGCCTTTGCAGTTAATCATTTAAAGCAATTTAATCTTGGTGAAGTTCTAGAAGTTCCAATAACTTTCATAGAACGCGAAAGCGGAGTCTCAAAAATGAGCTCAAAAGTGGTACTGGAAGCGATCTGGAAGGTTACCAAGCTAGGTTTGGGTTTACGCCTTAGACCTAACGCCGATAAGTTACATTATGTTAAGTAAAGTAAAGGCGCTTTAAGCAAACTCGCTTATTGGCGGGCAGGCGCAGACCAGATTGCGATCTCCGAAGGCTCCATCGATACGCCCCACTGTCGGCCAATACTTGCCCTTTCGACCCATAGCAAAGGCGGCAGGGCCAGAGCTCTGCGCTGATTCTTCATAGGCAGAACCAGCAGGAAATGCCGCAAATTCACGGCTGTAAGGGCGATCCCAAGCGGTAATCATCAAAGAGGCCACAGTATGCGGGGCATGGCGTAACGCGCTCTCCTCTACTGAAATCTCTTTATCTCTCACCTGATTGATTTCTGCCGCAATAGATTTCATCGCTTTCACAAAACGATTAATTTCAGTTAAATCTTCAGATTCTGTTGGTTCCACCATCAAAGTTCCGGCCACTGGGAAAGACATTGTTGGCGCATGGAATCCAAAATCCATTAAACGTTTTGCAACATCATCAACGCTCACGCCGGTTTCTTTAGTGATTTCACGTAGATCAAGGATGCATTCATGTGCCACTAAATTTTGATTTCCGGTATATAGAACTGGGAAATCATCTTTTAACATCTTTGCGATGTAATTTGCAGACAAAATCGCTACTTGGGTTGCGCGAGTTAATCCATCGCCACCCATCATTGCAATATAGGACCACGAGATCGGCAAAATGCTGGCTGAACCAAACGGCGCTGCAGAGATTGGTCCAGGGCCAGTTGATGGACCGCAACTTGGATCCAAAGGATGATTTGGTAAGTATGGCGCTAAATGCGATCTTGCAATTACGGGGCCAACCCCTGGACCGCCACCGCCATGTGGAATTGAGAAAGTTTTATGAAGATTCAAATGCGATACATCGCCGCCAAATTTTCCTGGCTGCGCAGTACCAACTAGCGCATTTAAATTAGCGCCATCTACATAAACTTGTCCCCCTGCATTATGTACAAGTTCGCAGATCTCTGAAATTGCCGCTTCAAATACGCCGTGCGTTGATGGGTAAGTAACCATTAACGCCGCCAAATTGGCGCCGTGTTCTGCAATTTTCGCTTTGATATCTTCTATTGAAACGTTACCGTGATCATCGCAAGCCACAACTACTACTTTCATGCCAGCCATAACTGCAGAGGCTGCATTAGTACCGTGCGCAGATGATGGAATTAAGCAGATATCCCGATGGCTGCCGCCATTTGCATCAAGATATTTTCTGATTGCTAATAAGCCAGCAAATTCCCCTTGAGATCCTGCGTTTGGTTGCAACGAAACAGCATCGTAACCAGTGATTGCCACCAACCAATCAGAGAGTTCTTGAATTAATTGACGTGAGCCTGCTGTTTGAT
>JBPCTD010000046.1:0-4663 GCA_051006515.1 Candidatus Nanopelagicaceae bacterium | reverse complement strand
ACCAAGTCACCAAACCACATATGGGCCATTTCGTGAAGAATCACGTTGGCGCGCCAGTTATAGAGAGATTCAGTTACCTTTGAACGATAAATAACAAGATCTTCACGGAAAGTTACGCAGCCAACGTTCTCCATTGCGCCAGCATTGAATTCGGCAACACATAGTTGGTCGTACTTCTCAAATGGATATGGAAGGCCAAACTCTTTCTCATAGAAAGCAAAACCTTGTTTGGTCAGTAGGAAGAACTCTTCTGCATCCAAGAATTCTGCATAAGACTTACGGCAGTAAATGCCAAGCGGAATAGTTTTTTCGCCTTTGTATTCATCAGTTACATAGTGATAAGGACCAGCAACAAAGCAAGTTAAGTAAGTAGAGAAAATTTGAGACTTCTTAAATGTCCAATGGTGTCTACCATCGCCTAAGTCTTTGCGCTCTACTACAGGGCTATTTGAGATAACTTCCCATTTCGCAGGCGCGATAACTGTAAATTCATAAGTTGCCTTTAGATCTGGTTGATCAAAAGAGGCAAAGGTACGGCGGCAATCATTTGCTTGATGTTGTGAGTAGAGATAGACCTCGCCATCGGTTGGATCTACGAAACGGTGCAGTCCTTCACCGGTCTTTGAGTAAATCGCTTCCATTTCAATAAACAATTCATTCTTGGCTGCCAAATTGTTCAGGAAGATTGACTCACCATCGTAATTAGATACATCTACCGGCTGGCCATTTAATGTAGCTTGAATAATGCGCTTAGCAATTGCATCAATAAAGGTAGAGCTTCCAGGTTTGGCATCAAAAGTAATAACCGCTTTGCTATTGAATGTTTCATCACCAGTTGTTAAATCCAGATCGACCTTGTAATTATCGATCTTTAAAATCGAAGATCTTTCGGCTGCTTCTACGCTGGTTAGATTGATTCCTGGCATCTTTGCTCCCTATTAATGTCGGTGCGAGTACTCAACTTGTTATTGCGCTATCCAATATGAAAGCGTTGCCCAATGCAAAGCGAGCGCATACTCACATACCGCCTAAGGGGTAACCGGATTACCGATGCCCAAGAGGCAGCGCTTTTCGCTCATTGGCAAAAGTACGGCTTGCCAAATGGTGTGGCTATAAATCTTGATGAGATTTTTCCAACATACAAAGTTCGAATCATGGAGATTGGTTTTGGCATGGGAGAAGCAACTGCGATCCTTGCCAAAGATTTTCCAGAGACTGCATTCCTGGCGGTAGAGGTACACAGACCAGGGGTTGGAAAACTTTGCGCTCGCTTAGAAGAGAATCAATCACAAAATGTGCGCATCTTGCAGCACGATGTAATTGATGTAATCAATGAGCAATTAGCTGATGAGTCATTAGATGGAGTCCACATCTTTTTTCCAGATCCTTGGCCAAAGAAGCGTCATGTAAAGCGAAGACTCATCACGCCAGAATTTCTTGATTTGATTTATCCCAAAATTAAATCTGGTGGTTTTATACACGTAGCAACAGATTGGGTTCCTTACGCTGAATTTGTAATGAAGTCTTTTGATGCAAGACCAAAATTTCAAGGGGGAGAAGTAGCAAGACCTGTTTGGCGACCAATTACCCGATTTGAAGGGCAAGGCTTAGATAAGAACCACCGTGTAACCGATATGCGTTACACAAAAATTTAATTAAGATTCGTATTTAGAAATTTTATCGATGCGACGTATATGTCGTTCATCGTTGCTAAATGGCTCTGAGATAAATGCATCAAGAATTGTCTTGCAATCTTCGATGCTATGCATTCGGCCACCGATTGCTACGACATTTGCATTGTTATGTTGCTTTGCCAGCTTTGCAGTTTCCACGCTCCAGGCAAGTGCAGCGCGCACACCCTTTACTTTGTTTGCAGAGATCTGCTCACCATTTCCAGAGCCACCAATAACGATTCCTAACGATCCTGGATCTTTCACAACTGCTTCAGCAGCAGGGATGCAGAAATCGGGGTAATCATCTAGAGCATCGTAGGTATATGGCCCATGGTCTTTAACTTCATGTCCTTGTGCGCTGAAATGTTCAATTAGCGCGCTCTTTAGTTCAAGCCCTGCGTGGTCTGCTCCGATATGAATTCGCATGGCGCAATGTTGCCATGAAGTAAGTGGATTTCTAGGAATGGCAAAAGAAAATGCCCGCCGTTTTTACACGACGGGCATTAACCCAAGGAGAGATATTTACTATTTAGTTATTTGAGTTGCTGGTATTTGGAATTCCATTTGTTGAACCATTTGGAAGTCCCATTCCATTTCCATGATCGCCGTTGCCATCACCTGGTCCATGGCCGTGACCATGTCCACCTCGACCACCTTTGCCACCCATTCCAGGTCCGTGGACCTCATTAACTTCTTCAGTTACGTGAGCAGTCAATCCATCTTTAAGTGATTTAGCTTGATCAGCAGTTAACTTACCGGCTGCAAGGTCAGCATCAATTCGCTTGGTCATTTCAGTTACAAGAGCAGCAATAAGTGCATCTTTCTTTGCACCAGCAATTGCAGCAAGAGTTTCGCCAGCAGTTAATCGATTGCGAAGAGTAGTTGCATCGATTCCTAGAGTTGAAGTAATTACTGTTTCCATATCTCCAGGGCCGAAACCACCGCGCGGTCCACCCTTACCACCCATGCCTGGGCCGCGAACTGCATTAACTTCTTCAGTTACATGTGCAGTTAGGTTTGACTTTAGTGTCGCAGCTTTTTCTGCAGTTAACTTACCCGCAGCAACTGCAGCATCAATTTGCTTTGTCTCATCAGCAACAAGTGCAGCAATAAGTGCATCTTTCTTTGCACCTGCAATTGCAGCAAGAGTTTCACCAGCTTCAATCCGATTACGTAGAGTTGTTGCATCAATGCCAAGTGTTGAAGTAATGATTGCTTCTTTATTGCTTGGTGCAAAACCACGATCAGGCTTTCCGATTCCATTTTTAGCCATATTTGCAGAATTTATAGATTTGCTCTTGGTTGAACTCGCACTTGCAAGTGCTGAAGCAGAGCCAGTAATTGCAACAGCAGTGATTACTACTGCAGCTACCTTCTTATAGTTCTTCATTCGTTTCCTTTCGGAAGTTCGTCCAACAGCCCCACACTGCTGGTCCTGGGTCGTATGTAACCCTTCAATTCTTGGAACTATAGTCAGTAAACCTGAGAGACACCTTTGAATTGAAACTCTAAAGATGCTCAAATCCTGGGATTCCCGTATTTCCCACGCTCGTTTAAAGGTGGATTGCCTGATTTCTTAGAAATAGATGTGAGCGCAGACTTGAACCCCATCGAAAAGGAGCCGGGCATGCAAAAAAATCGCCCACATTCAATAATTACATTATCAATCGGATTCTCTTTATTTCTTACGCTGCTTCCAAATTATGCAAGCGCTGCCGGTCCAGTAATTGCAACAACCTCAACAAATCAAACAATTAATACGATATTAAATGGCAAGACACCACCAGTTACATCGACTGGCAAGAATGGTGATTTCTATATTGATGTAAAGAATTTAATGTTTTATGGACCAAAGAAGAATGGCATTTGGCCAATGGGTATTTCACTTAAAGGTGAAGATGGCAAAAATGGAATTGATGGAAAGAACGGTAGTGATGGATCAACCGTTACAAAAACTGTTACCGGAGCTCAAGGAGCAAAAGGTGATACTGGAGCAACCGGACCACAAGGACCTAAAGGTGACACAGGTGCAGTTGGCCCAACTGGTGCAACGGGATTAACTGGAGCCACTGGAGCAACAGGATTAATCGGTGCAACAGGTGCCAAAGGTGAGACTGGAGCTAAAGGTGAAACCGGAGTTGCAGGTGCGAAAGGTGAGACTGGAGCAATCGGTGCGACAGGACCTCAAGGCTTGCAAGGTATTCAAGGCGAACAGGGACTTAAAGGTGAAACCGGTGCAACAGGCCCACAAGGCCCAATCGGATTAACTGGAGCGACAGGAGCTACAGGTGCAGCTGGTGCAAAAGGTGATACTGGAGCGACGGGAGCTGCAGGTCCAAGCAGATCTTTTTATGGTTCTGTGGCGTTTTCAAATCCAGTTGGAAGTGCTTCTGGCAGTTCAACTAATTCAAATGCATTTGGCAATTTTGAAGCTGGAAAAAGTTATTTGGTTCGACTTGTCTTAGTCGGTATTTATTCTCAAAATGAAGATTTTGAGTGGAGACTTAGCATCAATCCTTCAGGTTCTACCGCGAATGTTTCAACTTCATATTCAATGTCAAGCATTCGGTCCTACAGATCTAATGTGAGTACAAAAGAAATCAATTTTCATGCTGACATTTTGATTGATGGCTCAAGTTCTGCAAACGCATACAATTTAGTAGCCACCGTTCAACATGATTCTGGAGGATATGGAACAGTAAGCATGAGCGGAACATTTGTTGCGACTCAAGTGGGTAGTACTAACTAAGAAAACTGGAGCGGGTGACCGGGATTGAACCGGCACAGCTAGCTTGGAAGGCTAGAACTCTACCATTTAGCAACACCCGCATATTCTTGCGAACGGGCTAAGAGTAATTGGTTTGGTATTGAACTTCCAATTCTTGCCATAGACTTCTGCCTCGCAAGAAACGGGGCGTAGCGTAGTGGCTAGCGCGTCTGCTTTGGGAGCAGAAGATCGTGGGTTCGAGTCCCTCCGCCCCGACCAAACA
>JBPCTD010000045.1:0-6357 GCA_051006515.1 Candidatus Nanopelagicaceae bacterium | reverse complement strand
GCACCACATGGTCCACAAGGACTGCAACCTTGTTGTGGACGCGCTGCAAAACCTGGACGTTGTCCGCCTGAGAAACCTGGTCCGCCTTGTTGTGGACGCGCTGCAAAACCTGGACGTTGTCCGCCAGGAAAACCTGGACGTCCACCTGGACGCGGTTGTTCACCTGGACGAATTGGTCGCGGTTTCTGCGGAGGTCGTGGCATTGCAGAACCAAATGGATTATTTCCTGCAGCACGTTGTGGTGGTCGTGGCATTGCAGAACCAAATGGATTATTTCCACCAGGACGCGCAGCTGGTGGTTTCGGAATGTTATTAGGTTGCGCTGGTGTGGCTGTTGGTCGCGCAGCTGGTTTTGGTTCAACTGCTTTCAACGCTTCAAGATCAACGCCAAGTTCTGCTGCTAACTCTGCTGCAAGTTTGTGATCGATTTTATTATCTATCGAGCCATCTGCCTCTTTTTTCTTTGGCGCAGCTTTCTTAGCTGCTGCCTTTTTAGCAGGCTTCTTTACCTCTTCTGCTTCACCAGCAATTTTGGCATTTGGGAATGCTTCGATTAATCGTCGCGCTACTGGCGGCTCGATTGTTGATGAGGCGCTCGTTACGAATTCGCCCATCTCTTTTAACTTAGCAAGGACAACCTTGCTCTCCATACCGAGTTGCTTTGCTAACTCGTGTACACGGACTTTTGCCACATTTCTCCTTCGTGGTTTCCGTGTACGTTACACGCGGAAACCTAGTTCTTAATCCTCATGATTGGGATTCTTGAGCGGTGCTCATTAGCGTGTCATTTTCTTTTCATCCATTTCGGTTGCTTGCGCAAATTGTTTGCCATCTGTTGAGGCAAGGGTGGAAGTCTACCAGTCGTTACTGAACAGGGCTATCTGAGTGAATGTCGATGCGCCAACCAGTTAAACGTGCAGCCAGACGCGCATTTTGTCCATCTTTTCCGATAGCAAGTGAGAGCTGATAGTCCGGGACCACCACTTTGGCGCTTCTAGTTGATTCATCGACAACTTCAACGCTTGCCACCTTCGCTGGCGCTAGTGCGTTCGCGACATAAACTGCTGGATCTTCAGAGTAATCGACAATATCTATCTTCTCGCCATGTAACTCTTCCATGACTGCACGTGCACGTGCACCCATTGGTCCAATTAGCGCACCTTTTGCAGAGACACCTGCGCGATGCGAACGAACGGAAATCTTGGTGCGATGTCCTGCTTCGCGCGCAATCCCCATGATCTCAACAATGCGATCTTTGATTTCTGGAACTTCAAGAGCAAATAATTGCTTTACTAGCGCTGGGTGCGAACGAGAAAGAGTGATCTCTGGTCCACGCATTCCTTGTTTTACATCTACTACGAAGCATTTGATGCGGTCACCATGTTCAAAATGTTCTCCAGGAACTTGTTCTTGAGGCGGAACTTTTCCTTCAGTCTTTCCTAAGTTCACATAAACCATCTTGGTGTCGCGACCTTGTTCGACCATTCCGGAAATCACATCTCCGACATTCATTGATAGCTCTCCAACAATTGCAGCATCTTTGCTCTGGCGCATATATTGCTTAATTGCTTGGCGCGCAGTTGCAGTTGCAACTCGACTAAAAGATTCGTTGCGATCTTGAACTTCTCCAATGCGATCGCCAGTTTCTGAGAAGACTGGAACGAAAATTTGAATCTCACCAGTCTCACGATCAAGATGTGCGCGTGCATGTTCGAGTGCATGATCTGTGTGGTTGTAAGCAGTTAAGACCGCAGCTTCAATCGCCACAATCAAAGCATTTAGCGACATCTCTTTTTCGGTAGTGAGCGCTTGAAGCGCTTTCATATCAACATTCATGTTTAACGCTCCTTCCCAGAATCTTTGCGATTAAATTCCACTTCAATAATTGCGCGCTTGATACCGCCATATTCGATGGCACCGTTGTCTAAGACCGCCTGATTGTCATCGGCTGAGAGAATTCGTGCTTTGAAAACTTCGCCGTCGCTCTTAGTTACTTTTACTAATCGATCAATGTTCTTTCGCCAATGCCTTGGCGCAGTAAGCGGACGATCCACGCCCGGTGAGGTAACTTCCAATGTATAAGGCGTTTCGCCCATGAAATTAGCGCTATCTAAAGCTTCCCCAATTAAGCGACTGGCATCAGTTACTTGATCTAGATTTAATCCAGTTTCGCTATCAACAATTATCGTGACAAAGCGATGCTTTCCAGGGGTTTGAACTTGAACCTCTTCAAGAACGAGACCGGCGTTATTTACTAAGGGGTCTACTAGTTCGAAGATTTGATCTTTAAGCGCCATTTGTTATTCCTATTAGGTTGTTTTTTAGTTGTTATTTAGTTGGGCGCTTAGTTTAGAACGTCATAACCTACTTTTGCAATTAGTAGCGCAGTCATCAATAAAAAGACCTTACGTACTAACGGCGAACCGCCCTTAATTGCAACTTTTGCGCCAAGCGTTGAACCCAATACATTAAAGAAAGCAAGCGCAGCGCCAATGCCCCATAAAATTGCGCCTTCATTTGCAAAGATAATTAGCGCAGCTAAATTAGTTGCCACATTAGTGAATTTTGCGATGGCTGATGCAGTTAGGAAGGCATAACCAAGTCCACCAACTAAAACTGCCATTAAGAATGTGCCAGTACCTGGGCCGAAGATTCCATCGTAAAAACCAATGCCACCGCCAGAGATAATCGCTAATCGATAATTAAATGTCGGAGATTCTTCGTGTCCGAGCTTCGGGTTTAGCGCGGTATAAATAAAAATGACAACGAGCGCAATTAAAACTAGAACGCGAAGGCTTTCAGTTGGAATTTTTGAGGCAAGCGCAGCCCCACCCATCGAACCAAAGAAAGCCGGTAGCGCCATAGCTACCAACATTTTTTTATCTAATTGCAGACCTTTTCGATATCGAATTGCGGCATTTGTAGTTCCGAAAATCGATGCAAACTTATTGGTGCCAAGAGCTGTAATAACTGGTTTATCGTTTAACCCTAAGAGAATTGCGGGAAGTTGAATTAGCCCTCCGCCGCCTGCAATCGCATCAAAGAAGCCAGCGGTAAATGCCGCGGCGCATAAGAATTCAATCACGAGAAGAGTTTCGCGATCTCGTCGACCGCCTCTTCCACCTTTGCTTCACACTTTTCAGCAGTGGCACGAATTCGAATTTCAATCTTGCCTTCTACTAGCCCTTTACCGACAATCACAATTACTGGATTTCCAATTAATTCGGCATCTTTGAATTTAACACCGGCTGATTGATCACGACGTTCATCCAGCATTACTGAAATTCCAAGTGATTCCAACTCTTTGCCAATTGCTTCAGCCTTTTCAAATGGGGCATCTTCTTTGCCAGTTGCCACAATATGAACCATGGCAGGTGCAATTTCTGCAGGCCAGCAAAGTCCGATTTCATCAGCAGTCTGTTCAGCAATTGCCGCAACAGCACGCGATACGCCGATTCCGTTAGAACCCATAGTTACAACTTGAGATTTACCATTTTGATCTAGCACTGTTAAATTCAAAGCTTCAGCGTATTTACGACCCAATTGGAAGATATGGCCAATTTCAATGGCGCGATCAATTACTACTTCAGTGCCACACTCTGGGCAGCTATCCCCTGCGCGCACTTCCGCTGCTTCGATATAACCGTCAACTTTGAAATCGCGATCCGCAACCACGTTACGCGCATGGCAATCCTTCTTGTTTGCACCCGTTACCCAAGCAGTGCCAGGTGCAATTCTTGGATCAGCAAGCAAAGTAATGCCATTTGCTTTTGCATCTTGTGGTCCGATGTAACCTTTAACTAAATTCGGGAACTTCTTGAAATCATCTTCTTCAAAGATTCGGATTTCATTTGCGCCTGCTAAGTTTGCTTCAACACGCTTTAAATCAACTTCACGATCGCCTGGCACCAAAATTGCATAAGGTTTTCCATCGACCATCAACATGATGTTCTTTAAGGTATCGCTTGCTTTGTATGCGCTATCTTTAGGAAACTTCTGATTAAGTAAATCCACCAAAGTATCAATAGTTGGAGTATTTGGAGTATCTAAAACTTCTAACGCTGGGAAATTTCCATCGCCAGGTTTAACAATGGTTTTCATAGCTTCAACGTTTGCGGCATATCCACACTTCGGGCAGAGTACATATGTATCTTCGCCAGTACTGCACGGCGCTAAAAACTCTTCGGATTTAGATCCACCCATCGCGCCAGCCATCGCGCTAACGATGTTGTACTTAAGGCCAAGACGTTCAAAGGTTTTTATATATGCATCGCGGTGTTTTTGATAAGAAAGTTCTAGTCCGGCATCATCAATATCAAAAGAGTAAGAATCTTTCATCACAAATTCGCGCCCGCGGATGATGCCAGAGCGTGGCCGTGCCTCATCGCGGTATTTGGTTTGAATTTGATAAATCGAAAGTGGCAGGTCTTTATATGATGAGTATTCTCCTTTAACCATCAAGGTAAACATCTCTTCATGCGTTGGTCCTAATAAATAATCTGAACCTTTGCGATCTTGTAAGCGAAATAAATTCGGCCCATATTCGACCCAGCGATTAGTCGCTTCATAAGCATCTTTTGGCAAAAGCGCTGGAAAGTGAACTTCTTGAAAGCCAGCAGCATCCATCTCTTCGCGGATTACTCGTTCGACATTACGAAGTGCAATCACACCAAGTGGCAACCAAGAGAAAATTCCGGCTGCAATTGGGCGAACATAACCGGCGCGTACTAATAATTTATGCGAAGTAACAGTGGCATCTGCTGGATCATCACGGAGAGTACGCAAAAAGAGCGTGGACATTTTTAGCATTATTTAATTTCCACCGTTGGCTCACCGGAAGTTACGCCAGCTGCCTCCATCTCTTCACCAAGTCGAAGCGCTTCTTCGATCAATGTTTCAACAATCTGTGATTCTGGAACAGTTTTAATAACTTGTCCCTTAACAAAGATCTGTCCTTTGCCATTACCTGATGCCACACCAAGATCTGCTTCGCGCGCTTCACCAGGTCCATTAACAACACAACCCATAACTGCAACGCGAAGTGGCACTGTCATTCCCTCTAAACCTGCTTGCACCTTTTCTGCCAAGGTATACACATCAACTTGTGCGCGGCCACATGAAGGGCAAGAGACAATCTCTAACTTACGTTGGCGAAGTCCAAGAGATTCCAAGATTCCGATACCAACTTTCACCTCTTCAACTGGAGGTGCTGACATTGATACGCGAATAGTGTCGCCGATACCTTCTGCTAAAAGCACACCGAACGCGGTCGCAGATTTAATGGTTGCTTGGAATGTAGGGCCTGCTTCAGTTACGCCTAAGTGCAACGGGTAATCACAGCGCTCTGCCAGCAAGCGATAAGCCTTGATCATTGTGACTGGATCATGGTGCTTAACTGAAATCTTAAAGTTTGTGAAGTCATGCTCTTCAAATAACGATGCTTCCCAGAGCGCAGATTCAACTAAAGCTTCTGGCGTTGCTTTGCCATACTTTTGTAGCAAACGAGGATCTAGCGAACCGGCATTAACTCCAATACGAATTGGGGTACCTGCATCTTTTGCCGCTTTTGCTACCTCTTTGATGCGATCATCAAATTGTTTGATATTTCCGGGATTAACACGGACGCCAGCACAACCCGCATCAATCGCGGCAAAGATGTACTTCGGCTGGAAATGAATATCTGCAATAACTGGAATCTGAGATTTCTTGGCAATTTGCCCCAACGCATCAGCATCATCTTGAGATGGCACAGCCACGCGAACTATTTGGCAACCAGAAGCAGTTAGCTCTGCAATCTGCTGCAGCGTTGAATTCACATCTGCAGTTAGCGTTGTGGTCATCGATTGAACAGAAACAGGATGATCACTACCAACTCCGACATTGCCAACCATTAATTGCTTGGTCTTGCGGCGAGGTGCGAGCGTTGGAAGTGAAGGAATTCCCAGATCAACCATGGGGTTATTCTGCCCTATCTTTGGGGCAAGACTATAAATTCAGATTAACTGGATTAACGATGTCGGCTATGAGTAAGAGCACGGTCAGCACTACCAATAGCGCAAATACCGCAATAGTAATTGGCGTTAATTTATTGATGTCTATCGGAGCTGGTTTTTCGCGGCCACGTAGAGCCGCATATCTGTATCTAACTGAATCTGCAATTGCAACCGCCATATGTCCGCCATCTAATGGCAGAAGAGGCAATAAATTAAAGATTCCAACGAAAACATTTAGGGATGCAATCATCAATAAGAAGATGGCAATCTGATTATTAATAGGCAAAGTGCTACTACTGGTGATATCGCCAGATGCGCGAGCAACTCCCACAATTCCTACCGGACCATTTGGATCACGAGGCTT
>JBPCTD010000044.1:0-7708 GCA_051006515.1 Candidatus Nanopelagicaceae bacterium | reverse complement strand
GTTGGCGCAATCATTTGGACGCAATCAGTCATTGGGCTTGGAATTTTCTTAGGCGATAAAATTTCTGGTTCAGTTGATAAATACTTACTGCCTATTATTGGCGGAATTATTTTGATTAGTTTGATTCCGGTAATTATTGAAGTGTTGAAGGAACTCAACACTCGTAGAAATCTAAGCTAGAAATTTAAGTTAATTTAAACCTAAGTCTGCTAGTTGGTAAGCAGCGCGATATTCCAAACCAGCTTCAGCAATCTTTGGTGCGGCACCGCGTTCCACAATAACTGCAACGCCAACCACAATCGCACCAGCTTCCTTTAACGCTTCGACTGCAGTTAATACCGAACCACCGGTCGTAGAGTTATCTTCAACTGCTAAAACTTTCTTGCCCTTTACATCTGGTCCTTCGATGCGGCGCTGCAGGCCGTGAGCTTTTTCAGCTTTGCGAACTACGAAGGCATCTAGCTTTCTGCCCTGTTTTGCAGCGGTATGCATCATGGCGGTGGCTACCGGGTCAGCGCCTAAAGTAAGGCCGCCGACTGCTTCATAGTCCCAATCTTTAGTTAAATCCAGCATTACTTCGCCAATTAGCGGAGCTGCGACATGATCTAAAGTCACGCGGCGAAGATCAACATAGTAATCAGCTTCTTTGCCACTTGAGAGAATTACTTTTCCATGTACTACAGCCTTTTTAATGATCTCTTCGCGTAACTGAACTTTTGCTGACTCTGCTGACATGGCGTGAACCTTATTCCTTCTCGTTTTTATAAACAATCACATTGTTATCGCGGCGCATTAATTCATCTACTTCGATTCGAAGTTTGGCTACTTCGATAGATAAATTGGCCATAGCGCTTTCAAGTTCAATGATTCTTTTGATGCCAACATGGTTGATGCCTTCGGCGACCATCTTCTGCACGCTACGAAGTAATGCGATATCGCGAAGTGAATAACGGCGACCACGACCAGATGATCTACCGGGAGAAACAAGTCCTAAACGATCGTATTGGCGAAGAGTCTGTGGATGTAAACCAGATAGCTCTGCCGCCACGCTAATTACATAGACTGCAGATTCTTCATCTAGCTCGCGCTTTTCGATTTCTTTAGCCATGGCTTATTGCTGCGCTTTACTATTAAATTCGGCGCGGACATCTTCATCTTTAGTTGCTTCGGCAAAAGCTTTTATCGCGGCTTCAACTTTTCCTTCAATGCGACGTGGCACCTGCACTTCAACTGTTACCAACAAATCGCCGATGGTATGTCCTCTGGTAACACCGCGTCCTTTAACGCGAAGCGTACGACCACTTGGAGTTCCAGGTGCGATACGAACTGTGACTTCGTTTCCTTCCAAAGTTGGCACCTTTACATCAGCGCCAAGTGCAGCTTCAGCAAAAGTAATTGGCAGATTCACAGTTAAGTTATCGCCTTTTCGACCGAAGATGGGATGCGGTTTTACCTGTAAATATATGAATAAATCCCCTGGGCCTGCTTCGCCAGGTGCGCCTTTTCCTTTAACTCGGATCTTGGCGCCATCTTGTACGCCAGCTGGAACGCGTGCGGTAATTTGTTGTGGTCTGCCATCAACACTTAAACGTAAATCAAGTGTGGTGCCATAAATAGATTCGCGGAAAGTAATACTTGATTCAGTTTGTAGATCTTGTCCTTTACGTGGACCACGACGCCCGCCAAATAAATTAGCGAAAATATCTTGCGGATTACCGCCGCCAAAGAGATCACCAAAGTCACCTTGGAAATTTCCGCCGCCACGTGGCATACCGCCGCGTTCAAATAAGGAACGAGCTTCGTCGTATTCCGCGCGCTTCTTGGCATCAGACAAGATGTCATACGCTTCGGAAACTTCTTTGAAACGTTCTTCTTTTGCGCTGTCGCCTTTATTTTGATCTGGGTGTAAATCGCGCGCTAATTGACGATATTTCTTTTTGATTTCATCGGCGCTAGCAGTTTTTGATACGCCAAGAACTTTGTAAAAGTCCTTCTCATATAAATCTTTAGCTGCCACCGTGATTTCCTAATAACTATTCGGGTTGAGTTACTGCTACTCGTGCTGGTCTTAGCACACGCTCTTTAAATTTATATCCTGGCTGCAGAATCTTAGAAGCGACAGCGCTTTGAACTTCGCTACTAGTTTCATGCATTAACGCTTCATGAATCTGCGGATCAAATTCTTCGCCATCTTTACCGTATTTTTCTAGACCAAGTTTGGTAACAATATTGATTAATTGATCAGCCACTGATTTAAAGCCGCCAGTTAATTCGCCGTGTTCTTGTGCGCGGTCCAAATCATCAAGCGTTGGCAAAAGTTCAGAAAGAACTGCAGCAATTGCAATTTCCGATGCAACTGCGCGGTCGCGTTCTACGCGCTTACGATAATTGCTGTATTCCGCCTGTAAACGCTGTAGATCCGCCGTTAATGTGGCAGTGAGGTCGAAGCTTTCTGCCTCGACCTCTCCTGCTACAACATCCGAATTTTGAACTGGTTCAGTCTCTAATTCGTTTTCGCTCATTACTCTTCGACAACTTCTGCATCTTGGATGCCGTCATCGTTAGCGTTACCAGTTGCATCTGATCCTGTTGCGGCATTTGCTGCATATAACGCAGCGCCAAGTGCTTGGCTAATGCCAGCTAACTTCTCAGTTGCTGCTTTGATACCTGGATAATCTGCGCCTTCAAGAAGTTTCTTTAGATCTGCAGTTGCAGTTTCAGCTTCTGCTAACTTCTCGGCACCTTCACCGCTTGAAAGTTTCTCGCGATTTTCGTTGATGAACTTCTCAGTTTGATAAACCAATGAGTCACCGTTGTTACGAATCTCAGCTTCTTCACGACGCTTCTTATCTTCTTCTGCGTGTGATTCGGCGTCCTTCATCATGCGCTCGATATCTTCCTTAGAAAGTGCGGAGCCACCGGTGATGGTCATGCTCTGCTCTTTACCAGTTCCGAGATCTTTTGCAGATACGTGAACAATTCCGTTAGCGTCAATATCGAAAGTAACTTCGATCTGTGGCACGCCACGTGGCGATGGTGGTAGTCCAGTTAATTCGAACATGCCAAGTCGCTTGTTGTAAGCGGCCATTTCACGTTCGCCTTGGAAAACTTGAATCTGTACTGCTGGCTGATTGTCATCAGCAGTAGTAAAGACTTCAGATCTCTTTGTTGGGATTGTGGTGTTGCGTTCGATCAACTTAGTCATAACGCCACCCTTAGTTTAGATACCAAGTGATAACGGAGTTACGTCAAGAAGTAGAACGTCTTTCACTTCACCCTTAAGCACACCAGCTTGAAGTGATGCGCCAACGGCCACTACTTCATCCGGATTTACGCCCTTATTTGGCTCTTTTCCACCAGTCATTTCTTTAACTAAATCAACGACTGCTGGCATACGAGTTGAAACACCAACTAGTAGCACGTGATTGATATTTGAAATTGGAATACCGGCATCCTTTAGCACTGCTTCTACTGGCTTCTTGCAACGAGCAAGTAAGTCAGAAGTTAGTTGCTGGAATTGTGCACGAGTGATGGTCTCATCCATGAACATCGGATTCTTCTCTGCATCTACTGTGATGTACGGAAGATTCACAGTTGCTTGCATTGATGAAGAAAGTTCGATTTTCGCTTTCTCTGCAGCTTCACGAATACGCTGCATTGCCATCTTGTCTTTAGTTAAATCAATTCCGTTCTGTGCGCGGAAGTTATTTACTAAGTGATCAACAAGTGCTTGATCCCAATCATCGCCACCAAGGTGGTTATCACCATTGGTTGCTTTAACTTCGACAACGCCATCGCCGATTTCAAGAAGCGATACGTCAAAAGTTCCGCCACCAAGGTCGAAAACTAGAATTGTCTGTTCTTTATCGCCTTTATCTAAACCGTATGCGAGCGCCGCTGCAGTTGGTTCGTTGATGATACGTAGAACATTTAAGCCAGCAATTTCGCCAGCTTCTTTAGTTGCTTGACGCTGTGCGTCATTGAAATATGCAGGAACGGTGATCACTGCATCGGTTACGGTCTCGCCGAGATAACTTTCGGCATCACGCTTTAATTTTTGTAATACACGTGCGCTAATTTCTTGCGGGGTGTACTTCTTATTATCGATATCTATTGTCCAGTTAGTGCCGATGTGACGCTTAACGGAACGGATGGTGCGATCTACGTTGGTTACTGCTTGGCGCTTTGCCACTTCACCAACTAGAACTTCGCCATTCTTCGCAAAGGCGACGATTGACGGGGTCGTACGAGCGCCTTCGGCGTTGGCGATGACGGTAGCTTCGCCACCTTCAAGAACCGAGACGCAACTGTTGGTTGTACCTAGGTCGATTCCAACTGCTCTAGCCATTTTTATATGCTCCTTCTGGGCGCTTTTTCGCCCGTGCCCCACTTTGGGGCGGTTAAAGTCGAGACTTGAGCCGATCCTACCTATAAAGTTGAGTCGGCGCGACTCAAGGTTTCGCTATCTCAAGGAACATTACTTCTCGGAAACTTATTCCCAGTCCGATTCTCGTTCTCAGAGAGTGCTTGAAAGTTACCCTTACCCCCATGATCTATCCCTTGATTTCGTATGGCATCACCGTCGTCGCCCTGGCGCTCGCCGCCCGCGCTGTGAAGCAGCTCCTCTCTATCTATAAGAAGGGGCAGCCAGATCCAACTCGTAGCAACGAAAAATCTGCGCGCTTTGCAAATATGTTGAAGGAGACGCTGGGCCATACCAAGATGCTCAACTTCTCTGTTACAGGTGTTGCGCACTGGTTTGTGATGATTGGTTTCTTATCTTTATTTGGAACTTTAGTTACGGCATACGGTCAAGTTTTTAATCCTGAGTTTGCGTTACCAGTTATTGGACATTGGGATCCATACCTTTATTTCACACAGTTCATTGCATGGGCAACCGGAATCGGAATTGTTATTTTGATTGCGATCCGTCAAGGAAATCGTTGGTTTCATAAAGGTCGCACTTCAAGATTCTTAGGTTCCGTTTCTTGGCGTGCTTATTATGTTGAAGCCACCATTCTGGCAATTGTTGTTTGTGTAGTTGCGCTTTATAACTTAGAGCAGACCAACCCAACTTCAGAAGCGATAAAAGTTTGGGCAACTGCCAAGATTGTGATTTCGATGGCGTGGTTCATTGTCATCTCAATTAATTTAACAATGGGCGTTGCATGGCACCGTTTCCTTGCGTTCTTTAATATTTTCTTCAAGCGTAATACTGGAGATTTAAGTAAGCCATCATTAGGTGCGCTACCAGTGATGTTGTCACACGGTAAAGAAGTTAACTTCGAAGATCCAGCTGATGATGATGTCTTTGGTCTTGGCGAACGCGGCGATATCACTTGGAAAGCGTTGTTAGATATGACAACTTGTACCGAGTGCGGACGTTGCCAATCGCAATGCCCTGCTTGGCACACAGAGAAGCCACTTTCACCAAAGCTTCTAATCATGGCAATGCGTGATCACGCAATGGCTGCATCAGTTGAATCAGAGAAGATGGTTGGCCCTGGCGGTGCGATCACTGATGACATTTTGTGGTCCTGTACTACATGTGGCGCCTGCGTAAATGAATGCCCCGTAGATATCGAACATATTGATCACATCGTAAATATGCGTCGTTTCCAGGTTTTGGTGGAGTCACAATTCCCATCACAACTACAAGCGACTTATCGCAATCTTGAAACTCAAGGCAATCCGTGGGGATCAAATAAAGCAGATCGCGAATCATGGATTGCAGAGTGTGATTTCCCAGTTCAAGTTATCACCGACAAGATTCCAGATGATGTTGAATATTTATTCTGGGTTGGTTGCGCTGGTGCATACGAAGAGCGCGCTAAGAAAACTACGAAAGCAGTTGCTGAGTTGTTGCATATGGCAGGGGTTAACTTTGCAGTTCTTGGTAAGCGTGAAACATGTACTGGTGATAGCGCTAGACGCACTGGTAATGAATTCGTTTATCAAATTCTTTCAAAAGAGAATATTGAAACATTTGAAGATGTTTACTCAAACTATCGTGGCAAGAAGAAAGTTGTGGCAACTTGCCCACATTGCTTCACCACAATTGGTCGCGATTACAAGCAACAAGGTTTTGAACTTGAGATGGTGCATCACACTCAATTGCTCAATCAATTAGTGCGCGATGGAAAATTAAAGCCAGTAGCAAAGGAAACTAAATCAATTACTTATCACGACCCTTGCTACTTAGGTCGCCACAATCAGATCTACACGCCACCACGTGAGTTACTTGCGGCAACTGGTTTACAGATTACTGAGATGCCACGTAACCAAGATCGTTCATTCTGCTGCGGCGCTGGTGGCGGTCGTATGTGGCAGGAAGAGAAACTTGGTACTCAAATTAATTTAAATCGCGTTGATGAAGCGATTGCAACTGGTGCCGAAGAGGTTGCAGTTGCATGTCCGTTCTGTCGCGTGATGGTTAGAGACGGCGTGCAAGGTCGACAAGCTGACGTTGAAGTGCTCGACGTCGCGCAAGCGCTGCTTCGCTCAGTTAAGCCGTAGTTAGATTTAAAAACCCGGCTGCAATTGATTGCGGCTGGCTTACGGCCTACGCCTAACCGCTGCGCAGCAACAATTTTTGCCGGGTTTTAATTCAGACTTCGCTTAAGGGCGGTTCTCAGAAAACTCTAAGGTTGAGGGAGAATGCTCACCGTATGAGTAGCGAAGCAAAGAGCACTGAGAAGCAGCAGCGGGTATTGGTCGTCGATGACGAGCAGAGCATCAGTGATCTGATTTCAACTTCGCTTCGCTTTGTGGGTTTTGAAGTGCGCACTGCGGCAAGCGGACAGGAAGCGCTACGCGTTGCCGAAGAGTTCAAACCGCAAGCAATGGTTTTAGATGTAATGCTTCCTGATTTAAATGGTTTTGAAGTCTGCGAAAAGATTCGTAATGAAGGTCAAGAAATTGGCGTGCTCTTTTTGACTGCGAAAGATACTGTCGAAGATAAAGTTTATGGACTTACTCGCGGCGGCGATGATTACATGACTAAACCTTTTAGTTTGGAAGAGCTAATTGCGCGCTTGAAAGCAATTTTGCGTAGAACTGGTGTCATGACCGCCGAAGTTGATGATGAGAAGATTCGCTTTGCGGATTTAGAACTTGATGAAGCAACTCATGAAGTCCGTCGCGCGGGAGATTTAATTGAACTTTCTCCTACTGAATTTATTTTGCTTCGTTATTTAATGATTAATGTGGATCGCGTAGTTTCGAAAGCACAAATTTTGGATCATGTTTGGCAATATGATTTTCGTGGCGATGCCGGAATTGTTGAAACCTATATTTCTTACTTGCGTAAGAAAATAGATATTTATGAACCACCACTAATTCACACTGTTCGTGGCGTTGGTTATCGCATGAGAATGCCGGTGCATAAGTGAAATTAAGCCAATGGAGTTTACGTTCTCGATTAACCATCGGAATTGTGCTGCTCTCTGCAATTGGTTTTATGGCAATCTTCTTTGGTACCTCTGCTGCGCTTAAAGGATATTTAGTTAATCAAATAGATGACCAACTAAAGAGCGTAGCTGGCGGCACTTCAGTTCGTTTAGATCGCGGAGCGGCAATTCAACGCGATAGCGATGTTGAGATAGAAGAGCATCACGGCAATAGAAATAGGGCAATACCGCCGCAACCATTGCAGCGTATCCCAACTACCCTTTCAGTCACACTTTTAGATCCAAATGGCGTAATTAAA
>JBPCTD010000043.1:0-5424 GCA_051006515.1 Candidatus Nanopelagicaceae bacterium | reverse complement strand
ATTGAATCGCGTTCGGTAATTGTTAACGGAATTCCTGCGTCTAAATCAGCAACACAAGTAGCTGCAGATACCTCCATTGTCATACAAGGTGAACGAGATGATTTTGTGTCTCGGGGTGGCCATAAATTAGCTGGTGCGCTAGATGCCTTTCCGGAAATCAAAGTTGAAGGTAAACGAGCTTTAGATGCAGGCGCATCTACTGGTGGCTTTACCGATGTTTTATTACGCAGAGGCGCAGCGGAAGTAGTTGCAGTTGACGTTGGTTATGGTCAATTAGCTTGGGAGCTGCGACAAGATCCGCGCGTTAAAGTTTTGGATCGAACCAATATCCGCCATTTAGCCGGCGAACAGGTGGGTCAACCAGGTGATTTAATTGTGGCCGATTTATCTTTTATCTCGCTAACTTTAGTTTTGCCAGCACTGGCTGCAGTTTCTAAATCAGATGCCGATTATTTACTTATGGTTAAGCCACAATTTGAAGTAGGACGTGAACAACTCGGTGCTGGTGGTGTTGTAAGAGATGCAGGGCTTCGTAAATCTGCAGTTTTAGAGGTAGCTGAGAGCGCTTTTGATGTTGGGCTTGGCACCAAAGGAATTGTGGCTTCAGTTCTACCAGGACCAGCCGGAAATGTTGAATATTTCCTCTGGCTTCGCCGTGGGGCGGAAGCAATTAATGAAGCCCAATTAGATGAAGCAATCGCGATAGGACCGCAGTAATGAGCAGACGCAAAGCAGTCTTCGTGGTTAATCGCAATCGCCAAGAAGCGATTGATGCCGAAACTAAACTGAAAAGTTTGTTAACTGATTTTGATTTTGTTGAAGATACCGGCGCAGAGATTGTGATTGTCTTGGGTGGCGATGGCACCATTTTGCGTGGAGCAGTAGTTGCCCGCCGGTTAAATGTTCCTCTTCTCGGAATTAACTTAGGTCGCGTTGGCTTTATGGCCGAAGTTGAAAAGAGCAGCTTCGAAGAGATTGCAAATGCAATAGTTGATAAGAGCTATAGCGTCGAACCACGCTTGGTCTTGGAATATGAAGTTGAACGAAGCGGCAAGAAAGTTGCAAATGGTTGGGCGTTAAATGAAGTAACAATTGAATGCGAACAAGGAACGATGATTGAACTGTTATTACAGATCGATGGCCGTCCTATCAGTAGCTGGTGGGCAGATGGATTAATTGTGGCAACTCCAACCGGCTCTACTGCTTATGCCTTCTCAGTAGGTGGGCCAATCATTTGGCCACAGACTGATGCGCTAGTAGTTACGCCAATTGCTGCTCATGCCTTATTTACTAGACCTTTAGTAATCCCGCCTGGATCTGAAATTGCAATCGATATTCTCTCTGAAGATGGCATTGTGAAAGCTGATGCTCTCCGTTTTGAAGGTTTGTTAGTTGGCGATCGAGTATTAGTTAATCGGGCAGTAGATACTATTAAGTTGGCACACGTGAGACCTACCAGCTTTAGCGATCGATTGGTGGCGAAATTTAAATTACCTATTGAAGGTTGGCGCGGTGAGTGAACGCCCAATACTCAACGAAATCAGCATCTCTGGTATCGGAGTAATCGAAAAATCAAATCTTGAAATTGGCCCTGGTTTAACGGTAATAACTGGCGAAACTGGCGCTGGAAAAACCATGGTACTTACTGCGCTTAATCTAGTTTTAGGCGGTAAAGCGGATGGCAATTTAGTAAGACATGGCCAAGAGCGCGCCGTCGCCAACGCCATCTTCTCCATCCCTAAGAAATTTGCTGAACGTTATGAAGAAAGTGGCATCATCTCTGATTCAGGCGAACTGATATTAACTCGTACGGTAAACAAGGATGGCAAATCAAAAGCGGTAGCAAGTGGAGCAGCTGTTAGCGCTTCAGCGCTCCAAGAAATTAGCGAAGAGTTGGTAATGGTTCATGGCCAAGCAGCTAGCCAAACTTTAACTAAAGCCAGTAAACATTTAGAACTCTTGGATGCTTTCGCACAAAGCGAAAAATTGCTAGCTGATTTTCAAAGCAAATTCTATGAAAGTAATGAATTAGCTAAACGAATCAAGGCCATGAAAGAAGCTGGGCGCGAACGTGATCGAAAATTAGCAGCGCTACGCGAATTCGCTGCTGCGGTAAAGAAAACCAAGCCACAAGCTGGCGAACTTCAAGAGATTAACGATGAGATTAGCCGCCTATCTTCGGTGGAAGGATTAACCAATACCGCTGGGGTTGCGAGCGGATTATTAGATAACGAAGAATCAGGTGCTTTAAATTCTTTAACTAGCGCCAAAAAGTACCTGGAAAAAGCGGTATCTCTTGATAGTTCTTTGATGGAGACATTCGAGAAATTAAACAATGCCTACTTTGTAGTACAAGATGTGGCGGCAAATTTAGCTAGTTATCTTTCAGATCTTGCAGCCGACCCAAGTCGTCTTGAATATTTACAAAATCGCAAAGCAGAGTTAAATACATTAATAAAGCGCCACTCCAACTCCACTTCATCCGATGCTAATCAAGCTCTACACGAGTTAATTGAGTTAGCAGCAAATATCGATAACGAGATTGCTGATTTAGAAGGTGGCGACGAACGTATAGTGGCTTTAGAAACCGAACTCAACAGTTTAAAGAAAGCATCAGTTGAAGCTGCTAAGGCTCTATCAAAACATCGATCTAAAGCTGCGGCATCTCTATCGGAACGTGCATCTACTGAGATTCATGCGCTATCGATGCCAAATACCAATTTAAAAGTTGAAGTTAAAGCCGGAATCGAGTATTCAGAATTAAGCCAAAGCGGTTTTGATGAAGTAAATTTTTTCTTGCAAACGCATAAAGATGGGCCATTAGTTTCAATCGTTAAAGGTGCTTCAGGTGGTGAACTTTCCCGAGTAGCTCTGGCTATTGAAGTGGTAATCGCAATGAATGAAGAGATAGGTACTTACATTTTCGACGAAGTTGATGCAGGCGTTGGTGGTAAAGCTGCAATTGAAGTTGGACGTAGATTGAAGGATTTATCAAAAGTGGCGCAAGTGATTGTGGTAACGCATTTGCCACAAGTAGCTGCGTGGGGCGATACACACCTTGTAGTTTCTAAAGATGAAAGTGGTTCAGTTTCCATGAGCCAGATCCATAAGCTCACTCAAAATGAGCGCGTCGAGGAGATTGCCAGAATGTTGGCTGGTCACGAGGATTCGCTCTCTGCGCGCAAACACGCAGAAGAGTTACTGGCAGAGTCACGTTAAAAAGCGTGATAAGTTTGTCGTCCATGGGCCAATCTCATGTGACTAAACATCTATTTGTAACCGGCGGAGTCGCCTCAAGTCTTGGAAAAGGTTTAACTGCCTCCAGTCTTGGTCGTTTAATGGTGGCACGTGGCCTAAGAGTCACAATGCAGAAGCTCGATCCTTATCTAAATGTTGATCCTGGCACCATGAATCCATTTCAACACGGTGAAGTTTTCGTAACCGATGATGGTGCGGAAACCGATTTAGACATTGGGCACTATGAAAGATTCTTGGATCGCTCACTTTCGGGCGATGCCAACGTAACAACTGGCCAAGTTTATTCTCGAGTTATTGCACGTGAACGTCGCGGTGAATATTTGGGCGAAACAGTTCAGGTAATTCCACATATTACAAACGAAATTAAGTCGCGAATGTTAGCTTTCGACGGGCCTGAAGTTGATTTAGTTATTACGGAGATCGGCGGCACGGTTGGTGATATTGAATCTCAACCATTCATTGAAGCAGCCCGCCAAATTCGTCAAGAAGTTGGTAGAGATAATGTCTTCTATCTACATGTCTCTTTGGTTCCTTATATTGGCCCTTCCGGCGAGCTAAAAACCAAACCAACCCAACATTCAGTTGCCGCACTTCGTAGTATCGGTATTGCTCCAGATGGAGTTGTTCTACGTTCAGATCGTCAGATCCCTGATTCAGTTAAGCGAAAAATTTCGGCAATGTGCGACGTAGATATTGAAGCTGTGGTCGCAGCAGTTGACGCGCCATCCATTTATGACATTCCAAAGGTACTAAATAGCGAAGGCCTTGATTCTTATGTTGTCCGCCGTTTGGGATTAAATGCTGGGGATGTTAAATGGGGCGACTGGCAAAAATTGTTGGATGTAGTTCATAATCCAAAGCATCATGTTAAAGTTGCACTGGTCGGTAAATATATTGATTTACCCGATGCTTATCTTTCAGTGACTGAAGCGCTTCGCGCAGGTGGTTTTGCTAATCAAGCAAAAGTGGAAATCAAATGGGTAACTTCTGATGATTGTTCAACCCCAGAGGGAGCTAAAAGAGCTTTAGGCGATGTCGATGCGATCTGCGTTCCAGGTGGCTTTGGCGTTCGCGGCATTGAAGGAAAAGTTGGTGCACTTAATTTTGCGCGCTTAAATAAAATTCCAACGCTAGGACTCTGTCTTGGTTTGCAATGCATGGTGATTGAAGGCGCAAGAAATCTTGCCGGTATTGAAGGAGCTAACTCTGCCGAATTTGCACCAGATGCTAAAGCTCCTGTAATTGCCACTATGGCAGATCAATTAGCAAACGTCTCTGGAGATGGCGATCTAGGTGGAACTATGCGCCTAGGTTCATATAAAGCTTCGCTAAAAGCAGGTTCCATTGTGGCGGATGCTTATGGAGAAACTGAGATAACTGAACGTCATCGCCATCGTTATGAGGTAAACAACAAGTATCGCGACCAGATTGCGGCCGCTGGTTTGGTCTTTAGCGGCATGAACACCGAACGAGATTTGGTGGAATTTGTAGAGCTACCTCGCGATGTGCACCCATATTACGTTGGCACTCAAGCTCACCCAGAGTTTAAGTCGCGTCCTACAAGACCTCATCCATTATTTGCAGCTTTAATCAAAGCTGCGATTAAATAGTTTCATATACGACGAAAGGTCAATGATGATCGTAGGCGTGCCAAAAGAGATTAAAACACTTGAGTTCAGAGTCGCACTAACACCAGCTGGTGTTCGCGAAATGGTGAGAAATGGCCATAAAGTATTAATTGAAAGCGGTGCAGGTCTAGGTTCAGCAATTACCGATGCGCAATACCAATCTGAAGGTGCAGAGATACTTCCAGATGCAAAAAGTGTTTGGGATCAAGCAGAGATGATTATGAAAGTAAAAGAACCTCTGCCTGCTGAGTATTCGTTGATGCGCAAAGGACAAATTCTCTTCACATATTTACATCTAGCTGCATCTAAGGAGTGCACCGACGCTCTAATCAAAGCTGAGAACATTGCAATTGCTTACGAAACCGTCGAGGTCGATGGCCATTTACCACTTCTTGTACCTATGTCAGAAGTTGCAGGACGACTGGCTACTCAAGTCGGAGCAACCGCGTTGCAGAAAGCAAATGGTGGGCGCGGCGTTTTGATCGGCGGAGTACCAGGAGTGCGTCCAGGAAAAGTAGTTGTAATTGGTGGTGGAGTG
>JBPCTD010000042.1:0-34694 GCA_051006515.1 Candidatus Nanopelagicaceae bacterium | reverse complement strand
AGTGCGATGTAATAAGTCTTTCCGGTTTCGTAGACAACGTCATCCTTAACGTATGACTTAGTTGCCTTCCAGAGAATCATGTTGTTGATTGAGGTCTGGATGGTCGCTGCGATTGTTGTTGATTGGCCATCAATCTGCTTAAGGATCGCATCGTATTGAGACTTGGTTGTTAGGTAAGCCTTATTTGAATCGATGCAACCAGACCATACCCATGTTAATTTCTTAGCAGCAGCGCCTGTAGCGGTTGGGTTGGTGGTGCATGTGTACTTATCTGTACCTACTTTTGTTGTTGCATTCTTCTTTGTGCAAGCAACGCCGTTAGATACCTTTGTTGCAGCTTGAGCTGCAGGTGCGATTGCAGCCGTTGAGGCTACGAGTAGTGCGGCAAGTACAACTGAGGTCTTACGACACATACTTTCCTCCATACGGGATTTTCTATCCGAATAGCGCAATCTTAATGTGAGGCGAGTGAATTCTCCGTAACAGAAACCTGCGAAAGGGCTGTGAGTTAACGCTGTCTGCGTCGGAAAGAGAATCCGCCCTTTCGGACAAAGGAGCGTGGTGCAAAGCGGAGCAGAAGATAGAGCGCGCGATATTGGCGTCCGGGGATCGAAATTGCTTTACCAGCTTTCGCATCTTCCCATGCTGTTATCACAACGTTATCTGCGTTGAGCCACATGAATTTAGGCAGCGCGTCCATTTTCATTTTTCCACGTTGATGGAATTCGGTATGTGTAAATCCTGGCGCAAGTGAAGTTACTTTTACTGCTGTCTCTGCAAGTTCAGTGTGTAACGATTCGGAGAGAATCATTAAATAGGATTTCATTGCAGAGTAGTGGCCCCCCGTAATCCAAGCTGCAACTGATGAGACGTTGATGATGATTCCAGAATTCCTGTTTATCATCGATGGCAGTACGGCATGAGCTAAGCGCATAGGCGCCTCACAAAGAATTTTCAAAACCGCGATTTCATCAGCAACTTCACTTTTAGTAAACGGAGTATTGAGCCCGTAACCTGCGTTATTGATGAGCACATCTAAGTCGCCTTCTTTTAGACGATTTTCAATTAATTGAATGCCATGATCAGTAGTTAGATCTGCAGAGATGACTTCAACCTGTTTGCCGTATTTCGCATTAAATTCGCTGGCTAAGTGATTTAACCTATTGGTATCTCTTGCAGTGATAACTAAGTCATAACCTTCTCGGGCCAGTAGATCAGCAAAGTGCCAACCAATTCCAGAAGAAGCGCCGGTTACAAGAGCCTTCATTTACGCATTCCTAACTTAGGTTGAATCGGATTGATAACTCTATATGGCTCATTTTGTTCTGGGCGAATATCTTCATCACCTTTATTTGGCCACATTGAAAGCGCACGTTCTGCTTGAGCAGTAATGGTTAATGATGGATTAACACCGAGATTTGCCGTAATTGTGCTGCCATCAAGAATGTGAAGAGTTGGATAGCCCCAGACGCGATGATATGGATCGATCACACCTTCCTCTTTGCTCTTTCCAATCACGCAGCCACCTACGAAATGAGCTGTAAAAGGTGATCCAATTAAATTTCCAATATTTCCACCAGCAACTCCGCCGTAATTTTTTGCAATTCGTTCAGCAACTTCGTTTGCCTCAGGTATCCAAGTTGGATTCGGGTTATCGGAGTTGTTCTTTGAACTTATTCGAAATCCGAAGATGCCGCGCTTTGCAAAAGTAGTTACTGCACTGTCTACATTTTGCATTACAAGTGCAATAACGGATCTCTCGCTCCATTTTCTTACATTAAGAATCTTGAAAATCAGAATTGGCTGTTTTAGTGCACTAACAAGCCATTGTTTTGTTCTAACTCCAGCTTTATCGCTACTTGTCATGATTGTCTGTAAAAGCCCCATTGAGTTGCTGCCTTTGCCATATCTAACTGGTTCGACATGGGTGTTGGGGTTAGGAAAGAAAGAGGATGTAATCGCAGCGCCTTGAGAAAAATCAATATTCGACTTAGGCATAATGGCGCCTACAAGGGATTCACTATTAGTTCGAGATAGTTTTCCAAGTGCATCTGAAATTTGTAAATTACCTTTAGATTTCATGTGATGAAGAAGCTTCTGTGAATTGAAAGCTCCCGCAGCCACAACTACTTGGTGGGCAGTAATCACTCTTGAATTGGAGATCCAAGATGTTGATTTTCTGTATTTAATTTTCCAATTACCATTTTTAAATTTCAAGTCGGTTACCGTTGAAAGTGGCTTGATTTCTACACCTAATTTCTCAGCGAAGTAGAGATAGTTCTTCACCAAAGTGTTCTTTGCATTATGTCTGCACCCTGTCATGCATTCTCCACAATTGATACATGATTTACGTTTTGGTCCATCGCCACCGAAATATGGATCTGGGTGCTCTACCCCTTCTTTTTCGCCAAAGTAAATGCCAAGCGGCGCTAAAGTGAAGGTATCGCCAACGCCCATCTCATTTGCAACTTGTTGCATTGCACGATCGCTATTTGAGAAGAATGGGTTCTTAACTACACCCAACATTCGATTAGCGATTGCATACCAAGGTGCTAACTCTGCTTTCCAATCAGTGATTTCACTCCACTGTGGATCGTTAAAGTATTCATCACTTGGTTGATACAGAGTATTGGCGTAGACCAAAGAACCACCACCGACGCCAGCTCCACAGAGAATAAAGACGTCCGGCAATTTATGAATACGTTGGATGCCTTTTAAACCAAGACGTGGTGCAAAGAGAAATTTGCGCAATCGCCAAGAAGTTTTAGGAAAATCTTTATCTTCAAAGCGCGCACCAGCCTCAAGTACCGCAACTTTGTAACCTTTTTCTGCCAAGCGAAGCGCAGCAACTGATCCACCGAAACCGGAACCAATGACTAGAACATCGTAATCGGCCATTACGGCAGAATACCTTCAGCGCTCTCTTCTCGAATAGTCCATTCAGTTCCATATTGAGGCAATAAATCTAGGAAAGGTTTTGGATCAAACCATTCTGGACCGTTTACACCCTCGGGCTTCCAAATTCCTTTGTCGATTAGCTCCATCGCAATAACTGGATTAATCGCGGTCTGCCAAACAACTGCTTGATCTCCATATTCAGACATGGACCAATCGTTATCAACTACGTTGTAGATATAACAAGCGTATGGCTGGCCTTCCTTGTTAAGACCTTTAACTAATACACCGGCGCATGTCTTTCCATGCATGCGATGGCCAAGAGTTGCTGGATCAGGAAGTGACGCTGCAAGAAGATCGCGAGGTGCAACTGATAAACCTTGGACATCGACATTCTCTTTTCGATCCAAACCAAGCATGTGAATGGTCTTCAAGGTTGTGATGAATTGGGCGCCAAGTCCGTATTTAAAGTTAACTTTTTTAGCGTCAACTTTCTGTGGAATAAGTACAACCTCTTCGTGTTCTACGTTTACACATTCAACAGGCCCGATTCCTTCTGGGAAATCAAAGATCTCGAGTTCGCTAAATGGTTCGGTGGTAAACCATCCGCGACCATCTTCCCAAACTAAAGGCGGATTTAAGCACTCTTCGATTGTGGTCCAAATAGAAAATGAAGGTGCGAATTCATAACCTTCAACAGTTAAGTTAGAACCATCTAAGACTGTAATCGAATCGATTCGACTAAAGAGATGATCAGATGCGTATTTTGCAAAAACATCTGACATACCGGGTTCGATGCCCATACCTACAAGCGCATAAATCTTTCTCTCTCCCCAGTTCCAGTCACGTGCAAATTGCTCGTCGCCTAATTTCACACCAGTTTCGGTATATGGGTAGTGAGGATGTGGACGAGAGAGTGACATCGCCATATCAATGTAATTTGTATTTTCAATTTCACAAGCTAAAAAGATTGGCATTACATATCGTGGATCAACTGCGTTAATGACCACATCTGGTTGAGCTTTACGAATTAATTCACGGATATCTTCAAGTTCTGAAGCATTAACTTGAGCCGCAGAGAATCGCGGGTCTTTTAAGCGAACCACCGCATCTTCTGCGCGTGCCAAAGTACGGTCAGCAATGACCATTGATGTAATAAATTTCCTTCGTGATGCAATGTTGGCGATAGCTCTTCCAACTCCGCCAGCGCCGATCACCAGCGCTTTCATTCCCATGAGTAAATCAACTCCATTAATTAGTTAAAACTAAATTAAACTAGAGGCGCAGTCTACCTGTCTCTGTAGCTCAGTGGATAGAGCAACCGCCTCCTAAGCGGTAGGTCGCCGGTTCAACTCCGGCCAGGGACACTTTTTAATTTCGCTAAACAGCAATTACTTCAAGAATCCACGGTTCATTTTCAGTTGGTGGAGTTAGCGCACATGGATATTTTTCAGAAACTATTGCGTATAAATCTTCTGGTGAAATAGCCATTGATCTAGCCTGAAGAAGTAACCGAGCAATCTCTCCGCGAGTTTTCTTAGACATATGTGTAACTACTTTGCGAACGCCATCAACAACGGTGGATACATGAATTTCTACTGTTTTATCAATTGGCGCGCGCCATACCGTTTTATAAGTTGAAGAGCGGCAATCAACTATTAATTTGGGATTTAATGTATCAAGAACTTTACTTACTTCAGGAAACATCTTTTTGTTATCAATTTTCTCTTTATAACTTTCAATCTTTGTTAATGGGGCCACTGCGCCATATCGCGCGGAGATTATTATTATTGATTTCTCTGCGCGTTTCTTAGCGGCTGCGCTTAAAGTATTCCACCCGAGAGCCTGATAAAGAACTCCGATGTAAACGTTTATCGCAGCCGTTGGTACCTTTGTTTCAAGCTTCTTCTCCGAAGGCGGAAGCAGGATTAACAAATTAGTGATCCAGTGTGTACTTCTTCAAGAATTTTGGACCCCACCAATTACGTTCTCCAAATAGACGCATTAAAGCTGGAACTAACAAGGCACGAATTAAAGTCGCATCGAGCAAAATCGCAAATGCCGTACCAAAACCCATCATCTTAATTGCGGTAACTCCGCTAGTCATAAATGCAGCGAACACTGCAGCAAGGAGTACGGCAGCCGCAGTAATAATTCGCGCTGATCTTTGTAGACCAACTGCTACGGATTCAATGTTATTACGTCCAGCAAAGTGTTCTTCTTTGATTCGCGAAAGTAGAAATAGTTCATAATCCATAGATAAACCAAAAACCACAACAGCTACCAAAATCGTAGTGCCAGTATCTAACGTACCAGTGACCGTGAAGTCACCAACCAGCCACTTCAAGTGGCCATCAATAAATATCCAAGTTAGTGCACCCAGAGTTGCACCAAGTGAAAGTATGTTTAGCAAAACCGCCTTAATTGGCAGAATTATCGACCCCGTAAAAATAAATATTAGAACTAAGACGCTTATTGTGATCCAAAGTAGCGCCCAAGGAAGTGCCTTTGCAGTACCGTCCTGCGAATCTGTGTAATCGGCAGCAACGCCACCAATCAATGTTCCTTCAGGCGAATTTAACTCTCTTAATCTATGAATTAGATCTGCTGCCTCAGGGGTTCTAGAACCCATTGATTGAATTGCTTGGATACGAAGATCATCTCCGACTGGAAATGAACTCACTCGCACTATTCCATCGGTATTTTGAATATCGCCAACGTACTTATTAAGTGCATCATTAGAAACTGATTTTGCTCCACCGGGAATCAAGATTTCGATTGGACTACTTTCTTGACCAGGGAATCGAGTAGCCATTACTTCGTATGCAATCGCAGCTTTATCTGTTTTTGGGAGCACTCGTGCATCCACTTGAGAGAAAGCAATATTCTTAATCGGAGCCGCTATTGCAGCAAGAATTAATAATGAGAGCAAGACAATCGATACCGGGCGACGCATTACAAAACGTGCAGTGTGCGCCCATCTACCATCAGATTTTGGTGTGATTGCAGACTTCCTAATTACAAATTTATCTACTCGGTGTCCTAACAACATCATCAATGCTGGTAATGGAAAAATTGCAGAGATGATTGCGATGATTACTACGGAAACACCTGCATACCCGAAAGACTTTAGAAACGATTGCGGAAAGACCACCATAGAACCCAAAGTCACCGCAACTGTTAACCCTGAATAGAAAACAGTTTTACCGGCAGTCTTAACGGTAGTGATAACTGCTTCTGCCACCTCTTTGCCGTGGTGCAACTCCTCGCGGAATCTATTAACCATAAGTAAGGAGTAATCAATTCCAAGTCCCAGCCCAATACCTGTAACTAAGTTAAGCGCAAAAACACTTACTGAAGTGAATTTGGTAATTAAGTAGAGTAAAAAGAATGCGCCTAAAATTGAGAAGAGACCGACAAATAGCGGCATCGCTGAAGCAACTACCGCTCCAAAGACAATAATCAACAAAATAAAGGTAAGTGGAATTGAAATAGATTCAGCAAGTGCTAGGTCTTTAGAAATGCGGCCGTTAATGGCAGAGGTAATTACGCCATTGCCACTTGCATATACTCGAAGCGATTTATATTCACCATCGAATTTACTTTGAATCTCTTTACCAATTTTGCCGACTTTTGCGAAGTCATCTGATTCGGTGTAAATCAGAAGATATGCGGCGTTGCCATCTTTTGAAACTAATGTCGGCTGATTGCCTGAAGTCCAATAAGAGAGTGTCGATTTCACTCCTGCGATTGCCGCAACTTCCTTTTCAAGTGAAAGTGCGTCGGATACGACTTTTGGATTGTTAACAGATTTTGATTTTCCATCGACCACCAGAATTACTCCAGCATCTCGAGTCTTCAAATTCTCTTTAAAGTAATTCCAAACTTTCATCGATTCGCTATTTGGATCTGAATAGCCGCCAGAATCAAGATTTCCAAAGACGGATAAACCAATGCCGCCGGCGGCAAGCATAGAAATCACGAAGGAAACTAGAACTAATTTGCTTCTACGTACCGCTAAACGACCCAACTTCTCGAACATTTCACTCCTATATAATTAAACCTATGAGCAGCCTCTGGCCAGAAGTAACATCTGATGAAATTGATCCAGATGAAGCTTTGGAACGCGCAAAGCGTGATGCCGAAATTAAAGGCGATGTTCCGCCTCATCACGGCAAATAGCTAATCGGTTTTTCCGGAAGACTTTGGCGCTGAGTCTGTCTTATAGAAACCAGAGCCTTTAAAAACCACTCCAACCGCGGAATAAATCTTTTTGACCTCTGAATTGCAATCTGGGCAATGCTTAATTGGATCATCAGAGAAAGACTGAATCTGCTCAAATTGATGCCCACACGAGGTGCACTCGTATTGGTACGTTGGCATTTTGGCACTCCTGCGACGAAAGTTGTTAAAAACGCTAGTTTGCTACTAGAAGTAAAGTGTAGAGAAGTGAGAGTATTACCGCGAATTGGAGGCGCAAATGCGTTTGGTAAGAGCACTTTTAGCAGGTCTATTTGTGACGGTAGCAATAGTCTCGCCAGCAATGGCTAATTCGTTAACCGGCACCTCACCTATAAGTGGCGCCATACTTTCAATTGCACCAAGTTCGGTCACGTTAACAACAGAAGCACCGCTTGCGGCAATGGGTAGTGAAATTAAAGTAACTGATCCAAAAGGCAATCGCGTTGATGATGGTGCGTTGACCATCGATACAAATAACGCGGTAATTGGGTTGCTTGCGCTTACTGAAAAAGGTATTTACCAAGTCGAATATTCTTTGATCACGGATAACGATGTACCGCTAACAGGAATTTATACCTTCACATATAACGCACCAGATAAAATCACAACACCAAAGCCAACCAAAACAAAAGATGCTGAAGTGCAAAGTTCCAGTAGCTTCGGTACCACGATATTTGTTCTCTTAGTTGGTCTCTCCGCTCTAATAGTTGGTTTCGCACTCGTTCTTTACGGTAGAAAGCTTTACAACGAGCGTTAAATTGTTAGAAATTATCTTAACCGCCAGTAAATTTACCTATCTAGTAAGCGCGACTTTAACAATAGGTTTTCTACTTGCAATCACCTTCTTTGCAAATAATAAACAAGGCACAATACGTAGCGAACATTTAACGATTCGTAATAAAGTTTCTATCGCATCATGGGTTTGGGCTGGTTCTTCCGCTCTATTTGTCGTAGCAACTTTAGCCTCTGTGTTAGATGTTCAATTTAGCGATGCTCTTGATTTCACGATGCTTAGATCATTTCTGACTCAGATTAGCTTGGGTAAATTCTTGGCAATTCAAGTTATCGGAGCGATTTCAGTTGCCATTTTGGCTCGTACTCTTGAAAAGGTTTCTTACGCTTCAATAGTTCTGATAATCGCACTTATTTCGATTTCGGCGCCAATTTTTCAGAGCCACTCAGCTTCAGGTGGGTCGCATTTAATAGCAATCGGGACTCTTTTGGTTCACGTAATAGCGCTCACTCTGTGGGTTGGAGGACTAGCCTCAATTCTTTTATGTAGTGAACTAGATAAGAAGTTAGCGTTAAATCGCTTTAGCCAATTAGCTTTGTGGGCAGCGCTCTTCGTAGTAATTAGTGGAGCCGTTAATGCATGGATCAGAATGAATTTTGTCGGGGCTTGGCAAGGTTCTTATGCAGTATTAATAACTGAGAAGATTGTCCTGACGGTAATACTTTTAGGAATTGCTGCAATTGCCCGAAAGTCGTTGGCTAGAAATATCAAAACTTTAATTGCTATTGAAGTTGCCGTTATGACTTTGACTATTTTTATTGGAACTCTTTTAAGTCAGAGCAATCCGCCGGTAAGGCCAGGTGCCATTGATCCGATTGAATCGTTAGTTGGTTTGAAATATCCAGGCACCCCAACACTTCATAAATGGATCTTTGAATATCAACCGGATGCACTTACTCTTGCATTAATAATTCTTGGTGGGCTGCTTTACTTTAAAGGGGTGCGCGTTTTACATAAGCGCGGAGATAAATGGCCGGTCGGACGAAGCATCTCTTTTTTAATTGGTTTATTAATAATTAACTATGCAGTCAATGGAGCAATAGGTGTATACGCACATTTTGGATTTTCATATCACATGATTGAACATATGATTTTGGGAATGATTGCACCTATTGCTCTAGTACTTGGTGCACCAATTACTTTGGCACTTCGAACTTTGCCGATGGGTAGAGATAGCGAAGAAGAAGGTGTCAGAAATATTCTGGTTCGCTTTCTACATTCTAAATATGCAAAGTTCATAACTAACCCAGTTGTAGCGCTCCTTATTTTCGATGGATCGCTCTTTGTACTTTATTTCACAGGGCTTTTCGGAACTTTGATGGGCAGTCACCTCGGTCATCTATTTATGAATTTACATTTCTTATTGGCTGGTGTGCTCTTCTTCCACGTAATTGTGGGAGTGGATCCAAATCCAAATCGACCACCAAATGTGGTACGAATGGTGATTCTCTTTGCTGCAATGAGTATTCATGCATTCTTCTCAATTGCACTTATGTCTGCGACCACTTTGATGGATGGTGGCTACTACAACTCAATTGGCAATCCAATGAATTTAGATCTCTTGGAAAATCAATACACAGGTGGATCAATTGGATGGGCAATGGGAGAGTTCCCAATTTTGATTGCGTTAACAGCAGCCTTTATCCAATGGATGCGTGAAGATAAGAAGGAAACAGAGAGAATTGATCGCAAAGCTGCTCGTGCAAGCGCGATGGGCGAAAACGATGATTTGGCGCAGTACAACCAGTATTTGGCAGAGCTAGCGCGTCGTGAGAAGAATGAGTAATTACTTATTACTTATTGCAGCAATGATTTCATGGGGTTTATCAAACCCACTTGCTGACCTGGCAGTCAGCGGTCTATCTGCCCCAGCACAGACACTTCTCGAGATTGGTTCGGGCTTTGCGGTCATCGCACTCTTTTATTTCTTCCGACCTAAAAGATTTCGAGATGGAACCTATAAAGATGTCTCTTGGAAATTTGCCGCTTTTCTAGGGGCAGTGCAACCTGGTTTTGCTTGGTTGATGGGAAATTACGGATACACAGTTGCAACTGCAAGCACCGGAGTCATTCTCTTAAATATGGAATCGTTATTTACCGTCTTCTGGGCGGCTCTTTGGTTAAAAGATCGCATCACGCATCATGAGCTAGTTGCAGTAATTCTCGGCATTATCGGTGCAACACTTGGAAGCTTTGATAAATCAGGTATCTCATTAACTATCGGATTAGGTGCGCTCTGCTTCTTGGGATCTTCAATCTTCTGTGGGTTAAATGCAGTTGCAGTTAAGAAGTTAGGAACTTCAATAAATCCAATCACCTTGGCATATAGACAGGCGCTCTTCTCCACAATTTACGCGCTCTCATGGTGGTTGATCTTTGATCGTGGTCACTTTGCAGGGCGCGAGACCGAAATATATGTTGCGGGCGCGCTATCTGGAGTACTGGGTGTTGCGCTTCCAATTATCGCTTTTAATTATGCGGCAGCCAGAGTTAAAAGCACACATGTGGCGGTGCTATTTAATATCGTGCCATTAGTTGGAGTTATTGGTGCAATTGTTCTTGGTCGTGGTGCGCCAACTTGGATTCAATTAATCGGTGGTCTATTTGTTCTGGCAAGTATGAGAATTCTAAATACGTCTAAACCCTGATTCGGTTGCGATAGCTTCAACTTTTTGATCAAACCATTCAGTAGGTAATTTCTTTACAAATTCACGGTCGTGAATAATTCCTATTCGGAATGCTGGTGTACCAATAAGAAATTGATCGTAATAGCCGCCACCTTGACCTAATCGGTAACCTTCTTTATCAATAGCAGTTGCCGGAACTAGGCAGACTTGAATTTCTCCAATAAAAATCTTTCCAGCAGGTTCGTGGAATTTTCCATTCTGAACTAACTGCCCTTCGTACTTCGCAAATTCCATCCTCTTGTTAACAATTCTTGGCAGTAAAACCGTTTTTCCAGCAGCCACCAGCGCATCATTTAAAGTTATCAAACTTGGTTCACCGGGCATTGGGTAGTAACTGGTAATTACTTTGGCGCTCTTTACTTCTGGGATATCTAGTAGAAATAGATAATCGGAATGGCCAGGATTTTCCCTACGTAGCTTTCGAAACTTTTCGCGAAGTGATGCTTTATCGCTCATGGTCACCGCGCCCTTTCTGCTGACATCTCCAATTTTCTACTTTATATAAAGTAAGGTGGGATTATGTTAGAGCGAATGCGTGTCGATGAGTTCTTAACCGCGCTACTTTCTACAGTGCAACCGCTTGCTCCATTAGATCTTCCACTTCTTGATGCACACGGAGCGACTCTGGCTGAAGATATTTTTGCCGGAGAGCGTTTGGTTATAAAGAGCGGTTCACCAATTCGTTCAACGACTATCGGTCTTGCGGCATCAATCGGACGCGGCCACCTACCAAGCCGCCCGCAACCACGCGTAGTAATAATCTCTGCTGGCCCAGATTTAATCGAACCAGGTAATCCAATTACCGGCAGTGAAGAGTACGAAACTAACTCTTGGCAACTCACCACAATCGTCCGAGAAATTGGCGGGGTAGGTTTCCGAGTTCACTCGATTCCAGATGATGAAGAGCAATTGAAAGATGTGGTCGAAGATCAGTTGGTTCGCGCAGATTTAATAGTGATAAGTGGCGAGCGAAATGATGATTCATTTGATTTAATTACTAAAGCGCTCTCGCAACTTGGTGAAGTGAAAGTGGTCGACCTCGAATTAGAGAACTCCGGTCGCTTTAATTACGGCTCAATTGGCCCAGATAAAACCCCGGTAATCACTCTGCCCGGGGATCCAATCTCTGCCTATGTAGCGATGCAATTATTTGTCAGACCGATGATTCGCACGATGTTAGGGGCAAAAGAGGTTTACTGCCCATCGGTTAAGGCCCGTCTTGAAAAAGATTTCAATGGCAGCAACTCAGGGCGCAACTATTTGCTGGCACTTCTTAGTGAAGATAATTCATCTGTTTCAATCTTTAATGAACAAGAGGATTTTGTCAGTCTTGCAGCATCGAATTCACTTGTGTCAGTTAATGCCGGAGATGGACTTAAAGCCGGTGATTCAGTAACCACAGTCATTCTTCCTCGGATTAAATAATCGATTCAAATGATTGAGTTAACAAACGGCGAGATTACTTTAAGGCCATTTGCTTATGGCGATAAGAAGCAGTGGCGTCGAGTTCGTGCCTTAAATCGAGATTGGCTTGAGCAGTGGGAGGCAACAGTCCCGCGAACTTCAGATACCGATCGCTTAAAGAGCGCGCTTAGCTTTAATAAGATGGTAAAAAGCTTTCGAAGAGAGGCTCGCGCTGGCCGTTCATTCTCATTTGCAATCTTTAAAGGGCCGAATCTAATTGGGCAGATAAATCTGGGTGGAGTTATTTACGGGGCGCTGCGCGGAGCTCATATTGGATATTGGATCGACCGAAATTCCGCCAACCGCGGGTACATGACCGCTGCGGTAAATATGGTTACAGACTTTGCATTTAACGAACTAGAGCTACATCGAATTGAGATAAATATTCGACCGGAGAATGAGCCATCTATCCGAGTGGCCGAGAAATGTGGCTATTTATATGAAGGTTTGCGTCCAAGGTATTTACATATCGATGGCGCATGGCGGGATCATCACTGTTTCGTCCGCGAAAATATTGCTATCAAGTAGGGTGTAAATACCCGAAATCGGACATTACAAATACTAACCTTTGGCCACCATGGCTTCAGCGATTATTTATTTGGCGATCATCGGAATGTGGGTCGCCTATTTCTTGCCTCGCTGGATTCACACCCATGATGAGTTCTCTGGAAAATCTGTCGAACGCTACAAGAGCGCACTTCGCGTAGTAGCAGGAGATGCTGAGAGCGCATACTCAATGGCGATCCACACAGATCTTGATGCGCCTTATAAGAAGTCACAAGCTTTGCTGCGTCGCCGAATTATTTTTGGACTTATCTTTTCAACTCTTATTGCGACAAGTGTTGGTGCAACTATGAATATATTAAATTGGGTTTACCTTGCAATTCCAGTTTCAGGTTTTGTTGTATACCTCGCGCATACTCGTCGCACCATTAATCGTGATCGCATACAACGTCGTCGCATCGAAGGTTTGCAGCGAAGTACTCAAGGTGTATCTCACGTAAATCTCTCAGAAGTGATTGCACCCAAAGAAGACTCAGAACTTTGGGTTCCACTTGCAGAACGTGAAATCACTGGCATTGTTCTATTGCCACAAGGAAGTGCAGCGACACGAAATACTTGGACACCGAATTCAATTCCAGCTCCGACATATGTAAATGCACCTAAGGCAGTCACACCACGTCGCGTTATTGATTTAACCACTCCAGGCCAATGGAGTGAAGAGCAGGAACGTCTAGCTCGTGAAGCGCTCGCAGCGGCAGCCCCAACCGCAGATGAAGTTTTCGATCAGCAGTTAGCTGACGAAGCAGCGGTTAAGCGCGATCGCGCAGTAAATAGCTAAATCCAGCTACTCCACCACATACGTGAATACCAAGCTTCATATGTGGTTATTGTGCCGGTAAAAATCGGGTAGAAGTAGATAAAGTTAATTGCAATCGCAATAACTGCAAGGGCAATTACATACTTCATTCTTTCATCATATTCGTAAGCTAATTTCGCTAATAAAACGATAGCTAAAATAACAAATGGCTCGAATGCGATCGCATAAAAGGTAAATACAGTACGTTTTTGGAAGAAGAACCATGGCAGGTAACCTGCAACAATTCCTAAGAATGGAATTAGAGATGCCATATCAAGTTCACGCATCGCAAAGTTATGTAAATTCACTCCGATTAATACGAGCAAGGCAATGGCGCCTAACCACCAGAGAATTGGCGTTCCCAGTGCCAATACTTCTTGTGCACAACTCTTACTTCCACAACCTTTTGGTGATTCATAGAAAAAAGAAGTTGGACGTCCCATGATGATCCAACTCCAGGGATTGGCTTGGTAAGAATGTTTCTCCGTAAGTCCGGTATGAAATCCGAGCATCTCTTTGTGGTAATAAATTAGAGAAGATATCGGATTCGATTTCGAGTTTCGGTCCCAACCTAGTGAAGAGCTAAACCAACCAAACCAAGTAAACACATAAATTCCTAGAGAAGTTATCCCAACTCGAATTGTGCGAATCAGATTTCGATTAATAATCAGTTCAACTATCAAGAATGCCGCAACAAAGTAGAGCGCACTCCACTTGCTACCCATTGCTAAACCAAGGTAAATAGCAAAGCGCAGATATTTGCCCTTTAGCCAAGCATTTACCGCCAAAAGAATAAATAGGGTCAAGAAAATATCTAGTAACGCAGTTCTCGACATAACTAGATTAAGTCCGTCAAGCGTCATTAAGAGCGCAGCAAGAGTTGCCCATTTATTTTCGTGGAAAATTCTCTGTGCGATTCGAGCAGTTAAATAAACAGTTAGCGTTCCAGCCACCGCGACTGCAATTCGCCATCCAAATTCATGATTTCCAAAGAGCTTAATTCCAGCGGCAATTAACCATTTTCCAACAGGAGGGTGAACGATAAATTCAGGAGCGCCTTTAGTTACTTCTACGCCGTACTTTAAATAGTCGCGCGCACCGTCGACATAGTAGATCTCATCGAAGACCAATCCCTTTGGGGTCGATAGGTGGAAGATTCTAAGAAAGAAGGCCAAGAAGGTAATGACCATCGTTGGAAACATGAGTAAAGAGTAGATGAGATGATTGCGCACATGAAGTTGCTCCTTGCAGGTGTGCCGCTAGGTAATCCCGGCGATGCATCGGCGCGCTTAATTAGCGCAATCAAGAGCGCAACCATCATCGCTGCTGAGGATTCACGCCGCTTTCAACGACTCTGCCAAGATCTAGATGTAAGTGCCACTGGAAAAGTCCTATCTTTCTTTGAAGGCAATGAAGAAGAGCGCACTGAGCAGCTACTAAATGAACTTAAAAATGGCGCAGAGGTTTTAGTTGTCACCGATGCCGGTATGCCAACAGTTAGCGATCCAGGATTTAAATTAGTTCGCGCTGCAGTTGATGCGATTATTCCCGTTGAAGTTCTACCTGGTCCAAGCGCGGTTACAACCGCCCTTGCGCTCTCAGGGTTACCAACCGATCGGTTCTGTTTCGAAGGATTTGTGCCGCGCACTCAAGGTGCTCGCGAGAAGTTCTTTGAAAATTTAAAATTCGAACCACGCACAATTGTTTTCTTCGAAGCGCCACATCGATTAATTGAAACTCTTGAAGTTGCCACCCATTTACTGGGTTCAGATCGCAAAGCTGCGCTCTGTCGCGAAATGACAAAGACATACGAAGAGACTGTTCGTGGCACTTTGGCTGATATTCAAAACTGGGCTAATTCAAAAGAGATTCTTGGCGAAATTACCGTTGTAATTAGCGGCGCCATTGAAGGTGCGAAAGAGAAGAGCCAGCAAGAGATTATTGATGCGGTTCGAAAATTAGAGAGCGTGGGAATGGATAGAAAAGAAGCCATTGCCGCTGTTGCGACTGAGCTAGATCTACCAAAGCGCGAAGTGTTCGATGCGATGGTTGCAGCTAAAAACGTCTAATAGAATACCTACATGACCGAAAAGGCTTATTACGTAACAACTCCTATTTATTACGTAAACGATGCTCCACATATTGGCCACGCCTACACAACTGTGGCTGGAGATGTTCTTACTCGTTGGCATCGTCAAAAAGGTGAAGCAACTTGGTACTTAACTGGAACTGACGAACATGGTCAGAAAGTTATGCGTACCGCTGATGCCAACGGAGTAGCGCCACAAGTCTGGGTAGATAAGTTGGTCGAAGAGGCGTGGCTACCAAATTGGAAAGCGCTAAATATCGCTAATGATGATTTCATCCGCACAACTTCAGAGCGCCACACAACTCGCGTTCAAAAATTCTTACAGAAGTTGAAAGATGCTGGCCATATATATGCTGGCAAGTTCGAAGGACCTTACTGCGTTGGTTGCGAAGAATTTAAATTACCTGGCGATTTGATTGATGATAAAGGTCAAAAGCTCTGCCCAATTCATAGCAAGCCAGTTGAAACTGTAGATGAAGATAACTGGTTCTTTAAACTTTCTGATTATCGTGAAGCGCTTTTAAAGCATTACAAAGAGAATCCAGAAGCGTGTCAGCCTGAAAGCGCACGAAATGAAGTGATCTCCTTCCTAGAAGGCGAAGTTCGCGATCTTTCTATTTCGCGTTCTACGTTTAATTGGGGTATTCCAGTTCCTTGGGATACCAAGCAAGTGGTTTATGTTTGGTTTGATGCGCTACTTAACTATGCAACCGCTGTTGGTTTAGGCGATGAAGATGAAGCTAATTTCAAATCTAAGTGGCCAGCAGATGTGCATTTAGTTGGAAAAGATATTTTGCGCTTCCATGCGGTTATTTGGCCGGCAATGTTGATGGCAGCCGGCCTTCAAATTCCACGTAAGGTTTTTGCGCACGGTTGGTTACTAGTTGGCGGCGAGAAGATGTCTAAGAGCAAACTAACCGGAATTGCACCAAGTGACATCACAGATCATTTCGGCGTCGATGCATTCCGTTATTACTTTATGCGCGCTATTCCATTTGGTAGCGATGGCTCATTCTCTTGGGAAGATATGGGCGCGCGTTACACCAGCGAATTAGCTAATGATTTCGGCAATTTAGCTTCACGTTTAACTGCAATGATTGAAAAGTATTGCGATGGCGTGATTCCTGCACCTGCTGAAGGGGGCGAGCTTGCTGAACTTTTAACAAAGACTGTAGATACTGCAGATAAAGCGATGTGCGCACTTGATTTCCAGGGCGGCATTTTGGCGATTATGGATTTCTGCAAGCGCATCAATCTTTATGTAACCGAGACCGAGCCTTGGGTACTAGCTAAAGATGAAGCCAATAAGGCTAAGTTAAATGAAGTTTTATATAACACTGCAGATGGAATTCGTGCCCTTGCAGTATTGCTCCACCCAGTAATGCCAGAAACTTGTGAGAAGTTATGGGAGAGCTTAGGTGCAACAACTCTTGGTCCGATTGCAAATCAGAAAATTGCAGATGCAGCTAAGTGGGGCGTACTTCCTGCCGGAAGTAAAGTTTCAAAGAGCGCGCCGTTATTTCCGCGATTGGAAGAGTAATTGGCTGATCGCCATAATCGCGATATTGATCGCCAGCTTGCACCAGCGCCTGAACCATTAAGCGTTAAGGCAATCGATGCGCACGCACATTTGGAAATTGTTACAAATACCGAACCTGATTCGCCAGAAGTCAAAGAAGTTATTGATGCGGCAACAGCTGCAGGTATTGACCGATTAGTTCAAGTTGGTTATTCAGCAGAGCAATCAAAGTGGTGCGTTCGTTTGGCAGAGCTGTATCCAGGAAAAGTTTTGGCAGCGGTTGCGTTACATCCAAATGAAGCGCCAGTTGTTGCGGATCTAGAGGCAGATTTAGCTATTATCGCGGCGCTTGCAAAGCATCCACGTGTACGTGCAATTGGCGAAACTGGTTTGGATTACTTCCGCACGCCACCAGAGTTACAAGAAGTTCAACGAGAATCATTCCGCCGCCATATCGCAATCGCCAAAGAGAATAATTTGGCACTGGTTATTCATGATCGCGATGCACACGAAGATGTTCTAAAAGTTCTTGAAGAGGTCGGCGCTCCAGAGAAGACCATTTTCCACTGCTATTCAGGCGATTTAGAGATGGCTAAATACTGTGTAGAACAAGGTTATGTTCTTTCATTTGCTGGCACTGTGACTTTTAAAAACGCTCCAGCGCTTCGTGAAGCGGTGAAGTACGTGCCAGATGAGCTATTGCTTGTAGAAACAGATTCACCATTCTTGGCGCCTTCGCCTCATCGCGGTGCGCTAAATACGCCGGCGCAGATTGCAAATATTGTTCGCTTTATCGCAGAAGAGCGCGGAGTTGATCCAGAACATATTGCAGCAGTTACTGCCGCAAATACCGTTCGTTTATTTGGATCATTCGAATAATGTCGCTATTAGGCGCTGCAGAGATCCGCGAATTAGCGGTGAAACTTGATTTAAATCCTTCTAAGGGTCTGGGTCAGAACTTTGTAATTGACGGCAACACCTGCCAAAGGATTGTTCGCCAAGTTGAGATTTCCAAAGATGATGTAGTTCTAGAAATTGGTCCTGGACTTGGCTCGCTTTCATTGGCAATCCTTGAAACAGGTGCGCCACTTATTGCAGTTGAAATTGATAATCGCTTAGCAAAGCAATTACCTGAAACCGTCGCACTTCATAATTCAGTGGCTGACTTAACAGTTATTAATAAAGATGCGCTCGAAGTTACCGAGTTACCTAAAAACCCAACGGTGCTTGTGGCAAATCTGCCTTACAACGTTTCAGTGCCGGTGTTATTAAATCTCTTGGAAAGATTCCCGTCACTTCGTGAAGGCGTAGTTATGGTGCAGGCAGAGGTTGCAGATCGATTAGCTGCAAAGCCTGGAAATAAAGATTACGGGGTGCCAAGTCTTAAAGGTGCATGGTGGGCCGATTTAAATTTAGCAGGGAACATTGCCCGAAGTGTTTTCTGGCCGATACCAAATGTTGATTCAAAGTTGGTTTATTTCAAACGTCATGAACCTTTGGGCTCCGAAGAGTTTCGAAATAGAGTATTTGCGCTTATTGATGCTGCATTTTCACAACGTCGCAAAATGATTCGTTCTGCTATGTCTTCAGTTTTGGGTGTAAATGCGGAAACGATTATTGCTGCAGCCGGTATTGATCCAACTTTGCGCGGCGAGGCTTTGGACATATCTGCATATACCGCAATTGCCTCACAAAATTACTAAATAACTATTAGGCTTCAATCGTGCGTTATAAGTCCGTAGAAGTTCAGGTGCCTGCAAAAGTCAACCTGCAATTATCTGTTGGACCAAAAAAAGCAGACGGTTATCATGATGTGGTTACTGTCTTTCAAGCAATCTCTCTTTACGATACTTTGAAAATTAATCGTGGTGAAAAATTTGGACTATCAATTAAAGGTGATTACACCAATGGAGTTCCGCTAGATCAGAATAATTTGGTTTATAAAGCGGTCGAATTGATGGCAAACAAATTCGATACCGATATCGCGCTTGATATTGAGATAGATAAGAGCATTCCTGTTGCAGGCGGAATGGCTGGCGGCAGCGCAGATGCTGCAGCGACTTTGCTCGGTATCGATCAGCTATTCGGCCTAGGTCTGTCTAAAGATGAACTCTCTGAAGTTGCACGTAATTTAGGTAGCGATGTGCCATTTATGTTGCATGGCGGCACCGCAGTTGGTCGAGGCCATGGAGACGAAATTACGCCAGCGCTATCTCGCGGCAGTTATCACTGGGTAATTGCAGTATCTAGCACCGGCCTTTCGACACCTGCTGTTTATGGTGAATGTGATCGTTTACGTACCGGTCTAGATATTAAAGCGCCATCACTAAATGATGAATTGTTGCAAGCGCTTCTATCTGGAGATTCAACCCGAGTTGGAAGGGCGCTAAGTAACGATCTACAAGCTGCTGCATGTTCAATTCGTCCAGCGCTACGGTTGATTTTAGATACCGGTCAAGAATATGGCGCTTTAGGCGGAATTGTCTCTGGCTCTGGGCCTTCAGTTGCATTCTTAGTTTCAGATGAAGATCACTCACTTGATTTAGCGGTTGCACTAACTTCAAGTGGTGTGGTTGGCAGTGTTGCACGTGCACAAGGACCAGTGCATGGCGCAAAAGTTATTGCAGTTAATTAATCTTCGAAATGAATCGCAAGTTCGCGTAACAACGCTGCAAGTTCGCCTTGTTCACTCTTATTCAAAACTTTTAGAAGTTCGCGTTCGCGACTTAATAAATCTTCCATGGCACTATCTACCGCTTTAGCACCTGCTTTAGTTAAGGTAACTAAACTTCCACGGCCATCACTTGGATCTTGGGTACGTGTAATTAAACCAAGTTCTTCTAAACGGTCTAAACGATTTGTCATTGTTCCGCTAGTAACCATGGTCTCTTGAATTAATTGGCCAGGTGAGAGTTGATATGGCTCTCCAACGCGGCGAAGTGTTGCTAATACGTCAAAACCCCAGTTTTCCAAATCTGCGAATGCATTTCGGCGGGCAATATCTAAATGTTTTGAAATTCGGGTGATGCGAGATAACACTGCAAGTGGCGAGAAATCCAAATCAGGACGCTCTTTCTGCCACGCAGCAATTAGGCGATCTACTTCATCTTTATCTTTCATATCGCCCTAACTTTATAGGTGGCTTTCGCCCAACGCGTAAGATTTTGGCGAAATGCCGCTTATAAGAGAGAATACGGGTTCCGCCATTGTGTAGTGGCTAGCACATGGGCCTTTGAAGCCCAGGGTCCTGGATCGATACCAGGTGGCGGAGCCACGGGTAGAAACCAATAGAATTAGCAAGTGATAAAGCAAGCAATTGTTTTGGCTGCCGGCGAGGGAACTCGCATGAAATCACAAACTCCCAAAGTCTTACATTCAATTGCTGGCCGCTCTTTACTCGGCCATGTTCTACACGCTCTTGAAAGCGTAGCACCATCAACTGTACGAGTCGTCGTAGGCTCAGGTCGCGAAAAAGTCGAAGCACATCTAGCGGAAATTGCACCGGATGCAATTGCGATTTTTCAAGCAGAACGAAATGGCACCGGACATGCAGTCCAAGTTGCACTTAATGGCGTAAATGAGAGCGGCAACGTCTTAATCCTTGCAGGCGATACGCCGATGCTTTCGGGATCTACTCTAAAAGAATTTGTTGAAGCACATAGCGCTGGTGGATATACCGCATCTGTCTTAACAGCCGAACAACCTGATCCAACTGGTTACGGTCGCATTATTCGCGATGATGCAGGCTTACTTTATAAAATTGTGGAAGAGAAAGATGCATCTGAAGACGAGAAGTTAGTTTTCGAAATTAATTCAGGTGTTTATATCTTTGATTTTGCAGCGTTAACAGGCGCTATTTCCAAGTTAAAGAGCAACAATGCCCAAGGCGAACTCTATTTAACTGATGCCATTGAAATCATTCGAAAAGATGGCGGCAAAGTTGCCCCAATACTTTGCGAGGATTTCACCGAAACTTTTGGCGTTAATGATCGCGTTCAGCTAGCTGAAGCTGCTGCGATTCTTCGAGATCGTGTAAATGAGCGCCATATGCGTAACGGCGTAACCATCCTGGACCCAGCGACTACATGGATTGATGACACGGTAACTATTGCTTCTGATGTATTGATTCTGCCTGGTTGCGCAATCTTTGGCTCAACAGCGATTGCATCCCATGCCGTAATCGGTCCGCGTACTACTTTGCAGGATTGTGCAGTGAATTGCTGCGCAACGATCAAAGAATCAAATTGCACCGCTTCAGAAATAGGCGAGAACGCAACCGTTGGTCCATTCGCTTTCCTTCGTGCAGGTACGGTTCTTGCAAACGACTCAAAGGCTGGCGCATTCGTTGAAATTAAGAATTCTCAAGTCGGAACCGGCTCTAAGGTTCCGCATCTTTCTTATGTAGGCGATGCAACCATCGGAGAAGGCACCAACATTGGCGCTGCAACTATTTTTGTAAATTACGATGGCGTTGAAAAACACCGCACTGAAATCGGAGATCACGTAAGAATCGGAAGCGACACCATGTTGGTGGCGCCAGTAACGGTGGGAGATGGCGCATATACCGCGGCAGGTTCGGTAATTACCGAAGATGTTCCGGCAGGCGCGATTGGAGTTGGCCGCTCTAAACAGAGAAATGTCTTAGGGTGGGTCATGCGTAAGCGACCAGGTACCAAGTCAGCATCAGCTGCTGACCGAGCTGCAGATAACAAAGGAGCATAAACGATGAGCGAGCTTCGTCTATCGTCCGAAAAGCGATTACGAATCTTTACTGGAAGAGCATTTCCAGAACTCGCAGAATCAGTCGCCTCTGAATTAGGAATCACCATAACACCTACATCTGCATACGACTTTGCAAATGGTGAGATCTTTGTTCGCTTCGAAGAATCCGTTCGCGGTAGCGATGCATTCGTAATTCAATCTCATGCAGCACCAGTCAATAAGCAAATCATGGAACAACTAATCATGATTGATGCACTTAAGCGCGCATCAGCAAAGCGAATTACAGTCGTCGCACCTTTCTACGGATATGCACGTCAGGATAAGAAGCACCGCGGTCGCGAACCAATCTCTGCACGTTTGATGGCAGATCTATTTAAGACTGCTGGCGCAGATCGACTAATGGTCGTCGATCTACATACTTCACAGATTCAAGGTTTCTTTGATGGTCCAGTGGATCATCTATTTGCACTTCCACTTCTTGCTAATTACGTTGGCAGCAAAGTGGATCGTTCACAGCTCACCATCGTCTCTCCAGACTCTGGTCGAGTTCGTGTAGCAGAACGTTGGTCAGATCTCCTTGGTGGATGTCCAGTTGCATTTATTCACAAAACTCGAAATCCATTGATTCCAAATGAATCAACTACTGGTCGCGTTGTTGGTGATGTTCAGGGACGTACTTGCGTTGTAATTGATGACATGATCGATACCGCCGGAACAATTACCAAGGCAGTAGATGCTCTATTTAATGAAGGCGCTAAAGATGTAATCATCGCTGCAACCCACGCAGTATTTAGTGGTCCAGCGCTAGATCGCTTAAAGAATTCGAAGGCATCTGAAGTTGTAGTTTGCGATACCTTGCCAATTCCGGTGGAGAATCGCTTTGATGGCCTTACAGTCCTCCCGATTGCGCCGCTGATTGCGCGTGCGATTCGCGAAGTCTTCGAAGACGGTTCCGTAACAAGCCTCTTCGATGGTCATTCTTGATCTAACTAAATCTCGTAAAAGCTGAGCTTCGAAAAGGCCGCAACAAAGACGCGAGCTTTTCTACGCTCACTTTTACTTCGATTTGGACATCTCAACTCACCTCGTTAATATTCACCTTATTCCGGCGAGGGGTTAACAGCCCGTAATCGACGAAGCTAAAATTTCGTTAATTACTCTGCGCCGCTACAACAAGGCGAGGTAATAAAAATGGCAGAAGTAACAATCAATGGTGTTGCTCGTACCGAATTCGGTAAGGGTGCATCTCGTCGCGCACGTCGCGATGGTCTAGTTCCAGCGGTTATCTACGGACATGGCGAGAAGCCAAAGCACGTAGCGCTACCAATGCGCGAACTAACAAATGCGCTTAAGACATCAAACGTTCTTTTGGACATTGTTGTTGATGGCAAGACCGAACTAACACTTCCAAAGGCAGTTGTTCGCGATCCACTAAAGCTAACTCTGGAGCATGTAGATCTTCTACTTGTTCGCCGTGGCGAAAAGGTAACTGTTTCAGTTCCAGTTCACACAGAAGGAAAGCATGATCCAGATGGAATTCTCGAGCATGTTCACAACACAATTGAAGTTGAAGTTGAAACAACCAACATTCCTGCTGAACTTAAAGTTAATATCGAAGGCATGAAGGCTGGCGAATCAAAGCACGCTTCAGATGTTGTACTTCCAGCAGGCGCGAAGTTAGTTAGCGATCCAAAGATGGTTGTCGTTCACTTAGGTGAGAAGTCAACACACACTGAAGAAGCAGCAGCTCCAGCAGCTGAAGCGACAGCAGCAGCTCCAGCAGCTGAAGCACCTCAGGCGTAATACTTAACCCATGGTCTGGCTAGTCGTTGGATTAGGTAACCCTGGGGCTGAATACAAGAACACGCGTCATAACATCGGCCATATGGTTGTCGATGAGATGGCGCGTGTTAATTCTTTAAAGTGGAGTTCACATAAGGCGCGTGCAGATGTTGCGGCTTACAAAATTGGCGTAGGCATCGATGCCCCAGGTGTAGTTCTTGCTAAATCTCATAGCTACATGAATGAATCTGGCGGACCAATTAAAGCGCTCTGCAATTTCTACAAAATCGGTGTAGAGAATTTAATAGTTATTCACGATGAACTCGATATACCTTTTGGCGCTATCCGAATCAAACAAGGTGGCGGCGATAACGGCCATAATGGTTTAAAGAGCACTACTAGCGCAATGAGCGCTGAATATTTCCGAATTCGTATGGGGATTGGTCGACCAATTGGCCAACAAGATCCAGCGGATTTTGTGTTGAAAGCTTTTGCTAGCGCGGAAAAAGGCGAAATTCCAAGTTTCGTTTCTCGCGGTGCAGATGCAATTGAGTATTTGATCAAGAATGGCCTGCAGGCAGCGCAAGGCGCCTACAACCAGTAATCAACCAGTATTTCTTAGACCTAAAGCAACGCCGTTAATAGTAAGTAATAACGCACGGCGCAGAAGTGGATCTGCCTCTTCGCCAGCTTCACGTACACGCTCTAATAGATTTACTTGCATCATGTGTAGAGGTGCTAAATATTGATCTCTAATCTGCAAAGTGCGTGCAAGAAGTGGTTGGTCTCCTAACAAATCTTCATTTCCACGCAGTGCATTGATTTCGCGGCTAGTTAATTCGAATTCGGCTTTGATGTCGTCAAAGAAGTGGCGAAGTTCTTGTGGCACTAGTGAATTTACATAATGTGCAGCCATATTTAAATCTGTCTTCGCCATTGTCATCTCGACGTTAGAGATGAAGGTCTTGAAGAAATGCCATTCATTAAGCATCTGTTTCAAAACTTCAGTCTGACCAGCTTCGCGAGCAGCTTTTAATCCAGATCCAACGCCATACCAACCTGGAACAATTTGGCGGCTCTGAGTCCAACCAAATACCCATGGAATTGCGCGAAGATTATCTATACCGTCATTTGCACCTTGGCGACGCGAAGGACGAGAACCCAAGAACATATCTCCGAGCTGCTCAACTGGTGTTGATGAATAGAAGTAAGCCGGCAGATCTTTGTGGCTAACTAAATTTCGATAACGCTGGAAAGAATTTTCAGAGATTAACTCCATACATTCATTCCACTGTGTTAAATCTTCTTTAGGCTGACGCGGTCCACGATTTAAAACAGTAGCCTCGAGTGCAGCTGCCAGAGTTAGTTCAACGTTTTCACGGGCCAACATCGGAATTGAATATTTATCAGAGATAACTTCGCCTTGCTCGGTCATCTTGATTTGGCCATCAAGAGATCCCCAAGGAAGTGCAATCAACGCGTCATAAGTTGGACCGCCACCACGTCCGACAGAACCACCGCGACCATGGAATAGACGTAACTTCACTCCATATTTCATCGCAGTATCGCGAAGGCGACGTTGTGCCTGGTGAATCTCCCATTGGCTAGTTGCGATTCCGGCATCCTTGTTTGAATCGGAGTAGCCAAGCATTACTTCTTGAACATCATCACGAAGCGAAACTAATTTGCGATATGTTGGATTAGAAAGCAGCTTCTCAAGAATTACATCTGCAGCGCGTAACTCAGCAACAGTTTCAAGTAGCGGAGCAAAACCAATCTTTGCAAGACCATTATTAATATCAACTAGACCAGCCTCTTTAGCAAGCACGGCGGCAGCTAACAAATCATCTGGCTGTTTAGTCATGGAAACGATGTAGGTTTCGATCACTTCAGGACCGAATTGTGCGATTAATTCATCGATGGCACGGAAAGTATCTAGCGTCTTTGCGCTCTGAGCATCCAAATCTTTCGGCGAACGAAGTGTGCTGTTTTCTAGTTCTGAAATTAAAGTATCAAATCGCTTTGCTGGCTCTTGATCAGCGTAGTCAGAAGCGATTCCGAAGTTTGCTAGCGCTGCGTGGTGAACCTGAGAATGTTCGCGTACATCCATGGTTGCGTGAATAAGTCCGAAAGCAGAAACTGTGCGAATAATGCGCTCTAGCTCTCCTTTAGCGATCAACTCTCCATGGTTAGCTAAAAGTGAATCTCGCATAATTATTAAATCAGCAAGCAGCTCTTTCGTATTTGCGTAATCGCGACCAGGTACATGTGGCGCTGCAGCAGCATGGCGTTTACGTGTTAACTCCAAACGATGCACAATTGCAGTGGTCTTAAGTCGATAAGGTTCACGTGCATTTAAACGACGGTAACGCGCTTCAAATTCAGGAATATTGGCTAAGTCGCGCTCGACCGATTCTTTTAGTTCTTGAGAGACATTGATGATTCGAGTTGAAACAGATAGAGATTGGCGAAGTTGCGCCATTGCTTCAGAGATAACTCGAATCGCATGGCCAACCTGAACCACAATAGTTTCGCGAGTTACATCTGGAGTTACATTTGGATTGCCATCACGGTCTCCGCCAATCCATGTACCAAAGGAGAGCGGCTTTGCAGTCGGAGAAATTTCCACACCCAAACGTGAAACCTCAGCTGCAAATTCATCTAGCACTTCTGGAACCGTTAATCGGAATAGATCATCAAGATAATAGAGAGCATTTACCGCTTCATCTATTACCAGTGGTCGCTCAACTCTTAACTCATCGGTCTGCCAGAGTAAATCAATGGCTTCTGAAAGACGTGCATCGCGAACTCGATTTGCAGGCGCTTCAAGTAGATCTGAAATTTGCGCTAACTTACTAAGAACTGATCTGCGTGAAGCTTCTGTTGGGTGGGCGGTAAAGACAGGACGAACCGAGAAATCTTCAAGCCAGGTGTTGAGTTCTGCTAATTAGATTTCATGGCCAGATTTTCTGGCTTCTTCTATCTTATCGACCGCTTGTGCGATCCAAGATCCACTTTCAGCGCGTTCATTCTCTAAAACTCGCGAACGGTGAACTTGTTCAGCAACGTTAGCCAAATGGAAATAGGTACTAAAAGCACGCACCAACTGAACTGCTTGATCAACTGTGACATCTTTCAGTTGGGCTTCGGCATTTCCAGAACGTACTGCAGCGCGGATTTTTTCAACTAAATCCAGGAGCGATTTACCTTCTTGACGGATAAGTGATTGGCCAAGAAGCTCACCAAGTGAGCGTACGTCGCTGCGAAGTGATGCGTCATCTTGCATCTGCAATTGACGTAATTGACTCTCCGCGCTCATTGGCAAATCATCTCAGGTACTCAATAAGATATGAAACGTAATTAAGCCCCCTCCCTTTTGGGAATGGGGCTAATGGGCATTTATCCCATTATCTGGATATTTTCTAGAAGAGGCTGAAAAGGAGAGCATCAAATGCGTGGCTTGTTACCGCTAAGCAATCAATTAATTGACGATGCCCTTAACTCCAATCGAGATCTGATTGCACCACCATCTTCATATGCATATCTAATTGCACTTCGAGCTGAACGTAAGCCGCTCTTGGTAATTACCGCATCATCCAGAGCTGCAGAGGATTTAGCTAAAGAGATTAAAGAATGTCATCCGGCTACTCTTGAATTTCCAGCTTGGGAAACGCTGCCTCATGAACGATTAAGTCCAAGTAGTGATACGGTCGCAAAACGCATTAGCACTTTACAGGCCCTACAAGACCAGAAGAAAAACTGGGTAGTTGTTGCACCAATTCGCGCAGTAATCCATAAATTTAATGCTCAGATAGTCAATACCCAGCCAATAACTTTAGATCGCGGAATCGAATTTGATTTAACAGATTTGCAACGAAAACTGGTTTCATTCTCTTATACCCGAACAGATTTAGTTGAACGTCGTGGTGAATTTGCAGTGCGCGGAGGGATTCTGGATATTTTCCCACCAGATCAAAACCACCCGGTTCGTATTGATTTTTTTGGCGACGAGATAGAAGAGTTAAGTTTCTTTGCAGTTGCAGATCAAAGAACAATCGAGAGTATCTCTATACCAATCAACATCCTCCCATGTCGTGAACTTCTGATTACGGATGAAGTAATGGCCCGTGCCAAGAATCTCTCCGCAAATTTCGAAAATGAATTACTAAGTAAGATTGCAAATGGCTTGCAGCCAGAAGGAATGGAATCTTTAATTCCGTTATTAGTTGATGAGTTACATTTAATTAGCGAATCTATGCCGGTTAGATTTGAATCAATATTTGTTGAGAAAGAACGCGTAGTGGGAAGGATTGCAGATCTTCTTGCTACAAACGAGGAGTTCCGCGAGGCAGCATGGTCAAATGCTGCCTCGGGTGGAAAGAGTCCAGTTGAAGCTGGAAGTACATATATTGATTGGGATGCTTTAGTTGAAGCGATACCTAACTTTAGAGATTTCCGTCAATTTGGTTCTGATGAAGATATTTTCCTTGAGATCGATCCAATCGAACCACTTCGGGGAAATAGTGACCGTTTAATTTCACTCTTCGAAACAGCATTAAATGAGAATCGCAAAATAATCTTCTCTGCAAATAGCAAAGGCATGATTGATAGATATGCCAGTATTTTCCGAGATGCAAATCTGCCGGTGCAGATTCAATATCCGCTCAGTGCAGCGCCGACTAGTGGTTATATAACTCTCACGGCCTCGGCTTTCCGTCATGGTTTTACCAATGATGAGCTCTGCTTTGTAACAGAACGCGATTTAACCGGCAGCCAAAGCGCTGGTGGCGAGAAGTTGCCTTCTAGACGCAAAAAGACAATTGATCCTTTGCAATTAAAGAGCGGAGATTATGTTGTCCACGAACAACATGGCATCGGTCGATATGTAGAGATGGTGCAACGTTCAGTGGGCGGAGTAGTTCGTGAGTATTTAGTTATTGAATATGCACCTGCGAAACGTGGCCAACCAGGAGACCGCATCTTTGTTCCAACTGATGCGCTCGATCAAATCAGTAAATACATTGGTGGTGAGACACCAACAATTCACCGTATCGGTAGCGGTGAGTGGAGCAAAGCAAAGAGTCGTGCAAGAAAAGCCGTTAAAGAGATAGCAGGAGAATTAATCCGCTTATATGCAGCGCGAACCAGCGCCCCAGGTTTTGCATTTTCACCTGATACCCCGTGGCAACGCGAACTCGAAGATAACTTTGCATATGTTGAAACCGCGGATCAACTATCGACTATTGAAGATGTGAAACGAGATATGGAACGACCTTATCCAATGGATCGGTTAATTTGCGGTGATGTTGGATACGGCAAAACAGAGATTGCAGTACGTGCCGCTTTTAAAGCGGTGCAAGATGGCAAACAAGTTGCGATTCTTGTGCCAACCACTCTTTTAGTTCAGCAGCATTACAAAACATTCTCAGAGAGATTTGCTGGATTTCCAATTAAGGTGGCAGGGCTATCCCGATTTAATAGCGCTAAAGATGCAAAAGAAATTGTTACCGAATTGAGTAAGGGCTCAGTAGATGTAATTGTTGGAACCCATCGACTGTTATCTAACGATGTGCAATTTAAAGATCTAGGTCTGGTAATTGTCGATGAAGAACAGCGCTTTGGTGTCGAACAGAAAGAGCAGTTAAAGAAGTTACGCACTAGTGTTGATGTGTTGGCAATGTCAGCTACCCCGATTCCTAGAACTCTTGAGATGGCAATAACTGGGATTCGTGAAATGTCTACGATTACGACACCGCCAGAGGAACGCCATCCGATTCTGACTTATGTAGGTCCGCAAGATGAGAAGCAGATAAGCGCGGCGATACACCGTGAATTGCTCCGTGATGGTCAGGTTTTTTATATCCATAACCGAGTGGAATCAATTGATCGAGTGGCAGTTAAATTGAAGGAACTTGTCCCTGAAGCACGTATCCGAGTTGCTCATGGCCAGATGAGTGAAACCATGTTGGAAGATGTGATTCTGGGTTTCTGGAATAGAGATTTCGACGTTCTAGTTTGTACAACAATTGTGGAGAGTGGTTTAGATATACCAAATGCTAATACTTTGATTGTTGAACGTGCCGATATGTTTGGACTTTCGCAGTTACATCAAATCCGAGGACGAGTTGGGCGAGGCCGCGACCGCGCATATGCCTACTTCCTATTTCCAACTGACAAACCTTTAACTGAAGTTGCAATTGATCGTTTAAATACCATCGCCACAAATACTGATCTAGGTGCAGGTATGCAAGTGGCACTAAAAGATTTAGAAATCCGCGGCGCTGGCAATTTATTAGGCGGAGAACAATCCGGCCACATTGCAGATGTGGGATTTGATTTATATATGCGGATGGTTGGTGAAGCGGTACATGATTTCAAAACCGGGATCATCGAAACTGAAGAAGTGTCGCATGAGTGCAAGATTGAAATCCCGGTAGATGCACATCTGCCTGAGAGCTATGTCGATTCCGAGAGATTACGTCTAGATATTTATCGTCGCTTGGCAGATGTAAAAGACCCAATTGAAATTAAGCCAATTGAAGAAGAGCTAGTAGATCGATTTGGCCCACTTCCTGAACCTGTAATTGCGTTGATTCAAGTAGCGGTTCTACGCGCTTCAGCAAGAAAATTGGGAATTCGAGAAATGATTCAACAAGGTAAGAACTTACGAATATCGCCAATCAAATTGCCAGAATCTAGAGAGTTAAAGATGCAGCGCCTATACCCGGGATCTATGTATAAAGGCGCGACAAATGTGGCTTTAGTCGCTTTACCTGCTAAGGAATGGTCGCCATTGGGCGAAAAAAGTAAATTGCGAGATACTTCCGTCATTGCTTGGGCCACTTCAGTGCTCCAAGAATTAACCGGTAAATAGGGGATTAAAAGTAATGAAGAAGGTAATTAGCGCTCTGCTAGTGGCAAGCAGTTTGGTTTTTCTTACCGCTTGCGATTCAAGCGTTGCAGCTCAGATTGGCGATACCAAGATTTCAACTAAAACAGTTCAAGATCGGGTAGCTGAAATTCTTTCTGAGCGTAGAAATTACGATACTTCACAGATGCAGTTGAGCGTTGCCGAAGAGCTAAATCGTTCTCAACTTCGATTCCTTATGATCTCTGTGATTTTTGAGAAACTTGCAAAAGAGAGCGGTATCAAAATAACTCAAGCTATGAAAGATGCAAAGAAGAGCGAGATTTACAACCAAGTTGGCGGATTCGATCAACTTTCGCAAGCGCTTGTGCAGGCACAGATGGCACCAGCTGATTTTGATCTGTATGTACAAAGTCTTTTGATTTCCGAGCAATTAGTTGCAAAGGCCAAAGCTGCAGGTGTTGCAGATGAGAACACCGGATCTGCAGTTCAACAACTTGTGATGGATCTGACCAAAAAAGAGAAGGTAAAAGTCAATCCGCAATATGGCGCATGGGATCCAACGACTGCAGATCTAGCTTCATTTGATGCTGCTGGAACCGCTGTTAAGTCACTAACCGCTTAACTTTTATTATGAGTTCACAATTACTTCGTTTACTCGAAGTAATGGATCGTTTGCGCTCTCCCGGAGGTTGTCCATGGGATGCCGAACAGACTCATCAATCATTAATTAAATATCTACTGGAAGAGTCCTATGAATTTGTGGACTCAGTTGATGAAAATGATCGCGTAGCGATGCGGGAAGAACTTGGCGACATTTTGCTTCAGGTCTATTTCCATTCGCGCATTGCGCAGGAACATCCAACCGACCCATTTTCAATAGAAGATGTTGCATCTGGAATCGCAGATAAATTAATCCGCCGTCACCCACATGTATTTGGCGATGTCGAAGCCAAGAGCTCCGAAGAGGTCAAGCAGAACTGGGAAGAGCTCAAAAGAGTGGAAAAAGGGCGAAATTCTGCGACGGATGGGGTCGCTTTGGCGCAGCCAGCCCTGCCACTTATTACTAAACTTATCTACCGTGCCGAGAAAAACGGCATAAAACTAGATTTACCAACAACCGATATAGACAAAGACGTTTCTAGCGAAGTTGCAATTAGCGACGCGTTGGTAGCAGCTGTAGTGGCTGCGATTAAGCAAGGAATTGAACCGGAGGATTTACTTCGAGCTCGCGCACGTGAGATCGCAGAAGAAATCAAACGGATTGAGGCTTTGTAAAATTCACCAATTGATTTAGATTGATATAAGGAGATGTAGTGGCAATCATTGAAGCTATCGGTGCCCGCGAAATTCTAGATTCACGTGGAAATCCAACAGTTGAAGTAGAAGTCTTATTAGAGGATGGCACCGTAGCTCGTGCCGCTGTTCCATCAGGCGCATCAACCGGCGCATTCGAAGCCGTTGAACTTCGCGATGGTGGCAAGCGTTACTTAGGCAAGGGCGTCGAGAATGCAATCAAGAACGTCGTAGAAGTCATTGCACCAGAAGTAGTTGGTCTTGATGCACAAGATCAGCGTTTAGTTGATCAAACAATGATCGAGCTTGATGGCACAAAGAACAAAGCGAAACTTGGTGCCAACGCGATTCTTGGTGTTTCACTTGCAGTTGCGAAAGCAAGTGCAGAACATGCAGATCTTTCACTTTTTAAATATGTTGGCGGAAACAATGCACACGTGCTACCAGTTCCGATGATGAACATTTTGAATGGTGGTGCGCACGCAGATACCAACGTTGATATTCAGGAATTCATGGTTGCACCAATCGGCGCAGATTCATTTAAAGAGTCCCTCCGCTGGGGAGCAGAGATTTACCATTCACTTAAGTCAGTACTTAAAAAGCGCGGATTAGCAACAAGCATTGGCGATGAAGGTGGATTCGCTCCAAATCTAGAGAGCAACCGCGCAGCCCTTGATCTAATTCTTGAAGCTGTTGAAGGCGCAGGATTTAAGCCAGGTTCAGATATTGCCCTGGCAATGGACGTTGCTGCTACTGAGTTCTACGACAACGGCAAGTACTCATTCGAAGGAAAGCATTTATCTGCAGCGGAAATGATCGCTTATTACGCAAGCTTGGTCTCTTCATATCCACTTGTTTCCATTGAAGATCCTCTAAATGAATATGATTGGGATGGCTGGGCAGCAATCACCAAAGAACTTGGTGCAAAAGTTCAATTAGTCGGCGATGATTTATTTGTGACAAATCCTGAGCGCCTTTCAAAGGGAATTAATTCCGGAACTGCAAACGCACTACTAGTTAAAGTAAATCAGATTGGTTCTTTAACTGAGACTCTTGATGCAGTAGAGATGGCGCACCGCGCTGGATATCGCAGCATGATGAGCCACCGTTCGGGCGAAACCGAAGATGTAACAATCGCAGATTTAGCGGTTGCCACAAACTGCGGCCAGATCAAGACCGGTGCACCAGCTCGAAGCGAACGCGTCGCGAAATACAACCAACTTCTTCGTATCGAAGAGGAGTTGGGTGATGGCGCACGTTATGCAGGTCGCGGTGCTTTCCCTCGATTCAAGTAATTAATAGGAAATAAATTGCCTCGTAGAAGAAGCAGCTACCGTAGAAAGCGTTTTGATAAAGCATCTCGTTTTCTTTTTGTGGCTGCTTTCTTCTTTGGGGTTATCGTCTTAATAGGTTCACCGTTGCAGAAATATTTTGCACAGCGAACACAGATAAATGCTTTGCAATCCCAAGTCGCCGCAAATCGAATCGCTCTTGAGGAAGCTCGAAAAGAGTTAGAACAGTGGAACGATCCCAACTTTATTAAATCTCAAGCTCGGGCTCGACTTCACTTCGTATTGCCAGGCGAGCGTCAATATATTTTGACTAATGAAATTGATCTTGAAGGAAAAGATAATTCCAACAAGATTGCATCTAATGTTCCCGCAGGAGTTCCTTGGTACACCAGAGTTATTGCAACTATCACGGAGGCAGGGAATAAATGAGTCGCGAGGTAAGCGAAGGGGATCTAGCCTGCATTGGCAGCCAATTACAGCGTGAACCTCGCGATGTACACGCAATTTCATACCGCTGTCCTTGCGGAAAACCTGCAGTAGTTGAGACTCCGCCACGCCTAAGCGATGGCACGCCATTTCCTACTTTCTATTATGCAACTTGTCCACGATTAACTGCCGCAATCTCTACTTTAGAAAATGGTGGATTGATGGCAGATATGAATAAGCGTTTACAAGAAGATCCCGAACTTGCTGGCGCGTATGCAGCAGCACATGATGATTATTTGGCAGCACGTGCAGCTCTCGGCATAGATGTTCCAGAAGTTGATGGAATTAGCGCTGGTGGGATGCCAGATCGAGTCAAATGTTTACATTCATTAGTAGCCCATTCGCTATCTGCTGGACCTGATGTAAATCCATTGGGTGATGAAGCGCTCTCTAAATTACCTAAATGGTGGCTAGATAATCCATGCGAGTAGGAGCTATTGATTGCGGCACTAATTCAATTCGTTTGCTGATTGCAGATGTACAAGGCGATAATTTCCGCGAAGTTTTAAGGGACATGGAGATTGTTCGCCTAGGGCAAGGCGTTGATCAAACGGGAGAGTTTCATCCAGATGCAATAGCACGTACCCTGACTGCAGTAGATAAATTTGCTACTGAGATTGCTCGACGCGGAGTAGAGAAGATTCGTTTCTGCGCGACAAGTGCAACCAGAGATGCAAAGAATCGTGATTTATTTATTGAAGGTGTTAAGGCGCGTTTAGGTGTCGCTCCCGAAGTGATTAGCGGTGAGGAAGAAGCGAAACTCTCTTTTACTGGTGCAACTAAAGGTCTACCAGATGCGATGGCGCCATTCTTAGTGGTGGATATTGGTGGCGGTTCTACAGAATTTGTTATCGGAAATCGCACCGTTGAAGCTGCGCGAAGTGTAAATATTGGTTGCGTACGTATGTCAGAACGTCATTTCAAACATGATCCGGCTTCTGCAGAAGAGATTGAAAGTGCACGAAGTGATATTCAAGCGGCAATCGCTGAAGCAGCTAAAAGCGTTGATATTAAAGGGGCAAAGTCCCTTATTGCAGTAGCTGGTACTGCCAATACGGTTGCTGCGGCCGCGCTAGAGCTTTCTGAATACGATAGATACTCAATCCACCTATCTCGAATCTCTGCCGAAAAAACACATGAAGTATCAGAGATGTTTCTAAAGATGAATCGTGCTGAACGAGCGGCTCTTGGTTATATGC
>JBPCTD010000041.1:0-8286 GCA_051006515.1 Candidatus Nanopelagicaceae bacterium | reverse complement strand
TGAAATCGGTTTCTCAAAATTAGAATATATAGAGCAGCCAGTTGCGACGCTAGCTGAATTAAAAGAGTTAAATTTGCCAATTCCGGTAGTTGGAGATGAAGTAATCAGAAAAGCCGAAGATCCATTTGCCGTTGATTTAACTGGGGCAGTTGATATCTTGATGTTAAAAGTTTCACCGTTAGGTGGAATAAAGCGCGCCATGCAGATTGCGGCGCATCACACATTGCCGGTAGTGGTATCTAGCGCTTTGGAATCAGCTGTTGGTATTACTCATGGAATTCGGTTAGCGGCATCGTTGCCAGAGCTCGGCTTTGCCTGTGGTTTGGCAACTGGAAAGTTATTGACCAATGATGTTGCGGAATTGCCAGTCGTAGATGTGCAGATGCGTTTAACGAAAGTTGAACCAGGCGGATTGGTCAATTATCAAGCAGCGCCGGAACGCGTTAAATGGTGGGAAAATCGAATTCGCGATAGTTTTGAAGTATGGCAAGCACGGAATTAGCACGCAAAATAATCCGTGACTTTATAGAGCACGGAATAACTGAATTTGTTCTGAGCCCTGGTTCAAGAAATGCTCCGCTATCAATCGCGCTGTATGAAGCAGATAAGCGTGGATTAGTAAATCTACATATTCGAATAGATGAAAGAACTGCAGCTTTCTTTGCACTTGGCATTACCAAAGCAACCAAGAATCCAGCAGTAGTGGTCTGCACTAGCGGCACTGCAGTTGCTAATTACTATCCCGCATTTTTAGAAGCTTTTCATAGCGACTTACCATTAATTGTTTTGAGCGCTGATCGACCTGCGCGACTACGCCAAACTGGCGCGAATCAAACGACCAACCAAGTAAAACTCTTTAATTGTGGCCGGTATTTTGATGGCGGTTCGTATGAATTGCATCCTGATGGGCCAACACATATCAATGTCGAATTTGATGAACCCTTGTTATCTGAAGATAAGTCAGATTGGTTAGCCAACTTAAGTGCAAAGCAGTTAGCAAAAATTGATCATCAAATAGCAGAGTTTGAAGCGCCTAAAGGTCGTGGCATATTAATTATTGGACATGATGGCGTTGATGTTTCAGATTTTGCCAAAGAGCTGGCGGTACCGGTAATTGCAGAGAATCCGCTTTCTTATCCAGAGGCAATTCCACATGCAGCACTTTTTTCAAACAAGCTTGAAATAGATTGGGCAGTAGTAGTGGGTCGAACTACATTATCTAGAAGCACCAATGCCTTAATTGCAAAAGCCAAAGAGGTTTATGTAATTGATCCGCGCGCTGCAAAAATTGATCCTAAACGAAGCGCCACCAAGATTTTTTCCTTTGTTCCGAAACTGATTGGAAAAGCCGAGAGTTGGCAGATAACTTCAGATTTAATCAAATTAAATACTTGGAGTGAACCCGCGGTAGCGCAAACTATCGCTGAAACATTGCCTAATGGCGCTACTTTATATGTGGCATCATCAAGACCTATAAGAGACTTAGAAGCATTTGCAGCTCCACGTTCAGGCGTTGAAGTTTTTGCTAATAGAGGTTTAGCGGGTATCGATGGAAATATCTCTACCGCTTTGGGTATCGCATCGAAACGAAATGCTACCTACGCCATTCTTGGTGATTTAGCTTTCTTACATGATTTAACTGCATTAGTTAATCAAGAATTGATTAAATTGAAGTTACTCGTAATCAATAATGATGGTGGCGGTATTTTTTCCACTTTGCCGCAAGCTGGTGTCGATGGCTTTGAAAAAATCTTTGGCACTGCCCACGGCCACGATTTAGCTGCAATTGCTCAGAGTTTCAAAGTACCAGTTACGGAAGTTTCCTCATTAAATCAGTTGAAGCAGTTCTTAACTCCACCAACTAAATTTGAGATTGCAGTTTTGAAAATGCCTAATCGCAGCGAAAATGCTAATTTAATTAAAGAGTTAGCGCAGCGCGTTAACTATCGGTAAGAATTTAGCTTGGCTTTCCGCAACTTCGTGTTCGGCATCTGAACCAGCCACAATTCCGCAACCAGCATAAGCATGTACTTCATTCTCATTTATATAACCACAACGTAGCGCGATTCCTTGTTCGCCTTCGCCTCGAGCATCAATCCAACCAATAGGACCTGCATAGCGACGGCGATTAATGCCTTCCAATTCTCTAATTAATTTCGCGGCCTTAGCAGTCGGTGTACCGCAAACAGCTGCAGATGGATGCAGTTTTTCAAGCAGAGTGAAGATATCTGTGACTTTATGTCCCTCTTTGATCGCGCCAGTTACATCTGTCGCCAAATGCATCACGTTAGATAGATGCAATACAAATGGCGCTTCAGGCACGTTGGTTGATTTGCAGAATGGTTCAAGTGCATCTGCAACTGAACGGACTGCATATTCGTGCTCTTCTAAATCTTTCGATGATCTGGCTAGTGATGCCGCCAGCGCTAAATCTTTATTGTCATCACCGGTTTTACTAATGGTGCCAGCCAGAACTCGCGAAACCACCATTGAATTATTTAGTCTTACCAATAACTCAGGTGTAGCACCGACCAAACCATTATTTGAATAAACCCAAGTTCCGGGATATTCCTTGGCTAAATTTCGTAGCACCAATCTTGAATCGATATCAGAGTCAGCATCTGCAATTAGTTCGCGAGCTAAAACCACTTTATCTAATTCATCGCTTTGAATTACTTTGACTGCACTTCTTACTTTCTCCATCCAAGGTGCGACATCGCTATCTCGCCATTTTAAATTCGGCAGGGTTAGCGCTTCAGACTGCTCAAGCAGTTTTGGTTGTGCGCCATCGCCAATCCAAGTAATCCAAGTAGCTTGATTTCTAAGGCCTACAACTACTTGCGGAATTACTAGTTCAGATTCTTCGCTTTCATCGAAGGAGAAAGAGGTAAATAGAATGGGTCCGGTACCTGGACCATGGACTTCATTTGCGATTTCAAATTCATCAAGTTTTTGGTGCCACCAATTTCGGGCGGTTTCAAATCGTTTTGGCCCACTAACAGTGGTCTTTGCAAAAGTTCCCCAGCCAACTAATCCTTCGCCATTTCGCACCCAAGCTAAAGGATTCTCACGCGGCAAGAGCTCAAGCAATGGCAGATGGCTGCCAAGGCGTGCCGTCGTAACTCTGGTGCTCAATTTGCTCCAATGCTTGAAAGTCTAGAAACTCACTTTGCGTCTATAGCCGAAAGTCTAACTGGGGAGCCTTTACTTAAAAAACCGAAGAAAGCGAAGGTGAAAGTTGATACAAAATTAAGGCAGAATAAGCGCTATGTCACGCGCAAACATGGATAAGAATCCCGATGAAGTTGCCGCCATGTTTGATGGTGTTGCAAAGCGCTATGACTTAGTTAACGACTTGCTTAGCCTTGGTCAGACCAAGTTATGGCGAAAGAAAACAACAGAGATTATTGATCCAAAACCAGGTATGTCGATTTTGGATTTAGCGGCCGGAACTGGTTCATCTTCAGTTCCACTTGCCAAAGCTGGAGCAAATGTAATTCCAGCTGATTTTTCAGAGGGAATGTTAGAAGCTGGCAGAGCACGCCATCCATATTTACCTTTTACTAAAGCAGATGCGCTAAATCTGCCATTTAAAGATAAAGAATTTGATTTAGTTACAATTTCATTTGGACTTCGAAATACCGTTGATTTTGATAAAGCGTTAAAAGAGATGTTGCGCGTTACTAAACCAGGTGGACGATTAGTAGTCTGCGAATTTAGCCAACCAACTTGGGGGCCATTTAGATCTTTGTATATGAATTATTTAATGAAGGCCCTGCCAAAAATCGCCAAATTCACTAGTTCGAACCCTGAGGCATATCAGTATTTAGCAGAATCGATCCGTGCCTGGCCAAATCAAGGCGCGCTAGCTGCCAGAATCGAGGCAGCGGGGTGGCAGGGGGCCAAATGGCGCAACCTGACCTTCGGGATTGTTTCAGTTCACAGTGCAAACGCTCCTTTTTAGCCATTTTGGTTTCGTCTAATCCAATTCCCACGCTTAGGATTACAGGGTGAATCCATATGTACCGATCCTGGTCATCGGCGCTCTGGGCCTTGGCTTTGCGGTCTTCTCGGTAGCAATCGCAGCCATCACCGGACCTAAGCGTTACAACCGAGCAAAGTTAGATCCATACGAGTGCGGTATCGAACCATCACCGCAAGCTGCAGAAGGTGGTCGTTTTCCAGTTAAGTATTTCTTAACTGCAATGCTCTTCATCATCTTCGATATTGAAATGGTCTTTTTATATCCATGGGCAGTGACCTTTGATCAATTGGGTCTATTTGGTTTAGTAGAGATGATCATCTTTATCGGAACAGTCTTCGTGGCCTTTACCTATGTATGGCGCCGCGGTGGACTTGAGTGGGATTAAATTGGAATTAAGTTTGGAATTAATAAAAATTAAAGTTGCAACAAACGAATTGGGGATGACGTGGGTCTAGAAGAGAAGATACCGTCTGGCTTTTTGCTAACTACAGTTGAAAAGCTGGCAGATTACATGCGCAAGTCATCGGTATGGCCAGCAACATTCGGTTTGGCATGCTGTGCAATCGAAATGATGGCTGTTGGTTCAGCAGCAAAATATGACATCTCTCGTTTTGGTATGGAACGTTTCTCAGCAACTCCACGACAAGCAGATTTAATGATTGTTGCAGGTCGACTTTCAAACAAGATGGCTCCAGTTCTTAGACAGATTTATGATCAAATGCCAAATCCAAAATGGGTAATTGCGATGGGTGCATGTGCATCTTCTGGCGGCATGTTCAACAACTATGCAATCGTTCAAGGCGTTGATCACGTAGTACCAGTTGATATTTATCTTCCTGGCTGCCCACCACGTCCGGAAATGTTATTAGATGCAATTTTGAAGTTGCACGAGAAGATTGGGCAGAGCAAGTTAGGTGTAAATCGCGAACAAGTTATTAGAGAGGTGGAAGCCGCAGCGCTCGCAGCGATTCCTACTCACGCTCAGAAAGGCTTATTAGCATGAGCGATCAGCAAGGAATGTTTGGCGTATCTGGCACCGGAGATACTTCAGGATACGGCGGCTTAGAAAGAACTCAAGTTAGCCCTGGTTCCACTGAAAGACCTTACGGAAGTTATTTCGATGAAGTGGCAGATGATTTAGAACGCGCATATCCAGAATTTGCTGATGCCATTGAAAAAGTTGTTGTAGATCGCGGCGAATTGACTCTGCATGTAAAGCGTGAAAAGTTAGTTGAAGTTGCCAAAGTACTTCGCGATAAATTGCTATTCGAAATGTGCATGGGTGTTAATGGAGTTCATTACCCAAACCAAACTGGTCGCGAACTACATGCAATTTATCCATTGCTTTCAATTACAAATAATCGTCGGGTTCGCTTAGAAGTTTCTTGCCCAGATTCAGATCCACATATTCCTTCATTGGTAGAAGTTTGGGCTGGTAACAATTGGCACGAACGCGAAACTTACGACATGTTCGGAATTGTCTTTGATGGACATCCTGCCTTGACTCGCATTTTGATGCCAGATGATTGGCAAGGACATCCGCAGCGAAAAGATTATGCCCTAAACGGAATTTCAGTGGAATACAAAGGTGCAACTACGCCAGCTCCGGATAATCGGAGGTCATACAAGTAATGACAACTTTTGATCCGTATGCATCATCGCGCGAAACCACCGAAGGAACTGTTTATTCAGTAACTGGTGGCGATTGGAATGATCTAGTTTCAGAAATTGGATCTCAAAAAGAAGAGAAGATTGTGGTCAATATGGGACCACAGCACCCTTCAACACATGGTGTGCTCCGTTTGGTTCTAGAGCTTGAAGGCGAAACTGTTTCTGAAGTTCGTTGCGGTATTGGTTACTTACATACAGGCATCGAAAAGAATGCTGAGTTCCGCACTTGGACTCAAGCCACAACATTCGTAACTCGCATGGATTATCTATCTCCACTATTCAATGAGACTGCGTATTGCTTAGGCGTTGAGAAGTTACTTAACATCACCGACCAAGTTCCAGAGCGCGCATCTGTAATCCGCGTTCTCATGATGGAGCTAAATCGCATCTCATCACACATGGTCGCTCTTGGCACTGGTGCGCTTGAGCTTGGTGCGATGTCACCGATGTTCTTTGCTTTCCGCGAACGCGAAAAGGTATTAAGCACTTTTGAAAAAATCGCAGGTCTTCGAATGAACATGGCATATGTTCGTCCGGGTGGCGTGGCGCAAGATATTCCAGAAGGAACTATTCAACACCTTCGCGAATTAGTTAAAGACCTTCGTAAGAATTTCAAAGACAACGCCGATTTATTGATTGGTAATTCAATCTGGATGAAGCGCACCGAAGGCATTGGCTACTTAGATCTAGCTGGTTGCACCACTTTGGGCATCACCGGTCCAGTGCTTCGCTCAACTGGTCTGCCATGGGATCTTCGTAAGGTTCAACCATATTGTGGTTATGAAAATTACGATTTTGATGTTGTCACTGCAGATACTTGCGATGTCTACGGACGTTTCTTGATTCGTATGAACGAACTTGAACAATCACTTCGCATCATCGAACAAGCTTGCGACAAATTAGATAAATTAAATGGTGCACCGGTAATGGTTGCCGATAAGAAAATCGCTTGGCCAGCGCAACTTTCAATTGGTGCAGATGGAATGGGCAATTCACTAAACCATATCCGCGAAATCATGGGTAACTCCATGGAAGCTCTTATTCACCACTTCAAGTTGGTCACTGAAGGTTTCCGAGTGCCAGCTGGACAGGCATATGCTGCAGTGGAATCACCACGTGGTGAACTTGGAGCTTATGTGGTTTCAGATGGAGGCACTCGTCCGTATCGCGTGCATTTCCGTGAACCATCATTTAATAACTTGCAATCAACTTCAGCAATGTGCGAAGGCTCAATGGTCGCAGACATCATTGGCGCAGTTGCTTCTATTGATCCAGTTATGGGAGGCGTCGATCGCTGATGTTCAACGAACAAGATTTAGCAATTATGGATTCCATTATTTCTCGTTATCCACGAAAGCGCTCTGCCATCATGCCGTTACTGCACTATGTGCAATCAAAGGCAGGTTACGTAACCAATGAAGGCATTGAAGTGATTGCGCAAAAACTGGAAATTGAAACAGCAGAGGTTACTGCAGTTTCTACTTTCTATACCCAGTATTTAAAGCATCCTGCTGGTGAATATCACATTGGTGTCTGCATCAATACTTTATGCGCAGTTATGGGTGGCGATGCGATTTGGGATAGCGTTACAGAGCACCTTGGAATCGGTGATCATGAAGTTACTGCTGACGGCAAAGTTTCATTAGAACGAATTGAATGTAATGCGGCTTGCGATTATGCACCAGTAGTTATGGCGAACTGGGAGTTCTACGACAACATGACCCCACAAAAGACTAAAGATTTAGTTGATGGCGCTCGATCCGGAAATCCACCAGCGCCAACTCGTGGGCCAAATAAATTGCCAACCTTCAAAGAGAATTCAAAAGTTTTAGCTGGTTTAGATGATGGTTTAGCAAACGAAGGCGTACAAGCCGGAGCTGCAACTTTGTTAGGACTTAAGTTAGCCAAGGAGGGCAAATAATGTTAAAGCCTGTTCTTAGCGCAAATTGGGATGAGAAAGATTCATTTACCATCGAAGGTTATAAGCGGCACGGTGGTTACGACGCTGCGAAAAAAGCGTTAGCTATGGATGCCGATGCGGTAATTCAATTGGTTAAAAATTCTGGCCTTCGTGGTCGCGGTGGTGCTGGTTTTCCAACCGGTATGAAGTGGGGCTTCATTCCACAGAATGATGGCAAAGAACATTACTTAGTTGTAAATGCCGACGAATCAGAGCCTGGTACTTGCAAAGATATGCCATTACTTCTGGCTAATCCGCATGTATTGATTGAAGGAATGATTATTGCTTCATATGCAATTCGTGCAAAGCATGCCTTTGTTTATCTTCGCGGCGAAGTTGCACACGTTGCCCGTCGTGTTAATGCCGCAATCCAAGATGCATATAAAGCTGTTTACCTTGGTAAAGGAATCTTTGGTACCAATAATTATTTGGAATTAACACTGCACATTGGTGCTGGTGCTTACATTTGCGGCGAAGAGACTGCGCTACTTGATTCGCTGGAAGGTTTCCGTGGTCAACCAAGACTTCGTCCCCCATTCCCAGCGATTGCTGGTTTGTATGCACGCCCAACTGTTGTAAATAACGTGGAATCAATCGCTTCAGTGCCTGCAATTGTGGCTAATGGTGCAGATTGGTATCAACAATTCGGTACTGAAAAGTCCAAGGGCAT
>JBPCTD010000040.1:0-16339 GCA_051006515.1 Candidatus Nanopelagicaceae bacterium | reverse complement strand
CGCTCTGCATATTTACTACTTGAATTTGGATCTTGAGCGAGTAGTTCTGAATAACCACGAATAATGGTCAATGGAGTTTTTAGCTCATGAGAAGCATCGCCGATGAACTCTTGGATTGCTCGGGCTTCCGCATTTAGCTTGCTATCTCTGCGGAAGAGAAATGCTACAAATAAGCCGCCCAAAATTATGAGTAGTAAGTTGAAGGAAATGATGGGCTTATATGTACGCCTTAACTCATCATTTACCGACTGGGTGGAGAGGAAATAGGCAAGGTATTCATTTTCATTTATTTGGTAGTACTTTATTAGATAGTCATTTATTTCAATTGGCTGTTTCAAACCTAACTGATAATTTGCTTTAGTTGGAAGTGCCAAATTAGATCCAGCATCTTCTGATAGATAACTCATTGCAGAGTTGTTAGTTACGAAAACTAGAGACATCGGAATCGGGCTGTTATCTGCCACGAAGAGAGCCAGAGTTACTTCATCTTCAGTGGTATTTGTTAATTGTGTGGTTAAGTTCTTCAATACGGACTTATAGGTGGCTAGCTTCTCATTGCGATTTACTAGAAATGACTGCGCGCTAGAAACTACAGAGATGATAGTCAATACAAAAGTAACGACTATGGCTAATCTGGTTGTGAGTTTCATTTGGCTTCTAGTTTAAATCCCACTCCGCGGACTGTCTTGATTCCTTCAAAATCAGCTTTATGTAATTTCTTACGTAAGTAAGAGATATAGGTATCAACAACATTGGTGCTTGTCTGGAAATCTACGCCCCAAACCAAATCCAGCAACTTCTCTTTGCTAAATACTCGATTTTGGTTCTGGATTAAAAGTGATAGTAAGTTAAATTCAGTAGGAGAGAGCTCGATCTTTTCATCGGTGAATGAAACTTCATGCCGCTCTTCATCTAGCTTGATTGGCCCGCAGCTAAAAATTTCGCGCTTAATATTCTTACCTCGACGCAACTGGTTTTCAATGCGAAGTAGAAGTTCTTCTACGCTAAATGGTTTGCGAATGTAATCATCAGCTCCAAGTCTTAAACCGTGCGTGACATCATTCTTTTCGGTCCTGGCGCTAATCATGATTATTGGTTGAGTAGGTGCAGATTCTCGTACCTTCTCCAGAACTGTAAAGCCATCCATCTTGGGTAAATTCACATCAAGCACAATTAAGTCGAAATGGTTCTTTCGAATCTCATTAAGGGCGGTAACGCCATCGGCAGCTACGGCATAGTCATAATCTGAAATACGTAGGACCTCAGTAATCAATTCGCAGATTGCGCTTTCATCATCTACTACCAGAATCCGCCCTTTAGCCACGTGTTAAAGTTACTTAATAAGCGCAGGGTTGGTCTACTTCTTAGAGAGCTAAATTGGATTTCACACAGATTTCACAAAGTCCAGTGGAATGCTTCACCGCATAGCAACACCTAAGAAGAACACCTAAGAAGAACTCAGAAGAAGCAGGACCGGTAAAGGGGTTTAACATGAAGAAGCGAATTGCAACTTTTGCAATCATCGGAATGATTTCACTGCTTAGCGCGCCATTATCAGCAGTTGCAGATCAAGCAACGCCTTCAGCAAAACCGCATGGAATCTCGAAAGAATTCCGTGCCACATTTGAAAAATGGAAGGCCGATAATAAGGCGGCTATGGACGCATATAAAACTGCGATGACTGAATACATGGCAAAGTTGAAGGCCAATGCTGCAGCTAGAAAAGCAGCAAATGATGCATTCAAGAACGCAGTAGATGCAGCAAAAAGCGCATACAAGAGTGCGATTACCGCTAGTTCAACTGCGGAGGCAAAGACTGCGGCAGAGAATGCACGAAAGTCAGCTATCGCAGCAGCAACAGCTGCTCGTGATGCTGCAATCAAAGCAATCGCAGCGCTACCAGCGAAGCCGGTAAAGCCGACGCTTGCGCCTAAGCCAGAGCGTCCAACCGCTTAAACCACTTAATAACTGATCATCTGTTGAGTAAATCCCGGTGCGAAAGCCGGGTCCGTGGGGCAGGTTCGGTGCTTTTACCCGATTAGACAAGGGAAAGCAAGCACCGATATCCTGCTCCCTCACACTTTTACCAACTTTTTAGGCCTTTGAGCATATAGCGGCTGGCGGCCTACTAGTCGTGTGTGTATAAGAAAACTTATTGTCTTGGAAGGACATAACTTGGCCGCGTCAAAGAATAAGACAGCTCCACGCCGTATCTCTTTCGCCAAAATCTCTGAACCACTTGAAGTACCAAACCTTCTTGCTCTACAACGTGAGAGCTTTGATTGGTTACTTGGTAACGAAGAGTGGCGTCAGCGCATGGCGAATTCACCAGAGTCACTTCGCGGAGAACTCCCATCTCAATCAGGACTAGAAGAAATCTTCGAAGAGATCTCACCGATCGAAGATTTCCAAGGATCGATGTCACTTTCATTCCGTGATCATCGCTTCGAGCCTGCAAAGTATTCAGTCGATGAGTGCAAAGAGCGCGATATGACTTACGCAGCTCCACTTTTCGTAACTGCAGAATTCATGAACAACGAAACAGGTGAAATTAAATCTCAGACTGTGTTCATGGGCGATTTCCCATTGATGACTCCACGCGGAACTTTCGTAATTAACGGAACCGAACGCGTTGTGGTTTCACAGTTAGTACGTTCACCTGGCGTTTATTTCGAGCGCGCAATCGAAAAGGGATCAGATAAAGATGTCTTCACTGCGAAGATCATCCCTTCACGTGGCGCATGGCTTGAATTCGAAGTCGACAAGAAAGATCAAGTTGGCGTTCGTATCGACCGTAAGCGTAAGCAATCTGTAACCATCTTCTTGAAGGCACTTGGCTGGACAGAAGAACAGATCATCGAAAACTTTGGAGATTACGATTCAATTCGTCAGACTTTAGAAAAAGATAACGTAAAGACTCAAGACGATGCCTTGCTAGATATTTATCGCAAGCTTCGTCCTGGCGAGCCTCCAACAAAGGAAGCAGCACAGAACTTAATCGAGAACTACTACTTCAATCCAAAGCGTTATGACTTGGCCAAGGTCGGACGCTTTAAGATCAACAAGAAGTTAGGTCTTGAGCAGGAATTAGCAGCGAATTTGCTTACTATCCAAGATATCGTCGCAACTTTGAAGTACTTAGTTGCGCTTCACCGTGGCGATTTAGTGATGGATTACGGCAAGGAAGTTCGCGTTGAAGCTGACGATATCGATCACTTCGGTAACCGTCGCCTTCGTACCGTTGGTGAATTGATCCAGAACCAAGTCCGCACCGGTCTATCTCGTATGGAACGTGTAGTTCGCGAACGTATGACAACACAAGATGTCGAAGCAATTACTCCGCAAACATTGATTAACATCCGTCCGGTTGTTGCATCAATCAAGGAGTTCTTCGGAACATCTCAGTTGTCACAGTTCATGGACCAAACCAATCCACTTTCTGGTCTTACACATAAGCGTCGTCTATCAGCGCTTGGACCTGGTGGTCTTTCACGTGACCGCGCAGGTTTCGAAGTTCGTGACGTACACCCATCTCACTATGGACGTATGTGCCCGATCGAAACTCCTGAAGGTCCAAACATCGGTTTGATCGGTGGCCTTGCAACTTATGCTCGCGTAACTGCATTCGGTTTCATCGAAACTCCGTATCGCAAAGTTGTTAACGGCAAGGTCAGCGACAAAGTTGATTACCTAACTGCAGACGAAGAAGATGAGCACGTCATTGCACAGGCAAATGCACCGCTAAATGCAGATGGTTCATTTGCTGAAGCTCGCGTTCTTGTTCGTCGTCGCGGTGGAGAAGTTGAATACATCCCTGCAGATGAAGTCGATTACATGGACGTTTCACCACGTCAGATGGTTTCGGTTGCAACTGCGATGATCCCATTCCTCGAGCACGATGATGCAAACCGTGCGTTGATGGGTTCAAACATGATGCGTCAGGCGGTTCCACTAGTTCGTCCAGAGTCACCACTTGTTGGTACTGGTATGGAATGGCGTAACGCAATTGATGCTGGCGATGTAATCATGGCCAAGAATTCTGGTGTCGTAACTGAAGTTTCTTCAGATGAAGTAACTGTTATGACAAACGATGGTAAATATGACAATTATTCATTGTCTAAATTCCGTCGTTCAAACCAAGGAACTTCATATAACCAGCGTGTACAGGTAGCTGAAGGCCAGAAGGTCGAAGTTGGCACTGTAATCGCTGACGGTCCTTCAACCGATAAGGGCGAAATGGCGCTTGGCAAGAACTTGCTAATCGCATTTATGTCATGGGAAGGCCACAACTACGAAGACGCGATCATCCTTTCACAGCGTCTAGTACAAGATGACGAACTTACTTCGATTCACATCGAGGAGTACGAAGTTGATGCACGCGATACCAAACTAGGTGCCGAAGAAATCACTCGTGATATCCCGAACGTATCTGAAGAAGTACTTGCAGATCTAGATGAACGAGGAATCATCCGCGTTGGTGCAGATGTTGTTCCTGGCGACATCTTGGTTGGAAAGGTAACGCCAAAGGGCGAAACTGAATTAACACCAGAAGAGCGTTTGCTTCGTGCAATCTTCGGAGAAAAAGCGCGCGAAGTTCGCGATACTTCTTTGAAGGTGCCACACGGCGAATCTGGAAAGATCATCGGCGTTAAAGTCTTCGAATCTGAAGAGGGCGACGAACTTGGTGCAGGTGTTAACACACTTGTTCGTGTTTATGTTGCACAGAAGCGCAAGATTCAAGTTGGTGACAAGCTTGCAGGTCGCCACGGTAACAAGGGTGTTATCTCAAAGATTCTTCCAATCGAAGATATGCCATTCCTTGAAGATGGAACTCCAATCGATGTAATCCTTAATCCACTTGGCGTACCTGGACGTATGAACGTTGGACAGGTTCTTGAAATGCACTTGGGTTGGGCAGCAAAGACTGGTTGGGATCTATCAGGAGTTGGCGCAGCTTGGACCAAGCATCTTGAAGAGATTGGTGCAACTAAAGCTGAACCAGGTACCAACGTAGCAACACCGGTATTCGATGGTGCAAAGGAAGAGGAAGTCGCAGGTTTACTTGGCGCAACACTTCCAAACCGCGATGGTTTGCAACTAATCGGTTCAAGTGGAAAAGCTAATTTGTTTGATGGTCGCTCTGGCGAACCTTTCCCAACACCAATCTCAGTTGGTTACATGTACATCTTGAAACTACACCACTTAGTAGACGACAAGATTCACGCACGTTCAACTGGTCCTTACTCAATGATTACGCAACAACCACTTGGCGGTAAAGCACAGTTCGGTGGTCAGCGCTTCGGTGAGATGGAAGTTTGGGCACTTGAAGCTTATGGTGCGGCATACACCTTGCAGGAGTTGCTAACCATTAAGTCTGACGACGTACTTGGTCGCGTAAAAGTTTACGAAGCAATTGTTAAGGGTGAGAACATCCCTGAACCAGGAATCCCTGAATCATTCAAGGTTCTAGTTAAGGAAATGCAATCACTATGTCTAAATGTTGAAGTGCTTTCATCAGAAGGTGTGGCAATTGAAATGCGCGACACCGACGAAGAAGTCTTCCGAGCAGCAGAAGAACTTGGAATTAACTTGTCACGAGTTGAGCCAAGCTCAGTAGAAGAGGTGTGATCAGATGTTAGACGTTAATTTCTTTGATGAACTACGTATTGGTCTGGCATCAGCAGATCACATCCGCGCATGGAGCTTTGGCGAAGTTAAGAAGCCAGAAACCATCAACTACCGCACACTAAAGCCGGAAAAGGATGGACTCTTCGATGAGAAGATCTTCGGTCCTACCCGTGACTGGGAGTGCTACTGCGGTAAGTACAAGCGCGTTCGCTTTAAGGGAATCATCTGCGAGCGTTGCGGTGTAGAAGTTACTCGCGCCAAAGTTCGTCGTGAACGTATGGGTCACATCGAACTTGCTGCTCCAGTTACACATATTTGGTACTTCAAAGGCGTGCCATCACGTCTTGGTTACCTACTTGATTTAGCTCCGAAGGATCTAGAGAAAGTTATCTACTTTGCTGCTTACATGATCACAGAAGTTGATACACAAGCGCGCGAAGAAGATATGGAACAGAACGAGAAGAAGCTGGCTAAAGATCGCAAGAAGATCGAAGAGAAGCGCGATCTTGATGTCGATACTCGTTCTAAGAAACTTGAAGCTGATTTAGCAGAGCTCGAAGCAGAAGATGCAAAGAGCGATGTAAAGCGCAAGGTGCGCGAATCAGCAGAGCGCGAACTAAAGCAGATCCGTGAAAAGGCTGATAAGGAATTATCACGTCTTGAAGATGTCTGGAGCCGCTTTAAGAATCTAAAGGTTCAAGATCTTGAAGGTGACGAATCACTTTATCGCGAGATGCGTGATCGTTACGGCATGTATTTCAAGGGCGACATGGGAGCTGCAGCTATCAAGAAGCGCCTTGAAGACTTTGATCTAAAGGTCGAATACGACAAGCTAACTGATATCGCAGAAAACGGTAAGGGTGCAAAGAAGACTCGTGCCATCAAGCGTTTAAAAGTTGTTAACTCATTCTTAAATACCAGTAACGCACCAGCGTCAATGGTTCTAGATTGCGTACCAGTTATTCCACCAGATCTACGTCCGATGGTTCAGTTAGATGGTGGCCGCTTTGCGACTTCTGATCTAAACGATCTATATCGTCGTGTTATCAACCGTAACAATCGTTTGAAGCGTTTAGCTGATCTTGGTGCACCTGAGATCATCGTTAATAACGAAAAGCGTATGTTGCAGGAAGCGGTCGACTCATTGTTCGACAATGGTCGTCGTGGTCGCCCAGTTACCGGTCCTGGTAACCGTGCACTTAAATCTCTTTCTGACATGCTTAAAGGTAAGCAAGGACGTTTCCGTCAGAACTTGCTCGGTAAGCGCGTTGATTACTCTGGCCGCTCAGTAATTGTTGCTGGACCACAGCTCAAACTTCATCAGTGCGGTCTGCCAAAGCAGATGGCGCTAGAACTATTCAAGCCATTCGTAATGAAGCGCTTGGTAGATCTAAATCATGCACAGAACATCAAGAGCGCAAAGCGCATGGTCGAACGTGCACGTCCAGTTGTTTGGGATGTTCTAGAAGAAGTTATTGCTGAGCACCCAGTGCTTCTAAACCGTGCACCAACCTTGCACCGTTTAGGTATCCAAGCTTTCGAACCACAGTTGGTTGAAGGTAAGGCAATCCATCTACATCCACTTGTTTGTACTGCATTTAACGCAGACTTCGATGGTGACCAGATGGCGGTGCACTTACCACTTTCAGCAGAGGCGCAGGCAGAAGCACGTATCTTGATGTTATCTTCAAATAACATCTTGTCACCTGCACATGGTCGCCCACTTGCTATTCCAACTCAGGATATGGTGCTTGGTCTTTATTACTTAACTCAAGTTCGCGAAGGCGAATTGGGTGAAGGCCGTGCATTTACTTCAACTTCTGAAGCAATGATGGCTCTAGATCAAGGAACTCTTGCAGTTCAATCTCCAATCAAGGTTCGTATCAACGGAGAAACTAAGGAAACAACTTTGGGACGCGCAATCTTCAACGAAGCGCTTCCTGCAGATTTCCCATTTGTTGATGTTGATGTAACCAAGAAGCAATTAGTTTCAATTGTTGATCGTTTGGCTGAGTTCTATCCAAAGGTCACAGTGGCACAGACACTTGATGCACTTAAGGAGCTAGGTTTCCGTTGGGCAACACGTGCTGGCGCAACAATTGGTATCGAAGATGTCGTGGTTCCTGCGCGTAAGCAAGAGATCCTCGAAAGCTACGAAACTAAAGCTGACAAGGTTCAATCACAATACGAGAAGGGTTTGATCACTGACGACGAGCGTCGCCAAGAATTGATCGAAATCTGGACACAAGCAACTGCTGAAGTTGGTAAAGAGATGGAAGATAACTTCCCTCGTATCAACCCAGTTTGGATGATGGTTCATTCAGGCGCTCGCGGTAACTTGATGCAGATTCGTCAGATTGCAGGTATGCGCGGTCTTGTGGCAAATCCAAAGGGTGAAATTATTCCTCGCCCAATTAAGTCAAACTTCCGTGAAGGACTCTCTGTTCTTGAGTACTTCATTTCAACTCACGGTGCGCGTAAAGGTCTTGCTGATACTGCGCTTCGTACCGCTGACTCTGGTTACTTGACCCGTCGTCTTTGCGACGTGGCGCAAGATGTAATCATCCGTGAGGAAGATTGCGGAACCGATCGCGGTCTAATGCAACCAATTGCAATTAAGCAATCAGGTTCATTGGTAAAAGATGATCATGTCGAAACATCGATTTACGGACGCACACTTGCAGAAGACATCACAGTCGATGGCAAAGTTATCTGTGCTGCCGGAACCGATCTTGGCGATCGCATTATTGATGAATTAATTGCCGCCGGAATTTCCGATGTAAAGGTACGTTCAGTTCTAACTTGCGATAGCAAGGTCGGACAGTGTGCAGCTTGCTACGGACGTTCACTTGCAGCAGGTAAGCGTGTAGATATCGGTGAAGCTGTCGGTATCATCGCAGCGCAATCAATCGGTGAGCCTGGTACTCAGTTAACAATGCGTACCTTCCACACTGGTGGTGTTGCAGGAGATGACATCACTCATGGTCTTCCACGTGTACAAGAACTATTCGAAGCTCGTACTCCAAAGGGTGTAGCGCCAATTGCTGAAGCAGCTGGTGTGGTTTCATTCCGTGAAGATTCAAAGGGCAAGAAGATTGTGGTTACACCAGCTGATGGTGGAGAAGAAGTTGCATACCCAATCACTCGCCGTCAGAAACTTCTTGTAGAAGATGGACAGAAAGTTGAAGTTGGTCAGCAGATGGTTGTTGGCGCAATCGATCCAAAGCAAGTTCTTCGTATTCTTGGTCCACGTGCAACACAAGTTCACTTAGTAAACGAAATCCAAGAGGTTTATCGTTCACAGGGTGTAGGTATTCACGACAAGCACATCGAAGTAATTGTTCGCCAAATGTTAAAGCGCATCACTGTGCTTGAAGCTGGCGATACTGATCTACTTCCAGGTGAACTTGTCGAACGTTCTCGTTTCGAAGCAGAGAATCGTCGCGTTGTCACAACAGGTGGCAAAGCGGCATCTGGTCGTCCAGAACTTATGGGTATCACCAAGGCATCACTTGCAACTGAGTCATGGTTGTCAGCTGCTTCATTCCAGGAAACAACTCGCGTGCTAACTGATGCAGCGTTATCAGAGAAGAGCGATCCACTTCTTGGTCTTAAGGAGAACGTCATCATCGGTAAGTTGATCCCAGCCGGAACTGGTTTGGCTCGCTACCGCAATGTTCGCGTTGAACCTACAGAAGAGGCAAAAGCTGCGGTCTATGCATCTTATGACGAATATGACTTCACACCATTTGATTCTTCAGGATCAGGTGAAGCGGTACGTCTAGATGATTTGGATGTTCGTTAAAGCTAAAAAATCAAGTTAAAAATAGGGGCTGGCTGAGTGCTAGCCCCTATTTCTTTTTCTATTCCAGAAATAGAGATTTAATGTGATTGGGTAGATAGCGCGCAAGGTGCTACCACTCGCTTTTTCTATTCTCATTATTTTATAAAGTGAAAACATTTCTCATGTAACAAGCAGTTACAGAGGAGAGATGGAACTGATGAAAATTTCACGTAAATTAGCAACGGTCCTTGCAGTTGCTGGACTTTTAATGGGCAATGCAATTATTGCGGTAAATGCAAATGCGGCAAATAAAACTATTACTTGCTACAAAGGAACCACAGTTAAGAAAGTAACTGCGGCAAATCCAAAGTGTCCAAGTGGTTTTACTTCAACAAAACCTAAAACTACAACCACCGCAACTAAAGGTGGTGCCGTAACAATTAACGCTACCTATAAAGGCACAATCACCATGGTCTGGGGCGATGCTGATGTCACGGTTACCAATGTAACTGCAACCGGCACCGGAACTACAGGTGGCTTAGATACTTTGAAAGGTACCGGAGCTGCTGCACCTGATTCACAGTGTGCCGCTTTTGACGGAGAAGGAACATTAGGTAGCGGTGCTGATACATTGAAAGTTAAGTACGCCGATGGATCAATGGCTTGCTCTGCAGAGACAGAAGCGCCAACTACGGTGACAATAAAAAAGGGTCCACTAACAATCATTAGCGGTACCGGTAAATATGCCGGCGCTACTGGTTCTTTGACATTAGTTGGAACATGGAAAATTCCTAGCGCATCTAAAGGCGCTAAACCAGCAGAACCAGTGACACTGACGTTAACTGGCACGATCACAACCAAGTAATTCATTAAGAAAAAACTAGGAGTTAAAAAAATGAAAAAAATAATTGCAGCAGTTGCTGTAGCAGCTTTTGCAGCGTTTGGGGCTCCTGTTGCTAATGCAGCAGATGCAACTCTGGCGCTATCAGGTGGAAATGCAGTATTTGGTTTAGATCCAGCAACTATTACTGCTACCGCATCCGTGCCTGGCACTGTGGCTTTCTCTGCCGCAGGTAAGGTAATCGTTGGTTGCGAAAATGTGGCTACAACTTCAGTGGCACCATTTGTAGCGAAGTGCTCATGGGTTCCAGCGGCTGCAGGCTCAACTGCGCTAACTGGCGTGCTAACACCAACTGATACTTCATTAGCAAAAGTAAATTCACCAACACTTAGCGTGAAAGTTGGCGTTCCAGTTCAAGGCGTAGTTTCACCAATTCATATCTATGTAGATACTGTTTTGGCTTCCGGAACTTCAGGTGTATTAGCACCACGTTTTGGTGTCTCTTGCGCAGTAACTTCTGAATACATTTTGGGACAAGGAATTGTCTTCCGTGTGTATGCAAATAACGCTGATCAGGGTGGTGCCGTAATGGATACCACTAATACTGCCAAGGCTTACATTGAAATCGCAGGTGTAAAAGATCCGCTACCTCTTTCATATGGCAATCACAGTGGCGTTGCTTTCTGGACTGCAGTTTTGAGAACTGGTACCGGAAATGGTCAATATGCAACATTAGGAACAATCAATTACAAGGTAACCATGATTGCTAAAGACACTGACAAGATGAAAGTTCTTTCAACCAAGTTGGTACCAAGAGTTGTTGGTGGCGTTCGTCAAACTGATCCAGCAACCGGTCGCAACATTTTAGATCGCGTCAGCTACTACCGCACCGTTACCGTAAACCCACCACTAAAGGGCGCTACCGGTACCTGGTCATCAAACTTTGCAGCTTACTCACAGCTCACACTTTATGCAGTTCCAAAAGCTTAAAAGCTATAAGTAAAAAAATTAAATTCGAGCTAAAGGAGAGAGCTATGAAGAAGAAAGTTGTATTTAGATCAGTGGTTGCCGCGATATTTGCGGCAGCCATGATCACCCCAGCAGTTGCGGCAGATGTTGAAAATATCTTGACGTTGACTGCACCGAAAGATTTAAAAGGTGTTCCTGCGCTGCCATTTACTGGCGAGAAAGCAGTATTCACTACACCTGATCTATTGGCCGGAACCGTTACTGCAGATCCAATTCAAGGTTATATCGGACAAGAGATCACTTTGACTGGTAAAGGACTACCAGCAAATTCCGATGTTACTTTAACTTGGTCAACTGCAGATGGTGCTTGGCTTACAGATGTACAGCCAAACTCCATTAATTACCGTGGTCTTAAATTCCTTAAGTACCCGGTAAAGATGGTGACAGTTAAGAGCGATGCTAATGGCGGTTTTGTTTACAAAACTAAAGCGCCAGAAGATTGGGGCGGGCCACACGATATTTACGCGGTAGTTGATGGGGTGGCAGTTGCAAAGGGTGGTTTTCAAACAAACCCTAAGTTCACCATGTCACCAAAGAGTGGACCAATTGGTACACCAATTACCATTAAATACACCGGTATTGGATCAACTCTTTACACTGGCGGTATCTCAGTGCTTTGGGATAACGGTTATGTTGGCGAAGCTCAAGCTGTGTGGACTCGTGGAGTTGCTGAATTCAAGATTAGAGCAGCCGGCCCAGTTGGCACACACTTTGTAACAGCAGCTGATGGAATTGGCGTGCAATACATGAACTTGAAGCAATCTCCAGTTCCATTTTCAAAAGGTGGCATGCTGCCATTTAAAGTAACTGCAGATAAAGGCGTAATTGCACCTTATATTGAGTATCCAGATGTTGTTACACCTACTACGGAATTTCGCACCACACTTTCTAATCAAGGTGTTGACCCAAAGACCACTGCAACCGTAAAAGTAGATTCAAATAGCGGAGTAGTGGGTGCAAAGATCAAACTAAATGTTGATGGTCTTTACACCACAGGTAACCATCAGATTGTTTGGGCATCAGTTGTGGGAAATCGAGTTAATTGCAGTGGAACTTGCTGGGTTTACAACGCAGTACCGATGGCCGCAGCAACTCCTGTAAATGGTTCAATTGCAACAGATGTAACTATTCCTGACAATCTAGGTGGCTGGCATGTAATCCAGATTAAGTCTGGCGACATGATTGAGGCTCAAGTTCCATTCTATGTAAAGCCAAGCATCTTTGTTTATAAAGATAAGAAGGGCAAAGCTTTGACTGCAGGCGTGGCCCTTGCTGATAAGTCTCCACTTCCAGAAGATCGCAATGGCTCAGGTACACCAACTTACAAATTCAAAGCGGGCGAAGAGATCACTATCGCAATGAAAGGCGTTGGCTGGACTCAGCTTGATAACACCATGGCAGTCACATACGACAATAGTTATATTGGATATGGCTGTGGCTTTAATTCAAATGGATACATGGTTATTCACTTACCAGCAGTAGGTGCACCAGGTACTCACATCATTGATTTGCATCCACTGTTCTATACAAATCAACCATCATTTGCAAATACTCCATATGGCATGTTGCCAATATTGAGTTATGCAAAAGATAATCCAGCAATTGCGCTTGGTTATCAACTTCCAGCAGTTCACTTTGCTATCGAAATTGTAAAGTGATTCTGTAACTCCTTAGTTAAGAGTTGGTCCTACCTCCGAAAGCTCGGGGGTGGGACCAATTCCATTTCCCAAGCAAAACCATCGTTGCCGGAAGTAGTAATAATCTAATTACTGTTGCATCAATAAAGATACCGGCAACTAAACCAATACCAACTTCTTGCAACCCAGCGAAATGCCCAGTAACAAATCCTGATAACGCACCAACCATGATCAGCGCGGCAGTGGTTACGACGCCGCCTGTATTTGCAAGTCCATCAACAATCGCTTTTTGATTATCGCCATGCTCTAGATAACTCTCCTTAATTCTGGAAACAATAAATACTTCATAGTCCATAGATAAACCAAAGAGGATGGCAAAGATAAATAGCAACGTCCAAATTTCGATTTGGTCTAGCTGGTAAACCCCAATGCCATTTCGCATCACGAATACGGTGGCGCCAATAGCGGCGGCAATTGAGAGTAAATCCAAAATTATGGCCTTAATCGGGATCAGTAACGAACTTAAATATCTGCGAAGTAAAGCAAAGGAGAGCAATAAAGTAATCAGCGCGACCCAAGGGAAAGTGCTCTGAATTTTCTTTACTAAGTCGTATCCCTGGGATGGCGCTCCACCAATTAGTATTTCGGTGCCAGCTGGGAAATCGCCAGTTAAGGTGCGTAAGTAACGGACCAAATCTTGGCTAGTACCCAGGTCCTGCTTTGAGATCACGAAAATTCGCAGGATTTTGCCGCTTGGATCTACATACTTTCGATCTGTGGCCACAGCAAATACATCTTTGTTAATGGCAATTTCGCCAGCTAATTTGGCACGAGAAATATTTACTTGTTCTGCCGTGGTGCCATCAGGCAACTTAATCAAAACTTGAATCGGAGAAATAATCCCGTCGCCAGCTTTATCGGTAACAATCTTTATGCCTTGCGCCGATTCTAGATTTTGCGGGATCGCGGAGATAGAACTTGGGGTGACCTCTAGTTTAGAAAGTTGCGAAATCGGAATAAATAAAAGGGCAAGCGATATTAATAGAACTGGGATTGGGCGCTTAACAACAAATTCGCCAAGCTTTCTAAATTGTTCTGGTGCAAACTTTGGTTTTGGTCCAGTAGCGCCGAGATAGGAAAGTAGTGCTGGTTGCAAAGTAGTTGCTGCGGCCATGGCCACCAGGGGAACAATTACTCCTGCTATCCCTAAAGATCTAATAAACGGTATAGGCACCAATATCAAAGTAGAAAGCGCAATTGCTACTGTGCTACCTGATATCAAAATAGTTCTTTGAGTTTTTTTGATATCTCCATCGATTCGATATCGATAGACCATCAATAATGAATAATCAATTGCCAGACCTAAGCCAATCAATTCAACGATATTTGGAATGTACAGAACCATTAAAATTTTATGCGCTAAAAGATAAACGATGCCAAGTGCAGTAGAGATAGTGGTTATCGCAACAATGATTGGAATTAGCATCGACCAAACCGAGCGCAGAGTTATAAACAGAAAGAGTAGCGCCACCAAAATCGCAACAAACTGTCCTCGTTCTAAATCACGCTGCAACACCGGCGATACATCATGCTTAATAGCAGGCGGTCCAGTGACTTTCGCTTCTGCCATACCCAAATCACTTAGAGCTTGGCGCAAAATAGAGGTGTAATCCGCCGCTTTTTGTAAGTCATATGGGCTTTGGATATTGGCGTATAGAACACCATTTAAAGATCTAATCTGAACTAGATGTCCGCCAGGAATCACTGAAACCGCCTGAGAAATCAGGCTTTCTAGCGCTGCGACTTCTACTTTGCTTGCTTTCTTATCGTATTCATAGAACACGATAAATGCGCCTTCAGTGTTTTCGTTGAAAGCGCGCTTTACAAGTTGATCAGCTTTAGCAGATTCACTTCCGGGTACAGTAATTGAAGTTGTAAGAAGCGAATTGATATTTGCGCTGGCATAGAAACCAAATAGCGCAAAGGCTATCCAGATACTTACGACTAAGCCGCGAAATCTAATCACGCGTTTAGCGCAACTAAACCAATCTCAACCATGTTGTTAAGTGATCGTTCACGTGCATCTGAGTCCATTGACTCATGAGTGAAGACGTGATCAGAAACAGTCAAAATTGAAAGCGCGCGACGCTTCTTGCGCGCTGCAATTGAATAAAGCGCAGAAGCTTCCATTTCAACTGCCAGCACACCATGCGCTAACAATTTATCTTTGGAATCAGTTTCATCGTAGAAGTAATCCATTGATGAAACACCACCAACATGGCAGCCGCCATGTTTCTGTGAAGCTTCGTATGCAGCCTTTAACATCAAGAAATCTGCATGTGGTGCAAAATCCAAACCATTGGTAAAACGACGATTGATATTTGAATCTGTCGATGCAGTCATAGCCAAGATCACGTCGCCAACTTTGGCATTTGGTTGAATGCCGCCAGCGGTTCCGATGCGGATCGCCTTTTGAACGTCGTATTCGTTAAAGAGCTCAGTTACATAGATAGATATGGAAGGCAGACCCATTCCAGTTCCCATTACGGAGATGCGCTCACCGTTGATCATTCCGGTGTATCCGAACATGTTACGAACGGCATTGAATTGCTTGACATCGGTCAACCAGTTCTCAGCCACCCACTTAGCTCTAAGGGGGTCGCCCGGTAGGAGGATTCGGTCTGCTATTTCGCCCTTCTGGGCACTGATATGTACGCTCATAAATTCAGCGTAGTGGATGTCCAAGCCAAATTCTGGCCTCAGCGAGGTGGGCGGTTCCGCGGAACCCCGCACTCACGGGCGTTTGTCTTTTAGTTCGGACACGGCGTGTCGCAGGGCACTTGGCCTGGGGTAGGAGTAAAAGCCCGATTTGGCTTATCGACCCCCGCTCAATTACGCTTACGCCCTGCCTTTTTCACAGGGCTTCTTGACATATCGTGTGCATTTTTTATGCGCAAGATTTGCGCGAACGGTGCAACACACCCGACCGCGTGGGTCGGGAAGTAATGCGTCAAAGACAAAACAAAACGAACAAAACGAATCAAAGAAATAAAGATGGAGAAACATGCCAACGATTCAACAGTTAGTGCGTCGTGGTCGCGCTGAAAAGAGCGACAAAACAAAAACGCCTGCACTAAAGGGAAGTCCACAACGTCGCGGTGTTTGCACACGTGTTTACACAACAACACCAAAGAAGCCGAACTCTGCACTTCGTAAAGTTGCACGTGTTCGTTTAACAAGCGGCATGGAAGTTTCTGCATACATTCCTGGTGAAGGTCACAACTTACAAGAGCTCTCCATCGTTCTTGTTCGTGGCGGTCGTGTTAAAGATCTACCAGGTGTTCGTTACAAAATTATTCGCGGTTCACTAGACACACAAGGTGTTAAGAATCGTAAGCAAGCACGTTCACGTTACGGTGC
>JBPCTD010000039.1:0-8707 GCA_051006515.1 Candidatus Nanopelagicaceae bacterium | reverse complement strand
GTCATATACCTGCATTGGTTAAGTCTAAAGGCTATTTCATGAATAAATCGTTGAGGCGACGAGTTGAAAAATAGAGACCCACGCTTACAAATACTGCGAAATATGCAACATGTATAAGCATTGATGCATCTACTGTTCCCAAAGTTAAAGCGCGCATCAGATCAATACCTTGCGTTAACGGGCTCCAACGCATGATTGCTTCAAGCCAACCTGGGAGTATTGAAAGTGGGAAGAAAGATCCGCTAAATAAAGTCAACGGTAATAACGCTGCGTTTATCCAGTTTAAATGTTGGAAACTAGACATATAACTAGTAATTGCCATACCGATTGCGGCGAATCCAAAACCAATTACTGCACCTGCAGGAATGGAAAGTAGCGCCCACCAACTTTCAATTAAGCCAAGTGGTGTAACTACGATCATGAATGCGGTGGAATATAGAAATCCTCTACCAAGCGCCCAAGCAATTTCTCCGAGCGCTACATCTAATGGTCCAAGCGATGTAGAGAGCATTGCGTTGTAAAGACGCGCTTCATGAATTTTCCAGTAGATGTTCCATGTAGAGTCCATGATGGCGCCCATCATTGCAGCTGTTGCTAATAGTCCAGGAACTACGAATGATGCATAACTAACTGTCTGGCCATTTTCTAAAGTGATATCGCCAATAAAACTTCCAACGCCATAACCAAAAACACCAAGATTTAGTAATGGTTCGACAAAACCCGAGAGCACAATCATCCAAGTAGCAGATTTAAACGCCATCCAACTTCGCTCAAGAACTGCTTTGGCGCGACCGGAGTAGAGCGCTTCGCCAGGTTTCCCAATACGTCGCTCGGCAATTTCAACGGCGGAGAGATGACTCATTTCGCTAACCTCCGCTCAAATACTTTGATGGAGATAAATAAACCAAAGATCGTTAGCGCAACGAGATAAAGGACATGTACAACAATCAGAGTTGATGAAACTTCACTGCCATAAGTTAGGAATCTACCTAAATTAGTGGCATGCCAAACTGGTGATAGCCAACCAATCCATTGCATAAAGATAGGTAGATTTGAAAGCGGGAAGAATGTTCCGCTTAAGAAAAACATTGGAGTAACTACAAATCTGCCCACAAAGGTAAAGAAGTTATCTTCTTTCTTTGCATTTCCGGCAAGCGCCAACATAATTGAACCAAAAGCTGCGCCTGCTAAGAATCCAGTAGGGATGGCAAGCCACGCATTTGGAGCTTTTAATACGCCAAAAGCAGCCATGATTACGTAGTAAAAAATGACAGTAAGGATATTTCTGAACATCGCAGCTTGATATACGCCAAGAGCAATTTGGCGACCGTTTAGCGGTGTGGAATTCATACCAAAGAAAGTTTTGCGCCACATAAAACCCTCTAAAGTAGGGAAGATGGTTTCATCCATCGAACCTTGAATAGCGGCGTTTGCTAATAACGCCGGCGCTAAGAAAACCAAATACTCAACACCGTCCACGCCGCCTGAGTTCTGATTAATCAGACTTCCGACACCTGCACCGATTGCAAGAAGATAGAGAAGTGGGTTGGCAACTGATGCGAAAATTATTTCAGTGGTCCATTTACGCATATTAAGTAAGCGCGCTTCTAATACAAAGCGCGAACCGTTGCTAACTACTTTACGCATTATTCGATCAAAGATCTTCCAGTTAAGCGCAAGAAAACATCTTCCAAAGAGGATCTTCTTACTAATGAAGTACGCGGGTGCATACCATCTCGCATAATTTCTTCCAGCACATGCTCGGCATCTTCGGCATACATCAAAATACGATCTGGCAGGATTTCAATTCGGTCGCACTTATTTTGTAATTGATCAGCAACAGTTTGGTTATTTTCTGAACCAAAACGAAGTTCCAAAACTTCTTTAGAGGAGTAACGTTTAATCAAATCTACTGGCGAACCTTCTGCCATGATTTTTCCGCGATCCATCACAATTAAACGCTCACAAAGCTGTTCTGCTTCATCCATAAAATGCGTGGTAATTACTAAAGTAACACCCTTTTCTTTTAAGCGGAATAAGCGATCCCAAAGAATATGTCTTGCTTGCGGATCTAAACCGGTAGTTGGTTCATCTAGCATCAAAATATCAGGCTCGGAAATCAAAGCACGGGCAATAGTTAAGCGGCGCTTCATGCCGCCAGACAAGCTATTTACCTTTGCATTTCGCTTCTCTTCTAATTGGGCAAATTCAACTAATTCATCAATTTTTCCAGCGATAAATTTTTTGGATAACCCGAAGTAACGACCATATATGTAAAGATTCTCAGCGACGGTAAGTTCTTCATCGAGATTATCTTTCTGTGGAACTACACCAAGATGTGCGCGAATTTGCGGACCAAATTTCTCCGGATCTTTGTCCAAGATAGTGATATCACCACTGGTGCGCTGGGATGTAGCGCCAATGATTCGCATGGTGGTTGATTTACCAGCGCCATTGGGTCCAAGTAGGCCAAAAGATTCACCGCGATATACAGAGAAGTCGATCGCATCAACGGCGGTAAAGTCACCAAATTTCTTGGTTAACTTGTTGGCAATTATTAGCTTTTCAGACATATCCGCGAGTCTATAACTTGCAAGAGTTAAATCTGAAATTGGCTAAGCGGTAAAGCTTTAGGAGCGAAGTGTTTTACCTAGCTCTACGAAGTCTTCAACCAAGATATCGATTTCGCGTTGACCATGTGCCAATGAGATTAACCACTGCTCATCTAACCCGGGAGGGGTGATGATGCCGCGATTAATAGACCAGAGCCAAGAAAGTTCTGCGATCTTAAAATCAGTAGATTTGTAATCACGATAATTTCTAACTGGTGTCGGCGACCAGGTAATGCAACCTTTAACGCCAAAGCCAACAGTGTGCGCTGGTAATTCGTATTCATTAATCACATCGGTGATTCTTAGCAAGGCTTGATCATTGAAATTCTCTGCTTTTGCTAGCGCTTCTGGTGTACAAATCTTGTCAATTGCACGTACGCCTGCCATCGCAAGTGGATTACCATTAAATGTACCAAAGTGTGCCATGCGGCCATCCACTACTGTTTCCATGAAACGATAATCGCCACCGAATGCAGCAAGCGGAATTCCGCCACCAATAGATTTCGCTAAGCAGATTAAATCTGGATTTACGCCAAGTCTTTCGGATGCACCTTGTGGTCCAGCAGTAAGTCCAGTTTTAACTTCATCAAAAATTAAAACTACATCGTATTGGGTGCAGAGTTCACGGATTCTTTCTAGATATCCGGCATCAGGTAAAACAATTCCGATATTTTCTAGAACTGGTTCCATGATTAAGCAGGCAATCTCTGAAGCATGCTTCTTAAAAATTTCTTCTACGGCTTCTGCGTCGTTGTAAGGAACAACCCAAACTTCACCTGGCACAGCACCATAAGGAGTAACAGGTGTAGGCAAGTGCGCATCACCAGCATCTTTAATTGAGGGTTTGCTTGAAACCATCAGCGGGTCATAGCTACCGTGATAACCGCCTTCAATCTTCATGATGCCATTTCGGCCGGTGTAGGCACGCGCAGTACGCACGGCATACATGGTTGCTTCAGTTCCTGAGTTTGTGAAACGAACTAAATCAAGGCCAAATCGCTTGCAGATTCGCTCTGCAGCATCAGTCGAGATTGGTGATGGGGTAACAAATAAAGTTCCCACTTCTAGTGAGCTTTGAAGCTCACGAACAACATCAGGATTTAAGTGTCCTGCCAACATCGCGCCGAATCCCATAGAGAGATCAAGTAGTTGGCGTCCATCAACATCAGTCATCCATGCGCCTTTAGCAGAGACGATTGATAATGGATATGGATCCCAATGCTGGAATGAACTAGTAGCGCCTAAAGGTAAAACTTTTTTAGCTACCGAGTTTTCCGAACCTGATTTATGTGTTGTTGCTTTGTATCTTGCCCATTCCTGATCTAAAAGGGCCGTCAATCTTGAATCATTGAGCGGCTTGATAGAAGTTGGGGTGTGTCTAAACGTTTGTGCGTGGTTAGCGCGGGTCTGCATGAGTTAATCAGTACATACAATTGTCAAGGTCGATTTCGACCAGAGATTGAGTTGTACTCTCCTTTTCCTGAGTGCTCGTTCTGAAGAAAAGGTTATCAGTTTAAAATTTAAAGGCAAGTCCAGCCTTCTATTCTGCGAGTTTCCGTTCGATTTCTCGTTTTATAAAGAAAATTAATATAAAAACAAGAATTAAGAATCCAGCTGCCCAATATCTAAGTGCTTTCTCTAATTTATCAAGGTTGCTTGCAAATGCATAGCCTAATAGAACAACCAAAGAGCCAAAAATAGTTCCACCTAATGCATTCCATTTAATAAAGATTCGATAAGGAACTTTGTTCATTCCAGCCATTGCTGGAACGAGAGCTCTTAGCAATGCTTGTGCGCGTCCGAAAAAGATTGCCCAACCACCATATTTATCAAAGATGTGTTGCGCTAAATTCCACCGTTTTTCGCCGACAAATCGGCCAAAACTATTTGATTTGATCCTTGGTCCTAAATGTTTTCCGACTTCATATCCGACGGAATCTCCTGCAATGGCCGAAATAATTGCGGCAATAATAAAAAGCCACAACGGCCAGACATTGGCATGTGCAAGCACTCCACCAATTAAAAGTGAAGTTTCACCGGGTAAAACAAATCCAACAAAGGCTGCGGCTTCTGCAAAAGAGAGAAGTAACAGGAGGAAGAAGAGTGGAATATGTAAGTTATGTAACACCAACCAATCTGCTTGTTGGTGTATCCAGGCTGACATAGGTAAAGAGTAGCGTTTAGCGATAATCTCTGTCCTAAGTTATAAGGAGATACGAATTGGCTAGAGTAGAGAAGAAAGCACCTACCGAATTAGATGTTCATGATTTGATTGCAAATCGTTGGAGCCCACGAGCTTTTGATATTGATTCGAAAATTTCCGATAACGAATTACTTTTAATTCTTGAAGCTGCCCGGTTAGCCCCATCCGCGTTTAATGAGCAGCCATGGAGATATTTCGTTGGCAAACGTGGCGATGAAGTGTTTAATCAAATCCTTGCAGGTCTAGGAGAGTTCAACCAAGCTTGGGCAAAGAATTCTGCTGCGTTAATTCTTGCCTGTGGAACTAGACAGCGAGCAAATGGCGATCCACATCCAAGCTATCAATACGATGTTGGGCTTTCAGTTTCACAAGCTACTTTTCAAGCACATCATTTGGGCTATGCCACCCATCAAATGACAGGTTTTAGCCATGATGCCATGTGTAAAACTTTTGATTTAACGACCTTGGATCCAGTTGTAGTTTTCGCAATTGGTAAACAGGGTGATACCGATATTTTGCCGGCACAGATGGCAGAGCGCGAAAAATCAGTATCGACTAGAAAAGCTCTAGCTGAGATTGTTGTTAAAGGCTTGATCTAATTTCCCAAAGATCTGGGAAAACTGGATTGAATAAAGTACTGGCTAAATACTTAACGCCACTAGAACCACCAGTACCGCTCTTTGATCCAATCGTTCGCTCTACCATCTTTACATGTCGATAACGCCATTCTTGAAGACCTTCATCGATATCAACCAATCTTTCACAGACCATCGCTGCTTCTGGGTTGGTGCGATGTAACTTAATGAGTTCATTTTGAACTAACTCATTTGGTTGATAGTGCTCTTTAAAGTTGCGGTTTAAAATCTCTGTGGGAATTTCTGCACCATGTTTAGCTAAATAAACCAAAACTGAATCCCAAAGTGATCGCTCATTTAACATATTTAAAATTTCGTCACGTGTGGCAGGTGGTAAGTGGCTAGCAAATTTCTCATCTCTGCGACCCAATATCGCTTCGACTTTTCTAAATTGCGCTGATTGAAATCCGCTAGATGCTGCTAGATAGTTACGGAAAGAGAGAAATTGTAGCGGCGTCATTGTTTCCAAAATATCAACTTGGCTGACGCAGGTTTTCATAATGGTTCGAATGCGACCTAAAACCGCAAGCGCTTTATGAGTTTCATTTGCTTCTAAAGTGCGTTGTGCCTCTTTGAATTCATGAATTAATTGCTTAAACCAAAGTTCATAAGTTTGATGGATGATGATAAAAAGTAGCTCATCGTGCTCAGGGCCTTTGGATAGCGGTCGTTGCAACTCTAGTAATTCATCAACTGCTAAATAACTGGTGTATGTAAGTGCGGATTCGTAATTTTCGCTCATGTTACGCGTGAACCTCCATCTGAGAAGCCAAGGTACTTCTTACTTGCGACTAAATCTCGTAAGCGTTCAAATCCATCCCAAACTTCAGTATAAGAAGTAGGAAGTGGACTGATGGCTAAGCGAATCGAATTAGGAACTCGATAATCAGGAATTACATTTATTACTGAACGCATCGCCGCTGCTATTTCTTTGGCATCTGGATGTATCAACGAGATGTGTCCACCGCGCTCAGCTGTAATTCTTGAAGTATTTAAAGTAAAACCAAGTGGTGCAAGCCATGCGTCATAAAGTGCAATCATCATTTCAGTGCCTATTGCGCACTTTTTGTTGATTGCTTCAATGGTTGCCGCCTCAATCATTTCAAAAGATGTTTTCACACATCTGATTGCCATCAAACCAGGGCTAGCAATTTGATAACCGCGCATGGTTTCCATTTCGCGTTCAAAAATAGGACCCATTTCAAATTGATCGCGTTGTGCAAACCAACCTTGAATAGGCACCTGCAATTCACGTTGGATTTTCTTGTTGACGTACATCCATGCTGGTGAACCAGGACCGGAGTTTCCATATTTATAAGTGCAACCCACTGCTAAGTCCACACCGTTTGCATCGAAATTCATTTCGATAGCGCCAACTGCGTGGCTAGCATCCCAAAGCGTTAAAGCTCCATGTTTACGAACTAAATCGGTAATTTCTTTAATCGGAGTGCGCGCACCTGATCGATATTGAATAACTTGTAGAGTAACTAGCGCAACATCATCACTTAAATATTTTGAAAGTATCTCAGGTGTTATTCTTTCAAATTCAGTTTCACCAGGTTCATTATTGATTGTCACTAAGTTGAGTCCGAACTGGCGGGCAATTCCTTGCAATATATAGCGATCGGTTGGAAAGTTCGCTTCATCAATAATGATGGTTTTACGACCTGGGCGTGCTTGAATTGCAGCCAGCGCTAATTGATAAAAATTAATAGATGTAGTGTCACAAACTAGAACTTGACCTGGACCGGCACCAAGCGCTGCTCGACCAAGTAAATCTCCAACCGTTTGGGCTTCGTCGATCCAATGTGCCCAACCAGCAACAACTTCATTGCCCCATTCATTCGTTATAAAGTCAGAAACCGCTTTGATAGTTGCTTTTGGCAATCGGCCAAGTGAGTTTCCATCTAAATAACATTGGTTTGAATCGTTATTAACAAAGAGTTCGCGGTATTTAGCTAACGGATCAGCTGCATCGAGCGCTAATGCATATTCGCGTTTTGTGACTTCCATGGTGCAAGAGCCTACTCTTAGACCGCTATGGCGCGGAACCTGGTAAACCTAGAATCAGTTAGCAAGGCTTTTGATATTAAAGAGCTCTTGCGCGAAGTCAGCATCGGCGTTTCCCAAGGTGATCGCATTGGAATTGTTGGACGCAACGGTGCCGGTAAATCCACATTAATGAAAGTAATTGCCGGAGTAGAAGCGCCAGATAGTGGTCGTGTAACTAGAAGCGGTGGCACCAATGTTGGCATTCTTTCTCAGATTGATAATGCACCCAAAGGCGCGACAGTTAGAGATGTTGTTTTAGGAGAGAAAGCAACACATGAATGGGCACGAGATGCCAATATCCGTGCCATTTTCACGGGGTTATTCGGTGGCTATCAAGAAGAGTTGTTTACCAGAGGTTTTGCTTCATTATCTGGTGGCGAACGTCGTCGTGTGAGTTTAGCTAAATTGCTGATTGACGATTTGGATTTAGTTTTACTTGATGAACCTACAAATCATTTAGATGTTGAAGGCGTTGCCTGGTTGGCTGAACATTTAAAGAATCGTAAGAATTTAGCGGTGGTTGTGGTGACACACGATCGTTGGTTCTTAGATGAAGTAACAGATCGCACTTGGGAAGTTATTAACGGAGATCTTGAAGAGTATGAAGGTGGATATTCTGCTTATGTTTTGGCAAAAGCAGAGCGCGCTCGTCAGCAAGCTGCGATGGATTCAAGAAGAAATAATCTATTGCGTAAAGAGCTGGCTTGGTTACGACGCGGCGCACCAGCTAGAACTAGTAAACCTAAATTCAGAGTCGATGCCGCCAATGAATTAATTGCAACTGAACCACCACCACGTGATAACACGGAGTTATTGAAATTTAGCCAGAATCGTTTGGGCAATACGGTTTTTGAGTGTCAGCATTTACAGGTTCGCGCCGGTGAAAGAGTTTTGATTGAGGATCTTTATTGGAATATCGGTCCCGGAGAGCGCATTGGAATTGTTGGCGTAAACGGTGCTGGAAAGACCACATTAATGCGCACACTTGCGGGAGAGCACTTTGCATCTGCAGGTAAATTAGTTAAAGGTGTAACAGTAAAAACTGCGATGTTGTCACAACATTTAAGCGAGTTAAATCCAAGTTGGCGTTTATTAGAAGCGGTTGAACGGGTAGCAACAAGAGTGGAATTAGGCGGTGGTCGAGAATTATCCGCATCACAACTTTGTGAACGATTAGGTTTTGATCGGGAATCACAATGGACGCC
>JBPCTD010000038.1:0-5450 GCA_051006515.1 Candidatus Nanopelagicaceae bacterium | reverse complement strand
GTTTATCTCCGGTAAAAACTAACCTTGCTTATTAATTGTCACAGTTACCTGTGAACCGATTTGTTGTTGTGCGCCAGGTTCTGGTGCTTGCGCCAAAACCACACCAATCTGCTGATTAGCATCGTATGAATAGATGGTCTTCATCAAGAAACCTGATTGCGTCAAAGTAGTAAGTGCTTGTACTTCGCTTTGACCAACCAGATTTGGCACTGCAATATTTCCATTTGCAATCTGCAAAGTAACGCCTGAACCTGCCGGAATATTAGATCCACCAATTGGATCGACCGAAAGAACAGTTCCAATTGGTTTATCACTAGGTACTGCATCAATTGCAGAAACAGTTAAACCAGCAGCTGTTAACGCTACCCGCGCATCAGTAAGCGATAAACCGATCAAATCTAGCGGCACCGTGGTATCGCCAGGTCCATCGCTTATCGTGATTGTTACTACTGAACCTTTTTTAACACGTGAAGTAGCAAGTGGATCTTGGGATGCCACTCGATCTATTGGAATCTTCGAATCATGTGCGCGATTAATAACCACTTTAAATGCGCTCAATTGGGATGTGGCATCGCTTTCGGTCAAACCAACAACATTTGGTACTTCAGTGCCACTAATTACCGTATCGCCATTTAACGAAAAGCCACCAAGAACAATTAATCCAAGCGCTAAAACACCAGCTACAACTTGCCAGAGACGATTTTTCTTCTTTTTGGTGCGAACAATTTCAGTTGTAATTGTCTGGCCAGTTTTTATTCGGTGTAAGTCGGCCAACATGGTATTTGCATCTTGATATCGATTGGCAGGATCTTTTGCCATCACCACCGATATAAAGTGATCAAATTGCGAATCAACTTTTGGATTTACTTTGCTTGGTGGAATGAATTCACCAGAAACATGTTGGAAAGCGATTGAAACTGGAGTATCGCCAATAAATGGTGGGCGTCCAGTTAGCATTTCATAAAGCACACAACCAACAGAGTACAAATCACTTCTGCTATCAGCGACTTCACCACTTGCCTGTTCGGGCGATAAATACTGCGCAGTTCCGACTACATTCCAAGTGGCAGTCATGGTGGCGCTGACATCATCAAGAGCTCTAGCGATACCAAAATCCATTACTTTGACATCGCCATGATCTGTAATCATGATATTTCCTGGCTTAATATCGCGATGCACAATGCCATTTGCATGAGAATAAGCAAGAGCTTGCAAAATACCTTCGGTAATTTGGATTGCAGTTTTGGGATCTACTGGGCCATCAATTAATTCACGTAGCGTTCTTCCTTGCAACAACTCCATCACTATGTATGGAGCAGGGTTCTCGCCGCTATCAAAAACCGCCACAATTCCGGGATGGCTTAAGCCCGCAGCAGCTAACGCCTCTTTTCTAAAACGGGTAACGAAAGTTTGCTCTCGATTTAAATCACTTCGAAGTACTTTAACCGCAACTTCGCGGTTTAATTTCAAGTCTTTAGCAACGAAAACATCAGACATACCGCCAGCGCCAATAAGAGCGCCCATTTCGTAGCGATCACCGAAGAGCGTCATTTTGCAGCTCCTAGGAACTCTGTTGCGGTATCGCCTGCACCGATTTCTGCCAAAATAATAGTGACGTTATCTGGCGCGCCACGTTCGTAAGTTAAGGTAATTAAATCAGAGATTGGATCAGTGCTACTTAACTTTGCTTTGATTTCATCATTTGCAACCACCGTATTTAATCCATCGCTGCAGAGTAAAAATTTATCGCCAGCTTTCACATCATATGCAATTAATAGCGGTGTGATATTTCCATTTCCCATCAAAACATTAGTTAACACCGAGCGCTGCGGATGCACCAACGCTTCAGATTCAGAGATTGCACCAGAATCAATCAACTCTTGCACCACAGAGTGATCTTTAGTTAATTGCATAAACTCTTTGCCACGTAATCTATAAGCGCGAGAATCACCTGCATGTAGCACGTAGGCTTTATCGCGATAAAGCGCAATAGCAGTTAACGTGGTTCCCATTCCAGATAAACGATCATTAGCTTGCGCTGTTTCACCGATTTCTTGATCTACTTCAACTAATGAACTTAAAAGAAAATCCTCTAGAGATTCAGGATCCATTTCATTGTTATCAAGTAATGGAAGTATTTGTGCCAAAGTAGTGATGGCAACTTTAGATGCAACTTCGCCACCAGCATGTCCGCCCATTCCATCAGCAACAGCAATTAACACGCCATTTATTAGCGCTGAATCTTCATTTCCACTTCGATGCAGACCAACTTCACTACGTCCTGCTGCGTTGAAGCGAGCAGTAAAACTCTGCATCATGCGCCTTAGCCTACGGGTAGAATTCGCAGGTGAGTAAATACGCCTATCTTGGTCCTGCTGGAACCTTCACTGAAGGTGCGCTTCGGACTATTACCGGCGGCTCTGATCAGCTTTTGCCCTGCGCCAATGTAACTACGGCGCTAGATATGGTCCGTAACGGCGGCGCAGATTTCGCGCTAGTTCCAATTGAAAACTCTGTAGAAGGCGTTGTTGCAAGAACTCTTGATGAATTAGCAATCGGGGAACCGTTAATAATTGTGGGCGAAGTTTTACTTCAAGTTTCTTTTGCACTTTTAGTACGTGATGAAAAGGCTGAAATCAAGAAGATCGCTACCCATCCACATGCTGAAGCGCAATGTCGCAGATATATTGCAGAGCATTATCCAAATGCCGAAATTATTAGTACCAACTCAACTGCTGCCGCAGCTGAAGCGCTAGCTAAAGGCGAATTTGATGCCGCGATTGCAGCAGAGGTTGCTGCTAAAACTTATGGCCTTAAAGTTTTAGAGCAGAACATCGGAGATACAGAACAAGCGGTAACTAGATTCGTGCTGGTTTCAAAACCAGGCGCGATTCCAGCGCCAACTGGATTTGATCGCACTTCACTTGCGGCATTTATTGGGATTGATCATGCCGGTGCTTTGCTTGAAGTATTAACAGAGTTCGCGGTGCGTGGCGTGAATCTAACTTTCATTCAATCAAGACCAACTGGTCGCGAACTTGGTCACTACCATTTCATTATCGATGCCGAAGGTCATATCAATGATGCACGCGTCGGTGATGCGTTAATGGGACTTCGTAGAATTTGCGAAGATGTCAGATTCCTTGGTTCCTATCCACGTGCCGATAAAGTGGCACCTACAACAAACAAGAGCAGCAGCGATAGCGCTTTTGAAGATTCCAATCAATGGTTAACTGATGTAAGAAAGGGGCGTGCTACATGATCGATATCAAATTAATTCGCGAAAATCCGGAGTTAGTTCGATCATCACAGCGCGGCCGCGGCGAGGATGAGAGCATCGTCGATCGCTTACTTGAGTTAGATACCAAGCGCCGCGATGCAATTGCAGCTTTCGAAGCCTTGCGCGCCGAGCAGAATATTTTGTCTAAATCAGTAGGCGCAGCAAAAGGCGATGAGAAGAACGCGCTTTTAGAGCAAGCAAAATCTTTAGCCGCAAAAGTAAAAGATGCTGATAGTAAGCGCGCGGAGATTGAAGCGCAGACCAATGAAGTTTCAAAGCTACTTTCAAATGTACTTGATCCAGATGCGCCAATCGGTGGCGAAGCAGATTTCAAAGTAATCGAACACGTTGGCGAACCGCGCAAATTTGATTTCGAACCAAAAGATCACGTTGAGCTAGGTAAATTACTTGGCGCGATTGATACCGAGCGCGGTGCAAAAGTTGCCGGCGCTCGCAGCTATTACTTAACTGGTCCAGGTGCAATGTTGGAATTAGCTTTAGTTAATTACGCAATTGCTCAAGCAAATAAAGCAGGCTTCACTCCAGTTATTCCACCAGTTCTAGTTAATCCACCAGCAATGGAAGGAACCGGTTTCTTAGGTCAAGCTGCAGAGAATGTTTATCACATTGAAAAAGATGATGTTTATCTGGTCGGAACTTCAGAAGTTCCACTTGCGGCTTATCACATGGATGAAACGTTAGATGCGGCGAAATTACCACTTCGCTATACCGGATATTCACCATGTTTTCGTCGCGAAGCAGGCTCTTACGGAAAAGATACCCGCGGCATCATTCGAGTACATCAATTTGAAAAAGTTGAAATGTTTGTTTTCTGCAAACCAGAAGATGCTAAAGCAGAACATAAACGTTTATTGCAATGGGAGAAAGATTTCCTAAATGCAATGGAGCTTCCTTATCGCGTATTAGATATCGCATCTGGCGATTTAGGTTCTTCTGCTAACCGCAAATTTGATATCGAAGCTTGGATTCCAACGCAGAATGCCTATCGTGAAGTAACTAGCACCTCTAATTGCACTGAATTCCAAGCACGCCGTTTAAATATTCGTATGAAAGATGAGAATGGCAGCAGACCTCTAGCAACGCTAAATGGCACTTTGGTAGCAGTTCCACGCATGATTGTGGCAATCCTGGAGAACAATCAGAACGCCGACGGCTCAGTAAATGTGCCAAAAGTTTTGCAGCCATACATTGGCAAAGATAAGTTTGAAGTAATTAAATGAGTTTAAAGTGAGTTATCGACCGAAACTAATTGCTACAGATTTAGATGGAACTATCTGTCCGCATGATGCACCGATTTCACAACGGACAATTGATTCTTTAACAAGAGCCCATGAACTTGGCGTAAAAGTATTTTTTGTTACGGGTCGCCCACCGCGTTGGATGGGGCAGGTCAAACAAGCGTTTAATTTTGGTCAAGCTATTTGCAGCAATGGCGGCATTCTTTGGGATTTACAGAACGAAAAAGTAATTGAAGAGTGGCGGATTACACCTATCGATATGCGTGAAACAGTTTTTCGTTTGCGTAAAGCGCTAACCACAGTTCACTTTGCATTTGAAAACCATGGAGATTTTCGCCGCGAACGCCAGTATGTTGCGCGCTGGGATTTAGGAATTGATGAAAACGGCATGGACGACATACTTGATCACACTGAAAATGGTGCAGTTAAATTGTTAGCTCGTGGCGATGATAAATTATTTAATTCAGATGAGATGTTGGCAGTTGCAAAGAATGTCGTTGGCGATATCGTCACGGTAACGCATTCAAATCCATGGGAATCATTATTAGAAATTAGTGCACATGGAGTTTCAAAAGGCGACACTTTGGCAACGCTCTGTGAACGTATGCAAATTGATCGTGAAGATGTAGTTGCATTTGGTGATAATCCAAATGATTTTTCAATGTTGGAATTTGCAGGTCGTTCATATGCGATGAGCGATGGACATCCAGATGGAATTAAATATGCAACCGCCTCTGCGCCACCATGCGATGAAGATGGTGTGGCTCAGGTTGTTGAAGAGCTCTTGAATTTGCCTGCACGTAGCTAATACCTATAAATTACGCCGCGGAGGGCTCGCATAGCGGCCGAGTGCACCGGTCTTGAAAACCGGCAGGTGAAAGCCTCGTGGGTTCAAATCCCACGCCCTCCGC
>JBPCTD010000037.1:0-15043 GCA_051006515.1 Candidatus Nanopelagicaceae bacterium | reverse complement strand
GCAAGTCTAGAAGCCGCAGCGCTGGCAGAGCGTGTAGCCAATGAGAATGCAATAGCTCGCAGAGCTAACCGCGCAAAGGCAGCCGTAATTTCTCAGGCAATCGGAGAAGCGGCTTATGAAACTTTGGTACATATTGAACGCTCTATTGCAAAAGCTGGCGCCGAAAGATCACGACTTGAAGAATCAAAACAGCAGCGCGAAGGCGAAACTTTGGCGGTGCGCACTAGAAACCGCGAATTGACGCATGAACTTGAACAACTAACTTCAAGCGTGCATCGTGATGAATTGGCACGTAGCGAACAGCGTCTTCGCATCGAAGCGTTAGCACAGAAAGCGTTAGAAGAATTTGGAGTTGATGTCGAAACACTCCAAAATGAATATGGTCCACATCGTGATGTACCAACATTCATTGAAACTGAAGATGGTCGGATTATTGAAGGAGAACACGTTCCTTATCGACGTGACCAGCAAGAGAAGCGTTTAGCGCAAACTGAAAAAGCGCTGAATTTATTGGGCAAGATCAATCCGTTGGCGCTTGAGGAATATAACTCAGTTGAAGAACGCTTAAAATTCTTAACTGAGCAGCTAGAAGATTTAAAACGCACTAAGAAAGATTTGCTTGATATCGTCAAAGAAGTTGATGATCGTGTTCAAGCGATATTTATTGAAGCTTACGAAGAGACCGCAAAACACTTCAAAGACATCTTTGAGAGATTGTTCCCAGGTGGAGATGGTCGCTTGATTCTCACCAACCCAGATGATCTATTGACTACTGGCGTAGATATTGAAGCTCGCCCGCCTGGAAAGCGCGTGAAGCGCCTGTCATTGCTATCTGGTGGCGAGAAATCACTTACCGTTGTTGCGATGTTAGTAGCGATCTTTAAATCTCGCCCTAGCCCGTTCTATATTCTGGACGAAGTTGAAGCAGCGCTTGATGATGTTAACTTGCAACGCTTACTTGGCGTACTTGAAGATTTACGCACCAATTCACAGTTAATCATCATTACCCACCAAAAGCGCACCATGGAAGTAGCCGATGCTTTGTATGGTGTAACTATGCGTGGCGACGGTGTAACTGAAGTGATCTCTCAAAGACTTCGAGAGACTGAAACAGCTTAAATAATAATGGGACTTTTCCAGCGGTTCATAGAGAAGGTTCGCGGATCTAACGAAGTAAAAGATGCCGATTGGCAAGAGCTAACCGAAGAGTTACTGCAATCAGATTTGGGCCGTGAACTAACAGATAGTTTGATTTCTTCTGCCAGAAAATCTAAATTAACGCCAATCGATGCATTACAAGAAACGCTAGCCCAGACACTTTCAGCGAAAGGTAGAGCGACTAAATCTGGCATCATTTTGGTTGTTGGTGTAAACGGAACTGGAAAAACTACTTCGGCTGCAAAGCTTGCTAAATCGCTGCCAGGTCAGAATGTTTTAGCTGCAGCAGATACATTCCGTGCGGCTGCAGTCGAACAGCTAACCACTTGGGGCGCGAAAATTTCTGTTCCGGTAATCAGTAATCTTAATAGCGCTGATCCTGCTGCAGTGGTCTTCGATGCCACCAAGTATTTTCTGGAAAATCAGGCAGATAATTTGATTATTGATACCGCTGGACGATTACACAATAAAGCTGATTTGATGGCTGAACTTGGAAAAGTAAGACGAGTGATTGAAAAGAGCGCACCAGTATCTGAAGTCTTATTAGTGATTGATGCAACCACAGGTCAAAATGGTTTAGCGCAGGCCCAAGTTTTCACCGAAGCCGTTGAAGTAACTGGAATCATCCTCACCAAAATGGATGGCTCTGCTCGCGGTGGCATCGCTCTGGCAATAGAGCATAAATTCGATATCCCCGTTAAATGGGTGGGTTCTGGTGAATCTGTTAACGATTTTGAAACATTTGACCCCAATACTTACTTAAAAGGTCTCATCTCTTAACACTTCTGTAACCGTTGGCTCGCAGAATTCTCCCAACTCAGCGTAGAGCCGAAAGCTTAAATGATTGCTACTTATTAGCTATGGGAAAGAGTTAATATGGATATTGTTTTAAATGGTGGAGATACTGCTTGGGTTTTAGCAAGTAGCGCCATGGTTTTACTTATGACGCCTGGGCTTGCCTTTTTTTATGGAGGCATGGTCCGAACAAAGAGCGTTTTAAACATGATGATGATGTCATTTATCACCATCGGAATAGTTAGTGTTCTCTGGGTTTTCTATGGTTATAACTGGGCTTTTGGTCATAGCGCTAACTCTTCTTTAATTGGAGATTTTGGTTTCAATGGAATTAGCAATTTAGAAAATACATTTGCAAATAACGGTGGTTACTATCCAATTCCAACTTTGGCTTTTGCTGCGTTTCAATTGATGTTTGCCATCATCACCCCAGCGCTAATTTCTGGTGCAATTGCAGATCGGACAAAGTTTGCCACTTGGGCAGTTTTCGTAGCTATCTGGGTTTCATTAGTTTATTTCCCTGTTGCACACTGGGTATTTGATTTCGGCGACAAGATCGGTGATGAACTACATGGCGTAGGACTGCTTGCTGGAATGGGAGTGCTTGATTTCGCAGGTGGCACAGCGGTTCACGTAAATGCTGGAGCAGCTGGATTGGCGCTAGCAATTGTTTTGGGTAAAAGAATCGGTTGGAGACGTGAACCAATGCGCCCTCACTCACTTCCATTAGTGCTTTTAGGATCGGGTTTACTTTGGTTCGGTTGGTTTGGATTTAATGCGGGAAGCGCATTAGGTGCAAATGGTTTGGCAGCACTTGCACTTATCAATACTCAAGTGGCAACAGGTGGCGCACTATTGGGTTGGTTATTGGTAGAGAAGCTACGCGATGGCCATGCCACATCATTAGGCGCCGCATCAGGTGCGGTTGCAGGTTTAGTTGCAATTACTCCGGCTTGTGCATTCGTCGAACCATGGGCAGCAGTTGTTATCGGAATCTTTGCTGGCGCGATCTGTGCGTTAGCTGTTGGATTGAAATATAAGTTGGGCTTTGATGATTCGCTGGACGTAGTAGGCGTTCACTTATTTGGCGGAATTTGGGGCTCAATTGCTATTGGCATCTTTGCCTCAAAGAGCGCAAACGAATTAGGCGGCGACGGACTAATAAGTGGAGGCGGTTTATCACTTCTACTTACACAAAGTGTCGGAGTTTTGATTGTGTTGGCTTACTCATTTGTGGTTACCTTCATCATCGGAAAAGTTCTTGATAAAACTATCGGCTTTAGAGTTGCTGGTAGCCAAGAAGTATCTGGAATTGATTTTGCCGAACACCGTGAAACTGCATACGAGACCTTAGTAGGAGCGAAGCTATGAAACTTGTTACTGCAATTATTAAACCAGGTGCCATGGAGTCTGTTAAAAGCGCGCTCCAAGATATTGGCATTAAAGGAATGACTGTTTCAGATGCATCAGGTTTTGGTAGACAGATGGGACAAACAGAGGTTTATCGTGGCGCTGAGTACGTAGTCAACTTAATTCCAAAAGTTCGACTAGAAATCATCGTTGAGGATAATGAAATCGAGAACGTCTTAAACACCATAGTAAAGAGCGCAAATACTGGCGCTATTGGCGATGGCAAAGTCTGGGTCACACCAGTCGAGGAGATTGTAAGAGTGCGTACAGGCGAAAGAGGAGTTTCCGCAATTTAGCCTTACAAGCACGGTAAGCCTTAGAATCTCCTTCTCATGTTCGAAGGTCTAACTTCCCGTTTTGGCTCGGCGCTTTCAAAGCTTCGTAGCCGCGGGAAGTTATCGACCTCCGATATCGAAGATACTTTTGAAGAAATTCGTAATGCGTTATTAGATGCAGACGTTGCACTTGAAGTAGTAAATCAATTTATTGAAACAGCAAAAGCTAAATCTCTCGATTTACTGAAGGAATTACAGCCCGGCACCAATCAAGCTCAAGCAGTATTCGATTTAATTCATGCAGAATTAGTAGAGATCCTTGGCGGACAAGCGCGCCGTATTAGATTTGCTAAAAATCCACCGACAGTAATTATGTTGGCTGGTTTACAAGGTGCTGGTAAAACCACTTTGGCCGGAAAGCTAGCCAAGTTCCTAAAGGAGCAGGGCAATACTCCTTTATTAGTGGCATCAGATTTGCAGAGACCAAATGCAGTTACCCAGCTGCAGATTGTCGGAGAACAAGTTTCAGTTCCTGTTTTTGCACCAGAACCCGGCAATGGCGTTGGTGATCCAGTGAAAGTTGCTAAAGCTGGTTTGGAGTTTGCCAAGCAGAAGCTTCATAACATGGTGATTGTAGATACCGCAGGTCGTTTAGGCGTTGATCAAGAGTTGATGGATGAAGCCATATCAATTCGCAATGCTATTTCACCAGATGAAATACTCTTTGTTGTCGATGCCATGATTGGCCAAGATGCGGTGCGTACTGCAAATGCTTTTGCATCAGGCGTTGGTTTTGATGGAGTAGTTCTAACAAAGTTAGATGGCGATGCTAAAGGTGGCGCTGCGCTATCAATTGCCAAATTAACTGGTAAGCCAATTCTCTTTGCTTCAACTGGAGAGAAGTTAAGCGATTTCGATTCTTTTTACCCAGAGCGGATGGCTTCTCGCATTTTGGGAATGGGGGATGTGGCAACTCTTGCAGAGCAAGCGAAGAAAGCTTTAGATGGCGAAACTACCAAACGGCTTGAAGAGAAATTTGTTAAAGGAGAAGATTTCACATTAGAAGATTTTCTAGAACAGCTTCAAGGTATTTCAAAGATGGGGTCGATGTCGAAAATCCTTGGAATGATGCCGGGAATTAATATGGGTTCTGCCCAGATGAAGAAACAGATGGCAAGTATTGATGATTCTGAAATAACTAAATCAACGGCAATTGTTCAATCAATGACGCCAGCCGAACGTAAAGATCCAAAAATTCTAAACGGATCTCGCCGTGCCAGAATTGCAAAAGGTAGCGGGCGCCAAGTTTCTGAAGTTAATAATTTGGTAGATAAATTCGCACAAGCACAGAAAGCCATGAAGATGATGCGAAGCGGCGCTGCAATTCCAGGTATGCCTGCAATTCCTGGAATGCCCGCAATTCCATCACCGAAGGTTCAAGTGGTTCAGAAGAAGAAGTCTCGAAGCGGAAACCCTGCTAAACGGGCGCAAGAGGAATCTCGTTAGTACCTCGATTTGGCGCTTTCTAGGAGCTTTGGCAGAATTAGGGCTCTGAGCGCGGCCCCTCTACCCGCGTCGGAACAAATTAGCTGGATTTATTCACCATACTCCAACGGTGGATTCGATTCGGCGCCAAATCATTTAGGAGCAGTAATTTGTCAACAAAGATTCGTTTAATGCGTCTTGGAAAAATTCGCACACCTTTCTATCGAATCGTAGTTATCGATTCAAAGAAGGCGCGCAATGGCTTATCAATCGAAGAGATTGGTCGCTACGCTCCAGGAAACGAACCATCATTAGTAGAGGTAAATTCAGAGCGCGCACAACATTGGTTAAAAGTTGGTGCGCAGCCTTCAGCAGCAGTTACTAAGTTATTTAAGTTAACTGGCGATTGGGCAAAGTTCACCGGCGAAGGCAACACCGCTAATACCGTTGCGCCACAGCCTGCACGTTTTGATAAGAAAGCTAATTACGAAGCAGCTGTGAAAGCTGCAGCTAATGAGCCAGCAGAAGGTGCTACAACTGCGAAGAAGAAGGCTCAAGATAAGTTAGCTGCAAAGTCCGAGCCAGCGAAGGTCGAAGAGGTGGCAGAGGTCCCAGCTGCGGAAGCGGCAACAGAAGCTATCGCAGTAGCAGATGAAGCTGTCGCTGTAACCGAGGTTCCAGCTGAGCCAGCAACAACTGAAGAAACACCCGCAGAATAAATTATGTTAGACGAAGCTTTAGAACATCTAGTCAAGGGCATCGTAGATAACCCTGACGACGTGGTGGTCAAAGAGAAGAACCATCGTCGTGGCACAACGCTAGAAGTTAATGTCAATCCAGAAGACATTGGCAAGGTAATCGGTCGCAACGGTCGTACTGCAAGAGCTTTACGTACTGTGATGAGCGCGCTTGCTGGTCGTTCGGTACGCGTAGATCTCATCGAGGCTGACGAAGTTCGTTAAGTTCAATGAAACTTAACGTTGGGCGCATTGGACGCGCTCACGGAATATTAGGTGAAGCGACGATTGAGGTTCGCACCAGTGAACCTGAACGTCGCTTTGCTATTGGTGCCGAACTTTCAACCGAAAATGGCATGCTGAAAGTTTCAAGCGCCAGAGTTCATAATGGAATCTTGCTTCTTGGTTTTGAAGGAATTACTGACCGTAACGGCATTGAAAAACTTAGAAATACTTTGCTTTACGCCGAAGTGGATATCAACGAGCCCAGTGAAGATGAAGATGATTACCACATTCAACAATTGATTGGTTTACGTGCAGAACTAGAAGATGGCAGCGAATTTGGTGTGGTATCCGATGTACTTAATTTGCCGGCCCAAGATTGTTTGGCAATCCAAACTAAAACAGGAGAAGTACTGATTCCTTTTGTTCATCAACTAGTGCCAGTTGTGGATCTCAAAGCCAAGAAAGTGGTGGTAATTCCACCAGTGATTTCATGAAACTAGATTTTGTCACGATTTTTCCTGAATACTTTCAGCCACTTGAGTTATCTCTAATTGGCAAAGCCTCGCAAAAATCGTTGATAGAAGTTTCTGTTCACGATTTGCGAGTTGAAGCTACTAATGTTCACCGCCAAGTCGATGACACACCTTATGGCGGAGGCGCTGGAATGGTGATGATGCCGGAAGTTTGGGGCAGTGCCTTAGATCGAATCATCACAAAAGAATCTGAGCTAATTATTCTGACTCCCGCTGGAAAGCGCTTTAATCAGAAGATGGCGCAAGAACTTTCGCACTCCAAACATTTGATTTTTGCTTGTGGTCGGTATGAAGGAATTGATGACCGTGTCCGTCAGTTTTATCAGAACTCAGGCTTTAAAGTTCGAGAAATTTCAATTGGCGATTATGTATTAAATGGTGGCGAAGTTGCCGCGCTTGCAATTACTGAAGCAGTGGTTCGTTTAATTCCAGGTGTATTAGGTAACCCAGAATCAATCGAAGAAGAATCTCATGCCTTAGAAGGTTACATCGAGTATCCAGCATTTACTAAACCTGCTAATTGGCGCGGGATAGAAGTTCCTGAAGTTCTACTATCTGGCAATCATGCTGAAATCGCAAAGTGGCGAGAACAAGCAAGCAAACTTCGAGCAGCAGAGAATGAAATAGAGTAATCAGCATGCGCGTAATCAATTACGAACAGTTAAAAAGTCTTTTAGCGGGTTATGAAAATCCCAGAATCGTAGCTTCGGGTAATTTTGCGCCACCAAATACATTACTTAAAGCTGCAGATGAATCTATCTCACACTTTAAGTTAAATATGTTAAATGCCCATCCAGGAATTCCAGATCGTGATGGCATTGAATTTGAAAGCGCTTTCGTTGGCCCTGGTATGCGTAGAAGCCCAAGGTTGCATTACATTCCTTGTCGTTTATCTATGGTCCCGATTCTATTTCGTGATCATTACCGACCGGATATTGTCTTTATTCATACTTCACCAAAAAGATATGACACAGTCTCACTTGGGGTAGAGGTAAATATTTTGCCTTCTGCTATAGAAGCAGCACGTTCTAGAAATGGCATTGTGATTGCACAAGCAAATAAGCAGATGCCCTACACATATGGCGATGCGCAAATCTATGAATCTGAAATTGATTACTTAATCGAAGTTGACGAACCTCTCCTCGAGAAAGATGCCGCCGAAATCTCTGATTTGCAGTTGGAAATAGGCGAACGAATTGCGTCGCTAATTGAAAACCACTCAACACTTCAATTAGGAATTGGCGGAGTCCCAGATGCAGTTTTGGCCTCTCTAAAAAATCGTAAAGAGATGCGGATTTGGACTGAGATGTTCAGTGATGGCGTACTAGATTTAGAGAAGTCTGGAATATTAGATCAAGAGATGCCAATCAACGCCTCGTTCTTATTTGGTTCACGCGAACTTTATGATTGGGTGAATCTAAATCGCCGCATCCGAATGCGTCGCACCGAAGTTTCAAATGATCCTTCTTTGATTGCACGACAGGCAAAGATGAATTCTATAAATTCCGCCTTACAGGTAGATCTCTTTGATCAAGCAAATGCAACATATGTGCGCGGTGAAGTTTATTCTGGCTTTGGTGGCTCAACTGATTTCATCGTCGGCTCACTGCATTCAAGAGGCGGCCAATCATTTATTGCCCTTCCTTCGTGGCACCCTAAAGCAAATGTTTCGACCATTATTCCAAAGCTGACCACTCCGGTTACTTCGTTTCAACACTCTTACGTGGTGACAGAGCAAGGAGTTGCTGCGTGTTTTGGCCACCCAACTAAGGAGCAAGCTTTAAACATTATTAAGCACGCCGCACATCCAGATGCTAAAGCAGAGTTAGAAAAATCTGCGGCAGAGATGAACCTAAACTGATAACTCGGCTAGATTTTTAAACCAATTTAGAGCAGTTGGATTTGAAAGTGCATCTACATTTCGCACTTCGCGTCCATTAATTACATCGGTTACTGCCAGTTCTACCAACTTATTGGATTTGGTACGGGGTAGTTCTGGTGCCACTAAAATTTTATCTGGCACATGTCTAGGACTTGCCTGTTCTTTTAACGCTTTTTTGATTCGCAGAGCCAAATCTTCCGTGAATTTAGCGTCACTTTTTAATACTACAAAGAGCACTACACGGGTGTCATTATCCCAATCTTGCGAAACTGCCATTGATTCTTGAATTTCTGGAAAGTTTTCTACTACTCGATAAATTTCAGCGGTACCAATTCGCACACCGCGAGAATTTAACGTGGCATCGCTTCGACCATAGAGGGTAATGCCGCCAGTAGCGCTCCTTGATGCAAAATCTCCATGAGTCCAAACACCTGCAAATCCTTCAAAATATGCGGCGCGATAACGTGCATTTTCAACATCTCCCCAAAATCCAATTGGCTTTGATGGAAAAGGCACAGTGCAAACTAGTTCACCTTTTTGATCATCATTTGTCACGTTGCCATTGGAGTCGAAAACTGCTGTGGCCATACCAAGACAAGGACCCTGAATTTCGCCACGGAAAACTGGCAAAGTTGGAATTGATGCCACAAAGCAACCGCAAATATCCGTGCCACCAGATAGAGATGCTAAATGCACATCACTTTTTACGTTCTGATAGATGTAATCAAAACTTTCAGGCGCTAAAACCGAACCAGTAGAACCGATCATTCTGATACTACTTAATTCATGACTTTTTGCCGGATTTAGCTCTGCCTTCTTAATACCATCAATATATTTTGCCGAGACACCGAAGAAATTGATTTTCTCGTTCTGCGCAATATCAAATAGACGATTGGCATCAGGAAATACCGGCGAACCGTCAAAGAGCACAATAGTGGTGCCGCGCACCAAACACATGAATAACCAGTTCCACATCATCCAGCCGCAAGTGGTAAAAAAGAAAATCTTTTCACTTGGTTTCATATCAAATTGATAGAGCTGCTCAGCGCCAGCTTTTAATAAGACTCCCGCACCGCTATGAGTGATGCATTTAGGTTTGCCTGTTGTGCCAGAAGAGAAAAGCACAAAGCCAGGGTGATCAAAAGGTAACTTTTCAAAATTTTCGCTTGATCCCTTAAAAGGAACTACCCAATTATTAAATTCAGAGATACGAACTGCTTTGATTAAAGTAGGAAGTAGTTTGGTGATCTCGTCGCCCTTTTCCCGTAAATCAAAGATCTTTCCGCCATATTGATAGTTATCACCAATTAACGCCAGTTTTGGTTCTATCTGCCCAAAGCGATCTTCAACTGCTTTCGGCGCAAAATCAGGAGAGGCAGTAGAGACAATTGCACCGATGCTTAACGCGCCTAAAGCAAAAATCATTACCTCAGGCACATTTGGCGCCCAAGCTACAACGCGATCACCAGCTTTAATACCTAATTCACGCATCGCTTGAGCTGTGGCGGCAGTTAATTCTCGCAATTGCGCATAAGAAATTTCTCGCCGGCTACCATCTTCTAAAATTGAAATGATGGCAACTCCATCACCGTGCGCTAAAAGATTTTCGGCTACATTGATTCTGCCTTCAGGGAAGAAATTCGCATCGATAAAGGTATCGCCTGACTTATAGGGCACTCCGCCTTTATCGCCGATTAAACCAAGTTCATCCCAAGCGCGAGACCAAAAGGCTCCTGGATTTTCAATACTCCATTTATGCAAACCCCAGTAATCAAGATGCAACTCATCTTGCAACTTTCCTAAAGCTGATGCTTTTGGATCTTTAGGTTGCCAAAGTGGCACCGATTTTGAACTCACTTTTTGGCGATCGCCCTCGCACGTAACTTGTAGTAAGCGCCAGATAATCCGCCAGGTGAGAACATGACTACCAAAATAAAGAGAACACCAAGAGTTAGCGCTGGCTCAGAAAGCGGACCACCAATTATCTTTGGCAAATCGTTGAAGAATGATTGCTGTGTTAAATCTTGCATACGAGTAGTCATCACCGAATAGAGGACTCCGCCAATAACCGCGCCCCATCTAGTGACTGCGCCGCCTAAAATCACCATGAGTAATAGCGCAATAGTTAATGAAGCTTCAGCAAATCTTGGAGCTGCACTTCCTGCGGCTAGGAGCATCACTACACCCAGTAGACCAGCCAAAGTTCCTGAGATAACAAATGAGAGCAATTTAAATTTCTGGGTATCAAGGCCTAGAACTTGTACACGTTGTTCGTTATCGCGAAGTGCGGCAAATACTCGACCGGCAGAGCTTTCAGTGACCCACCAGATAATAAGATAAACCAGAATTAGCACCGCTAGCGCAGTCCAATATAGGTATTTGGTATTAACGACACCAATCCAAAATTGCGGAACTCGTTCTGCATTAAGCGCAATACCGTTTTCGCCACCAGTTAAGCCAAAGAAATTTCGGTTTACGATCACATGTCCAGCTTCACCAAAAGCCAGCGTCACCATCGCAAAGGTGATGCCTTTAGTACGCAGAGAGGCTGCACCAATCAATGTAGCAAGGATTGCAGTAATTAAAATTGCAACTAACATCGATAAGTACCATGGAAAAACATCATGATTAATGAAGATGCAAGTGAAGTAAATACCTGATGCAAAGTAGAGCGAATGGCCAAATGAAAGCAGGCCAGTAAAACCAAAGAGTAGATCATAGGTAAGCGCCAAGCCGCCATAAATAAAGGCCACAGCCATCGTCTGCTGTAGACCAGGTTTCGCTAATGGGTTTCCTGAGATTAGAGGAGCAATCGCTAAGACAAAAAGGAGAACTGCCAGAAGTGGTCTTGAATATTTCCAACGTAACATTATGCAGCCACCTTACCTAGCAAACCTTGTGGTCTTACAAGCAATACACCTGCTAGCAGAATGATTACTACGAAATCACCTAAACCAGTTACATAATAGTTAGCAAACTGCCTTATTACGCCAATCATCATCGCGGCAATAAAACTTCCGGGAACGCTACCCATGCCACCAATTACCACCACGATAAATCCGTAGATCAAGTATTGACCGGCAATCAATGGCGATACACCATTAGAATAAACAGCAACCAAAACTCCACCAACGCCTGCGGCAAAGCCACCTAAGAAGAAGACGGTGCTAAATGCACGGCGGACATTGATGCCAAGAGCTGCCACCATATTTCGATTTTCAACACCGGCACGGATGATTAAGCCGATGCGGGTGTATTTCAAAAGAGCCCAGTTTGCGATTAATAGGGTAACTGCAGTGCCAATGTAAAGGAATCTATCGGCCGGAATAATCGCACCAAAAACATTAACTCCTGTTAAGAACCAAGCAGGAACTGGGAATTGAATTAAATCATTGCCAAACCAGCCGCCAAGCAGAGCGCCAACAACTAATGAGACACCTACGGTGACCAACGCTTGGTCAATGTGGCGTTCGTACATACGGGTGATTAATAGCTGCTCCATAAGTAACGAGAAAGCACCAGCGCCAAGTCCGCCAATAATCATTGCCAAAATGAATTTTGGTGTAGTGATCATGAAGCCAAATTTGTTGGCATACCAGTAGCCAAAAAATGCGCCAATTGTTAAGAAAGCACCATGAGCAAAGTTAAGAACATGCATTAATCCGTAGATCAAAGAAAGTCCAGAGGCAACTAGGAAGTAAAGTGCACCAAGTCCGATACCGGTAATTAAAATCAAAATAAAGGCTGACATTATTTGCCACCAACTCCTAGCATCTGATGGACCCAGGCATGATCATTTAGAACTTCTGGGCCACCTTGGTAAACGACTCTTCCTTGATCCATGACAATTACATGTTCGGCAATTCTTTTAACTAATGGCAAATTCTGTTCAACAATCAACATAGTGTTCTCATGAGCGACTTTGGCAAGCGCATCCGCAACTTCAGTTACCAATTTAGGCGCTAAACCTTTAGTAGGTTCATCGACCAAGAGAATCTCATTCTTATTGAGTAGCGCTCTGGCGATAGCAACCATCTGCTGTTGTCCACCAGATAAAGATCCTGCTCTTTGTTGGGCACGGGTATCAAGTTCGGGAAAAAGAGTATGCACAAATTCATATGAATCAGCATGGCCTTTGCCTCGTGCAGCTAACGCTAAATTTTCGCGAACCGATAGAGTTGAAAAAATTTCGCGATCTTCAGGCACATATGCAGCACCTAGTTGCGCAATTTTGTAAGTGTCCTGGCCTAGGATCTCTTTGCCGTTTAATTGGATTGAGCCAGTGCCAGAGTAGAAACCCATGATGGTTTTTAGTGTGGTTGATTTACCAACGCCATTTCTTCCAAGCAGAGCGGTGACTTTATGTGAAGGCACATCAAAAGTAACGCCATGCAGGATATGAGATTGATTAATCTTTACTTGGAGATCTTTTACTGTAAGAACGTTACTCATAGCGCCTCTCCGATATAGGCAGATTGCACTGTTGGGTTAGTAATTACGTTTTGTGGGGTGTCGCAAATCAAGAGTTCGCCATAGTTAAGAACGGCAATTCGATCAGCCAAACCAAGAACTACCTCTAAGTGGTGTTCAACTATCAAAACTGTCTTCTTATGAACTTCCTTAAGCGATTTGATGATCTCAACCAGCTCCGGCACATTCTCAACGCTCATGCCTGCCATCGGTTCGTCTAGTAAGACAATATCGCTCTTTGATGCCAACACAATGGCAATCTCTAATCGACGTTTATCGCCATGAGAGAGCGATCCAGCTAACTGCATAGCTCTTGGTGCTAACCCAACTTTTGCCAAACAATCTTGGGCAGTTGCCACAACGTCAGAGAATTTGTAAGCATTCTTAGTTAAATTCATTGATTTGCCATTTGCAGATTGGGCTGCGATGCGCACATTTTCTAGGCAAGTTAAATTGGTAAAAACAGATGAAGTCTGAAAAGTTCTGGCTAATCCGAGTTTGGCGCGTTCGTGCATGGGCAAATTGGTGATGTTCTGATCTCCTAAGAAAATCTCACCACGAGTTGGCTTACGGACACCACTTAATAAATTGAAGAATGACGTTTTACCAGCACCGTTTGGTCCGATAATTCCGAGAGTTTCATTTTGATTAACTGAAAGCGTGATGCCATCTAGAATTTTTGCTCCGCCAATTGAGAGCGATAAATCTTTGACCTGAAGCGCGGAAATCAATCTATATCTCCAATCGATAGCTCTTCTGAGCCTGCCCTAGGGTATAAAAAACCCCAACCTATTTCTACTAAAAATAGGTTGGGGTTTCGTTATTTAAGTGTGTTACCTATTACGCCGTTACGTTGTTGATGGTCTTATCTAGCTGTGGAACATATCCCGCAGCAGTCTTCTTTAGAGAGACCAAGAACATTGGCTGAATTAGAACGTGCTTTGTTGGGTCGATCTTCATCAAGCCCTTAACGCCAACCCATGAGTAACCTTCAAGCTTTGAAATCATGGTGTCGACATTCTGATCTGGATTTCCAGTAAGCGCCTGAACAATCATCTTGGCCGCATCTGCACCAGTGCAAGTGAACAAGTCTTGTGACTTCTTATCACGTGCAAAGTCAGCTGCTAGTTGGCTAGCCGCATTGGACTTACCAGCGCCACCGAAGTAGCTGTTGGTCATGATTGCGCGAGTACCTTCGAATAGAGTGCCGTAGATGTTGTAGGTAGATGCACCAGCAAGACCTGTGATTGGACGAGTCTTTGCAAATGCGCCTTGCACCTTAAGTGAAGTTAACATCGCACCTGCGGTCAAAGCATTTGACCATGCGATGAAGATGTAAGCACCCTTAGCATCAGCAGCTTGCTTTGCAAATGGTGTGAAGTCAGAAGTCGAAGTTGGAACTTTGATCTCCTGGAAAACAGCGCCTCTTGGACCCATTAGGCCACGAGCTGCTGCAATGTTAGATGCACCGAATGCGTTATCTTCTACGAAGAGCACAACTTTGCGGCCAGAAATTGGCTTGATGCCCGCAAGTGGAGCTAAATCTTGAATTGAAGTATTTCCTGAGCGGAATACATACTTATTTGAAGCAGAGGTAACTAGATCTGACTTTGCAGGTCCAGAGATGTAAAGCACCTTATTCTGCTGTGCAAGTGGTGCAAGAGTTAGCGCAACACCTGAAGATGCAGTTCCGACAATTACCTTAGTTCCATTACCAACCATCTCCTTGAAAGAAGCGGTTGCAGAAGCTGGGTCTCCACCATCATCTTTGGTGGTAACAACTAGCTTTTGACCATTGATAGTCATCTTGCCGCCGGTGTAATAGTTCAAGCCCCAGTTAAGGCCATCTACATATGCATCACCGTATGACTTAAGCGCACCAGAAGTAGAGGTGATTACACCGATCTTAATTTCTGATGCAGCTTGTGCAGGCGCCATTGATGGCGTTGCAAGTGCGACCGCTGCCGCTGCAACTGTCGCTAGAAGTGAGCGCTTGCTCATTTATTCTCCCTTGTTGTTTTTACGAAGACCGGGCCCGGTCATCTTGTAGAGTAGGCTATCTCTGCCACCAGC
>JBPCTD010000036.1:0-3979 GCA_051006515.1 Candidatus Nanopelagicaceae bacterium | reverse complement strand
TTAGAACGCAGACGCTTGATATGCACATCTAAAGTTTTGGTATCTCCCACGTAATCGCTACCCCAAATTCGATCAATTAATTGATCTCGTGTTAAGACTCGGCCGGCATTTCGCATTAAAAACTCTAGAAGCTCAAACTCTTTAAGTGGCAGTGAGATATTCTCATTATTAAAGGTAACTAAATGACGGTCCGCATCTAATTTCAGTTGGCCAACTTCGACAAGTCGAGCATCACCGCTATTTCCCAAACTTTCACCACCGCGACGTAAAACTGCTCTAACTCGCGCCAAAAGCTCACGCGATGAATAGGGCTTAGTCACGTAATCATCTGCCCCAAGCTCTAGTCCTACTACTTTGTCGACTTCATCATCTTTTGCAGTCAACATAATGATCGGCACATTAGAAGTAGTGCGTATCTGGCGACAGACTTCAGTTCCGTTAATACCTGGCAACATCAGATCAAGTAGCACCAAATCTGCGCCGCTTTTATCAAATTTAGCAATCGCTTCATTGCCGTCAGCTGCGATTTCAACTTCATAACCTTCGCGACCTAATAAATATGCAAGCGGCTCCGCAAAAGATTTCTCATCTTCAACAACCAATATCCGAGTCATCGCGCCTCTTTCCTATCAGTGGTTTCAGTTGTTCCAGTTAGCGGAAGTTGCACGGTAAAGGTACTGCCGGTTCCAGGCACGCTCCAAACTTGAATATCGCCACCATGGTTTGAAATTACATGTTTGACGATTGATAGACCAAGTCCAGTGCCGCCAGTTTCTCGTGATCGCGCTGGATCTACACGATAAAAACGTTCAAAGATTCTTTCCAGCTCGCTCTCTTCGATACCAACACCTTGGTCGGTGATTGCAATCTCTGCAATGTTATCGCTCTCTTTTAAGACCACTGTTACTTTGGTGCGCTCTGATGAATAACTAATTGCATTCTCAATTAAATTACTAATTGCAATTAACATCTGCTTGCGATCGCCAAAGAAACTAACATCAGCTTCAGGAGCAAAGGTAACTTCAACTTTACGATTCTCGGCATAAACTTTAGATTGATTTATTGCCTCTTTAATCATTTCGTTTAATGAAAATACTTCTGAATTCAACATCGTGTTCTGATCTTGAATACGAGATAAATCAATAATTTCCTGTACTAAATGAGTTAATCGCTCAGCTTCAATTTTCATGCGCGCGGAGAAATTTTTTACCAATTCTGGATCATCGCTACCTTCAGAGATCGCCTCTGCCAGAATGGAAATACCGCCAATTGGGGTCTTCAATTCATGCGAAATATTGGCCACGAAATCTCGGCGCACTGCATCTAACCGCTGCGCCTCCGAGTCATCAAAAATCAAAATTGCCACACTGCCATCTTTGCCCAGATGATTTAAACGAACTCGGCGCTCATGAAAACCAGCATTTAACGAACCGCGTGGAATGGCTACTTCATCTTCCAGTACTTCGCTTTGGTTACGCGCGCTACGCACTAATTTTCGAAGCGCTTCTGAAGTAATCCGCTGGTTTTTAACTAGCCCAATGTTGCTCACAATTTCGCTACAAACTAAAACTTCATCGTTGCCATTTACCAAAATGTAATCTGCATCAGAAATTTCAAGTAAATCAATAATGCGATTATCTAAATTTTCTGGCGCCGGAGCAGATTGGCGATACATAAGCGCATCGTAAAAGTCCTTTAATCTGCCCATGGGCTCATTATTATCTAAGTTCTTACCCTTCATAAATTGTTAATCCTTTGTTCACCTGACCCATATGAAATCCATCGATAGACAGGTAAAATTCCCGTATGCGTAACGCGTTTCAAGAAGAGCTCGATTCCATTCATGACACTTTGGTCAAGATGGGCAAGATCGTCGAAGAGTCGATGTCGGCTGCCACAAAAGCGCTACTTGGACCAAATCTTGAATTAGCTGAACGCGTCATTAAAGATGATGACACCATCGATGAGATGCAACATGAACTAGATGCGCGCACCATGATGATCATCGCTCGTCAATCACCAGTCGCTGGGGATTTACGCACTTTGGTTACATCGCTACGTATGTCTGCAGATTTAGAGCGTATGGGCGATATGGCTCATCACATCGCAAAGCTTGCACGTATGCGCTATCCAAACTGTGCTGTCCCTGAAAGTCTTCGTGAAATCATAAGCAATATGGATCGCGTAGCAATCGGAATTATTCATAAAACAACTGCTGCAATTGATACTCGTAACACCACCCTTGCGTTGCAGTTAGAAGCAGATGACGATGAGATGGATAAATTGCACCGCCAACTATTTAAGACTTTGATGGATAGCAATTGGGAGCATGGCACCGAAATCGCTATCGATATGACGCTACTTGGCCGTTATTACGAACGTTGCGCTGACCACGCGGTTTCCGTTGGTCGCCGCGTTTATTACATGGTTAACGGCGAATATAACTCTTAAATTACTTCTTACCTTGATTGGCAACTGCTTCAATCGCTGCTGCTGCTGCAACGGGATCTAAATATTCTCCACCTTTTTTGATTGGCTCCCAATCTTCGCCAAATTCATAGTAAAGCGGAATACCTGTCGGGATATTAACTTTGGCAATGTCTTCATCCGAAATGCAGTCAATGTGTTTAACAATCGCGCGAAGTGAATTGCCATGGGCAGTAACCAAAACTGTTTTACCGGCATTCATATCGGCTGAAATATCGCCAGTTAAATATGGCAACGCTCTGGTTAATACATCTTTCAAACATTCCGTGCGCGGCATATCGCTACCTAAATCGGCATAACGTGGATCTTTTGCCTGTGAAAACTCATCGTTATGGTCAATTGGCGGTGGCGGCACATCAAATGAACGGCGCCATAAATTGAATTGTTCTTCACCGTATGCAGCCAAAGTCTGCGCTTTATCTTTTCCTTGCAGCGCTCCGTAATGGCGTTCATTTAATCGCCATGAACGTTTAACCGGAATCCAGTGGCGATCACATGCATCTAGCGCTAATTGTGAAGTATGGATCGCACGACGAAGTAGCGAGGTATGAACTACATCTGGCAACAAATTGCGTTCTTTCATCAATTCGCCGCCACGCTTTGCTTCTGCTTCACCTTTTGCAGAAAGACGTACATCTACCCAACCGGTAAATAGATTAAGCGCGTTCCATTCCGATTCACCGTGGCGTAGGAGAATTAATTTATATTTCGCAGAACTCATGGCGCGTATTGTGCCATCGGCAAGTCATTAATCAAACGATCGTAAACATCGAGAGTGCCACGAGCAGTTGCATCCCAACCAAAGTGTGATGCATGCTCTACTGCACCCATAGATAAGACAATTCGGCGCTCTGGTTGCTTTAATAAACGAGCTAACACAGATGACCAAGCTTTTGGATTGTGGCCGTCAACTAATACACCAGAAATACCATCAGCTACCGCAGTACGAAGGCCACCTACCGCACTTGCCACAACTGGTGTTCCACACGCTTGCGCTTCTAGCGCTACTAAACCAAAACTTTCTGAGTAACTTGGTACGCAAACTAAATCAGATGAACGATATAAATCTGGCAATTTTTCGCGACTAATTGGTGCTAGGAATGTGATTACATCATCGAGTTTTAACCAATGAACTAATTCGCGTAAACGAATATCTTCATGGTTCTTTACTCCCGATGCGCCACCAGTAATTAATACTTGTAAATTGCCACGTAACTCTGGATTATGTTGCGCCATTTCCTGGACTGCACGAATTAGAACTTCTGGCCCTTTATGTGGCTGAATTCGACCAACAAAGGAAATAATCAATTTCTTTGGATCTAGCCCTAAATTCTTTCGAGAATTTTCACCTTCTGCGGTGAAGTTATAAAGATCTACACCTGGTGCGACTACGCGCACGATATCTGGGCAAGCATCATATAAACCAACTAAAGAAGCAGCTTCGGCATCAGTATTTGCAATTAGCGCATTCGCTGCTTCTACGATCTGTGTT
>JBPCTD010000035.1:0-14014 GCA_051006515.1 Candidatus Nanopelagicaceae bacterium | reverse complement strand
CAAGCAAGTGCTTGAGCAATCATGGCGCGCTGACGTTGTCCTCCGGAAAGTTGATGAGGGTACTTATCAATTGAAATTTCCGGATCCGGAATTTCAACCATCTTGATAAGTTCAAGTGCACGTTCGCGCGCTTCATTTGGTCCCATATCAAAGTGAATACGAAGGGTTTCAATGATCTGGAAACCAATGGTGTAAACCGGGTTTAACGCAGTCATTGGCTCTTGGAAGATGTACGCGACCTCTTTACCGCGGAACTTACGCAGTAATTTAGTAGGAGCGCCATTCATCTCTTCGCCCTTAACTTTTACACTGCCAGTCATGCGTGCATTAGATGCAAGCAAACTCATGATGCCCATAGCGGTAGTTGATTTACCAGAACCTGATTCACCAACAATTGCTAGCACTTGGCCAGGACGTAAATCGAAGTTCATATCCTTTGCAGCTGGATACCAAACTCCATCTACCCAGAATTCAACGGTGAAATCTTTTACCGAAAGAACCGGCTCTTTATTTATCTCGCTCAACGTGCACGCTCCTTTCTTGAAACGCGTCGTCGTTGACGAGGATCAAACGCATCGCGCAAACCATCACCAATGAAGTTGATAGAAAGGGCGATCGAAATGATAAATAAGCCCGGCCACCAGAAGAGGTATGGGCGAGAAGTAAAGGAATCTTGATAAGTACTGATTAAAAGACCAAGTGAAACGTCTGGCGCAACCACACCGAAACCGATGTAAGAGAGCGCAGTTTCTAACAAGATTGCAGATGACATCAACAAAGTAACTGAAACGATGATGATACCTACTGCATTTGGCAGGATGTGCTTAAAGATAATACGACGATTTGAAGCGCCAGCTACACGAGCTGCATCTACGAATTCCATTTCGCGTAATTTCAAGAACTCAGCGCGTACTAAACGCGACAGTCCAGTCCATGAAAATAGACCTAAGTAGATTGCTAGGAAACCTGCGCCAAGATTTCCGTAACGGAAACCGATGACTGAACCGATGATGATTGCTGGCACAGTAATTACGAAGTCAACGATGCGCATTAAAACTGCATCAACTTTGCCGCGGTAGTAACCTGAAATTGCTCCGATTACAGTACCAAGCACACCGCCGATGATTCCGATTACGAAAGCCACCATTAATGAACGCTGTGCGCCGCGCATAACTAGCGCGAAATAGTCACGTCCGATGTCATCTTGACCGAATGGATGCTCACCTAGTGAAGGTGGGAATAGTTGCAAAGTTGGGCAACCCACATTTCCATTGGGGCAATCTTCCATACGCAACTCTGGAATATCTTCGATGGAGTACTTCCACCAACCATTAATTTTCCATGGACCGATTTTGAAATCAAGTGCAGTATTAACAATCAAAATAATTCCGACCAAAGAGAAGATCGCAACCATAGCTGCACGGTGATGGATAAAGCGCTTGAAAACGATTTGGCGCTGAGAAAGTCCTTCGACTTCTTTTAACGCAATCGCATTTTCAGCCGCATCTGTCTGTGCAGTCTCTTCGATGTTTCGCTTGAACAATTTAAAGTTCTTGAGAGAAGCCATTACTTTCCAGCTCCTGTTCTAACGCGTGGATCTAACGCGCTGTAGAGAAGGTCTGCGACTAAGTTTGCGGTAACGGCCAAAGTAGTAGTAATCAAAGTTGCACCCATCAAGAGATTAAGATCGAAAGTTGAAATCGCACGGCGGAATACCGTTCCCATTCCAACCCAACCAAATACTGATTCAGTAATGATTGCACCACCGATAATTCCGGCAATATCGACCACAATGATGGTGGTAAGCGGAATCAACGTGTTGCGGAACGCGTGGCGCATAATGACTGTGCGCTCTGGTAGCCCCTTTGCACGGGCGGTACGGATGTAATCCGCATTTAATACTTCAAGCAGCGTACCGCGTGTAAAACGAACATAACCTGCAAATGAAATCAAAGTAAGTGCGATCGTTGGAAGTATTAAGTGCATCGCGGTATCTAAGAAACCAATCCAGAAATTAGATGGTTCTAGTTGAGTGCTAATTTCACCGATAGTTGGAACAGGTCGGTAATTAACTGCATCTTCTTGCATATATGGCGCCCATTCGCGCATCATGCGATCTAGTACTAAGAACAATCCAATAATGAATCCAGTAATTGATGCGGTACGCATAACTGGACCGCGATCAATTTGAGCAAATGCGCGACCGACTCCCATGCCAACAAAAACCGTAATGATGCCTAATAGCAGCAGAATCCAAAGGTTGGCATATCTATTAAAGAACCATTGCATTGGATAATAAAGCACGACCGCAATTCCAGCCATGGTCAGCGAAGCTTTTAAGGACATACGGTTTTCTAAACCTGTTGAAACATAGGTAATTGCAATAGCAGTGACCACGCCAAGGAATGCGATACCAAAGATTGAAAGACTTGGATCGATAAACCATTTAGTTATGCTAAAGAATTGCAAAGTAATTGCAGTAGCCGCAAATGAAATACCAAAAACTTTAAGAACTCTCTGGCGATCGCCACTGATTACACCTGACCAGAAGATGCCAGTAATAGTGGCATAGAAGGCAGTCCAGCCGAGTGGAATTGTTGGAGTTGCTAAGAAAGTGTTAAATCGGATCGCCATGTACTGCTTCAAAAGAACGGCAACCCAGAAAACTGGAAGTGAGTAAAGAAGGAATGAAACGAATGTCATTGAATAATCGAAACGACTGTATTGACGTAGCGCGGTGACAATTCCGATAGTAATTCCAAGAACAATCGCGATGATTGTGGCCATTGTGACCAAGCGAATTGTTACCGGGATAGCGCTAGCAATTGTGTCCCAAACCAACTGACCATCGCGAGCTTTTCCAAAGTCACCGCTTAGAACATTTTGTAGCCAGTAGAAGTATCTAATTGGAGGCGGAACATCCAATTGCAACTGTCTCGTTAAAGTAATTATTTGTTGCTTAGCATTTGGTTCAGTCGAGGTACGAAGACCTTCAAGTGGATCGCCTGAAATTGCAGCCAAGTTATAAACTAAGAAGCTAGAGCCAAATACAATCAAAAGCATTAGCCCAATACGGCGTGCGATATAGCTTCTCAAGAGCGCTTCCTCATTTCTTGCTTGAACTTGCTACCTGATTTCGACTACCGAGTTATCCGGCTAATCATAAATTACTAGTGCCAAAAACCTTAAATCTAGTGCGGTTTAGAGCCCTTTTTAAACTTGTGACGAATATCTGACCTTAAATGAACTTAAAAGAACTTAAATGAACCTATAAGAACTAATAATAAGAAGTGGTGCCCGATTACTCGAGCACCACTTCTTTTACTGCTTTTTTATTACTAAATAATTAGCAATTAGCTAACTATTTAGTATGACCACTCCCAGAAGTTCCAGACCAAGTTTGGTGTCAATGGTGCTGGCTTGATTCCCTTGAGTGATGAGTTGAACGCGGTAACCGCAGGGTGAGCGAAGATACCTAGTGACCAAGCTTGGTCAGTGATGATGCGCTCAGCCTGGATGTAGTAACGATCAACAGCTGAATCTGGAACTACAGATTCCAACTTCTTCAAAGTTGAATCTAGAGCAGAGCTCTTCCAACCGTAGAAGTTGTTTCCACCATCAGACTGGAAGTTTGCATTGGTACCAGTCTGGGTTACAGATGATGGGCACCATGCGAAGAAGAATGCATCAAATGCATTGCTTGATAGCTTGCCTGACCAACCAGTTGTCGGTAGAGCTTCTACCTTGATACCAGCCTTAGCAAGTGCAGGAACAACAAGCGCTGCTTGCTGTGCACGACGTGCGTTTGGTGATGGAACCATTAGCTTAACTGTGAAACCTGGATTGGTTGCAGAAGCCTTTGGATAAACGCTGCGAACTAGCTTAAGTGCTGCTGCAGTGCGTTGTTCCTGTGTTCCCTCTGAATACTTCTTGCTGCCGTTACCAGAAGTGATCTTGTCGTAGTTAGCCTGGCCAGGTAATACGAATGTTGAATTTACAACAACCGCATTTGGGTTAACTGGCTTGATGATCTTTTCTATGATTTCTTCACGTGGGTATGCAAGCAAGAAAGCAGTACGTAGCTTCTTAGCATTTGGATTTGAGTTAGCGAATGGTCCACTGAATACTTCCTTTGAACCCTGCTCTGAATCAACACGAAGGTCGATGTGCTCGTAGCAAGCGTTAACGCCACCTAGAACAGTTACACCCTTCATTGCCTTTAACTGTGAAACAGCATCTGCTGTTGCTTGGCCTGCATATAGGTCAATTTCACCGTTTGCTAGCGCCTGTGATGCTGCAGTTCCATCAGCGATGAAACGGTAGATCATGGTGTCGATTGAACCAGTGGTCTTTGGACCTGAGTTGTACTTTGGATTTGTCACCATTGTGATTGACTGATCCTTGACAGCTGACTTCACCAAATATGCACCGTTTGAAACAAGTAGCAATGGGTTGGTGCTTGAGTCGATTGTCTGAATGTTGTAAGCCTCATTCCAGACCTTTGCAATCTTCTTCAGGAATGCGCTGTCTTTACCTTGGATCGCTTTGATGATTGCATCCTTAGCAGCATTGTTAGCTGCTACTGGCTGAAGTGACTTCTTGCCATCTGCAATGTGAACCATGGTGTAAGCAGGTGAAACACCAAGACCGAATAGCTGCCAGTTTGGAATTGGAGCTGAGAACTTGATGGTTACTGACATCTTGTCTGCAGAGATAACTGGAAGACCAACTACCTTGCTGTCATAAACGCCACCGTAGCTAATTGAATTAAATACTGGTGGAGTTGTCTCTGATGCAGGATCACCTAAACCAGCTGACTTTGAATACTCTGAAGACTGTAGAACGTGACCAAGTAGCATGTCGCGCGCATCAATTTCAGTTCCATCTGACCATAGACGTCCCTTGTTGATGGTGTACTGAACTTGGAAGTCATTTGAGCGGTTACGAACAACTTTGTATGAACCAAGTACTTCGTTAGCTACTAGATTCTTCTTATCGTCGTAATAGTTAAAGCCCATACTTGTTAAGTATGCGACGTTTGAATTTGTAACTAGGTTGGTGTCAGGAGTCGCATTGTTCAATGAAGTGAACGAGTTGGTCTCATGCATAACCACAGTCGAACGTGCTGCGTTTGCGGCTGGAATTGCAACAAGACCTGCAATTGTCAGACCCGCAACGCTGGCCACTGTAATGACCTTGCGCACGACGTTATTTGCTTTCATTTATTCTCCTTTTAGGGGTTAATCGCCCAAAGCTGCCAGTCCTAGCTAGTGACCATCAACTCGTGGACGAATTGGGCTAATCGTGCCGTAAAGCGCTCAAGTTAGACAAATGTTTACAGCCATGAGCACCCACTAGATATGCGTGGCTTTATAACACTTTCTTAACTATCTCCTAAGAATCTGGTCGCAACCCATTTAGAAGTCAGGTAGCAGTCAGCAGGGGGGTGAGATTAGTTGCTCAACTTCTCACTTTTGGCTTTTGCAAATTCTTCGCGAGAGAGCGAGTCACGCGTTACAGCAAAAATTAAAATAGTTACAACCGCAGAGATTATGAACGGAGCACGTAAAGAAACTTCGCGGCTAACATAATTCATTAAGAGGGAAACAATTAGCGCACCAAGTAATGATCCAATAGGCGCTCCACCAGTACCAAAAAATCTGTAAACACTATTAACTCGACCGAAAATCTCTGTTGGAATCACGGATTGTCTAAAAGAAACAGTAACAATATTCCAAAGCGTAATAAGTACAGCTACAAAAATTCCGACTGTCCAAACTATCAACCAATTGGAAGTAACGCCTGTTATAAAAGAAGCAATAGCTGTTCCAATCATTGAAATACTTAAACTTTTACTTTCACCCAATTTGTTTGCCAAACGTGGGCCAAGGATTCCACCAATTACGCCACCAATTGCAAAACCAGTTCCGAGAAGTGCAAATTGTAAGACTGAAGTTCTTAAAATCTCTTGAGCGTAGAAAATATAGATGCCGGTTGATAAACCATTAACAAGATTGATTGCACCTAAAGAGAGCGCAAGAGTTTTGAAAATACTTCGACTCCAGAGCCAATGAAATCCTTCTTTGATATCAGCCGTAAAAGTTGGCTTCGGAGAGTTTTCGCTGTACTCACGTTTGCTACCAATCTGGGCAGTTACTAGAAGAATCAAACCTGCAGATAGAAAGAATGAAGTAGCATCAAAAATTAATGGCAAGAAGGAAGCGATGCCTAACAGAAAGGAACCAATAGGTGGTCCAACAAATTGTTCAGAAACACTTATGGCCGCCCATATACGGCCATTGGCATGGGTTAACTGTTCTTTAGATGCCACAGATGGAATAACCGCTTGCGAAGTTGTATCCGCTAAGACGGTAGCGAAGCCCATCGCTAATTGAGCAGCGATAATTAATATCAGCAGCGGCCATTTGGTTTCAGATAAGTTGAGATTTACTCTTGTAACATCACCAAGCAAGTTTTGATTCAGTAGGACTAACAATGCGATCAGAAAAGTTAAAACTCCACGCGCTACATCCATCGTTATTAAAATGCGTTTTTTATCTAAACGATCGATTAAAACACCAGCATGTAAAGTAAAAATTATCCATGGTAACTGGCCAGCAAGTGCGACTAAAGAAATAGCTAAAGGATCGCGAGTTAAGCTTGAGGCGATCCAAGGAAGTGCAACTGAAGAGATGCCGGATCCAATACTAGATAAAGTTGTTGCCGCAAATACTCGCCAATAATTGGCAGAAAGTCCAATCCGATTGCTGTTCCAATAATCCTTTAATAGCTTTCTTGGACTCCGAAAATTACTCACTTAGTAGCGACTTCTTTAGAAGTAATCAAAACACCTAAACACATTTCATCTCCAGAGCCTTCGCCCCAAGTTATGTACTTAGCTGGCAAGTTTTTAAGTGCTGGTAATTTCTGTCTAAGCGTCGGATCAAAAGTGCATTGCACACGGACTGTATCGCCAGCTTTTAATTGAAATGGTTTAGCCAAAACTTTTGCAGATTGATCATCGAAGTTGTAATTCTGATTATCGAGCAAAACTACTTCTGATGCAGTACCTGGATTTGCAGTTATCTTCAATGAGCGACCGAGTAGATGCATATGTGGTGCAGCAGCAACGACTAATTGAGGTGTACGAATAACTTTGTCGCAAGTAGATGTGTTGCTTGGTTTTGGATTAAAAGGATCTTGCTTGCAGAGAATATTGATGCCGGTAGTTTCTAGCGCGCTGATATTAGATGTGCGAGCTGCTAAATCAATCAAAGATTTTTTACGATCACATAAAGGTCCAGTGACGCCTGCTGGGCAAGCAAGTTCTACTGGTGCTGGTAGTAGTTCGTAATTCAAAGTTTTGATTTTAGCGCCAGTTGCTGGAATGCCAGTTAAAACTATTTTGGATTGGTCTTTCAATTGATGGCCAGAATGTGCTGCTAACAAGTTGTAATGAACTTGGAGCACAATTTGATCGCCTTTATTAAATGGGTAGCCATAACCAGCAGGTGCAAAATCTTTATTGCGACCAGGAACCCATGCGCTAAGCCACGGAGTATTTACAAATGATTGGAACATGCTTCCGATACCTGAACCGCCAAAGCAAGACCAACCATTTCCATCGGCATCTAAAGCTTTAGCTTGTGCCACTTGTTTGGCTGGAATTCTAAAGAGAATTGCATGATGAACAATCTCTTTGATTTGCGGGACAAATTCAATGGTTGTCAAAATTGAATTTACATTTACTTTGGGATCGATTAAGAAACAACGATAATCATCGTAGCCACCGTTACTGCCTTGAGGTTGATAAGCCTTTGGCATGGTGAACTCATATTTAGTGACTGCTTGTCTTTTAGTGACTGCATCAGCTTCAGGGCTTGATACTGCAGTTATTGCAAAGATTGCAGATGAGAGAAGCGCGAAGATCAAAGGCATGGCCAGAGTTTAGCAACCATGGCAAATCGGATGTCGTGCCAAATTTTGAATTGGATTTACTGAACTGCTTTGCCTAGGCTTTGCGCATGTTCAAGGGCGTAAAGTTAAAAATCTCTAAACGCAAGATTGCGATTTTCTCTGCGCTCTTTATCTTGGTTGCATCCATATCTATATTCAATTCAAGAAACGATGTGGCAATCGCCAAAATCGAAAGCAAAGTATCGGGTGCAGAGGTGATGCTAGATACCACTATGTATCTGCCAAAGACTTTGCCTGCGCCTACAGTTTTGATTGCACATGGCTTTGGCGGCAATAAAAATTCTGAGAGCCAACTAGCAGAGCAACTAGCTAGAAATGGCTTTGTAGCATTTACTTACAGCGCTCGCGGCTTCGGAAACTCCACTGGTCTAATCACCATGAATGCTCCCGATAAAGAGATTGCGGATGCATCTAAGTTGGTCGACTATTTAAGTACTCGTAAAGAGGTCGCAAAAGATAAGAATGGTTCTGCGATTATTGGTGTTACTGGTGGCTCATACGGTGGCGCGCTTTCATTGATGCTGGCAGCTACTGATGATCGAATCAAAGCGGTAAGTGCCGATATAACTTGGGCTAATTTGAATCAAGCGCTCTTTCCACAAAACGCATTTGGCAATGATGGTAATCCAGTAGGCGCTGGGCCATTTAAAAAGATTTGGGCCGGAACTTTCTTCTCATTTACTGCGCTGCAGAATTCTTACCTGGGCCAATGTGGCAACTTTGCCGAAGAGTGGTGCGCAGCCTTTCAGAGCGCAGTAACAAATGGCGCGCCAGATAGCGCTCAGATTAAGTTGATGAATGAATCATCACCAGAGAAGTATTTAGCGAATTTGAAAGCTCCAACACTTTTGATGCAGGGAGAAGAAGATTCATTATTCCCGCTTATTGAAAGCTTGCGTAACGCGGCTGCGATTTCAAAAAGCGATGCGGCAGATAAGTTGGCGATGATCTGGCATTCAGGTGGCCACGATGGTGGAAATTCTGAAACCGAGAGGCTAAATCAAGCCACTATTCATTGGTTTAACAAGTATTTAAAGGGTAAGTCCATAAACTTCCCGCGCTTTCAAGTAACTGATGCAACAGGCACACTTTCGGTATCTGATTCAACGGCGATTGCCACAATCTTGCAGAGTAAATCTTTACCAACTGAAGGTAAGTTAGAAAAAATTTCTGTCAATGAAAATATGGGGCCGTTCTTCTCACCAATTGGTGGTGTTCCTGCAGCGTTAAGTTCATTACCCGGCTTGGGTAGCGCCGGCGCGTTAGCAAGTAGCGCGCTCGCATCTTTAAGTGCAGGTGGCGCGGGCTTTGGCACACTTTCGCCAGCGCTACTTCCAGGACAGAGTGCAACTTTTGCCAGCGCTCCAATTAAAGGCGCAATAAATATTGTTGGTAGTTCCAAAATCAAAGTGCGCGTTACCTCTACTACTAACGACGCCACACTTTTCTTCTCATTGATGGCGGAATCAAGAAGTGGCGCGTTACGTCTGCCCGGCGGAATTGTGGCTCCAGTAAAATTAACCAATATTCCAAAGTCTGGCCTCGATGCTGAAATTCATTTACCAGCAGCTTTCATTAAGTTAGCACCGGGCGAAAAGATTGTCTTGGCAGTATCGGCAACTGATCAAGGTTATGCGCTGCCAAATGATGGCCGCTTCTATACCGTGGCTCCGATATCAGAGTTGGAATATCCAACAATTCCACTTTCTAGCGTTACTACTTCATCGCAATATATTTTCTGGCCGATCATGGCATTACTTACTTTAGTAATTGCAATTTTCTATGTTCGAATTAGACGTCCAAAGATTTCCTCAGATGTAATTGCTAGCGATAAGAATTTGATTCAGATTTCAAACTTGTCGAAAGTTTACGGCGATGGATACCGCGCTGTTGATGACCTTTCATTCAATGTAGGTCGTGGGCAAGTGCTTGGTTTACTTGGGCCAAATGGTGCAGGAAAGACCACCACGCTTCGTATGTTGATGGGTTTGATCATGCCAACTGATGGCGGTATTTGGATTGATGGACATCCAGTATTTCCTGGTTCATCTGCACTTTCAAAGTTAGGTTCATTTGTTGAAGGTCCAGGTTTCTTGCCACATATGACAGGTCGCGAGAATTTAGATCTTTATTGGCGCGCAATTGGTCGCGACGTTGATCCGAAGTTAGAAGAAGTTATCAAGATAACCAAACTTGGTAGCGCGCTAGATAAGAAGGTGCGTTCATATAGCCAAGGTATGCGTCAACGTTTAGCAATTGCTCAAGCGATGATGGGACTTCCTGAGATTTTGGTACTTGATGAACCAACAAATGGTTTGGACCCACAACAAATTGCGGAGATGCGTTCGGTGCTTAAGAGTTATGCAAAGGGTGGGCGCACTGTCATCATCTCTTCACACTTACTTGCAGAGGTGCAACAAACATGTAGCCACGTCGTGTTGATGCATCGCGGCAAGTTGGTCGCAACCGGAACTTTGAAAAAGATTCTGAAAGATTCACAGAGCCTAGAAGAGATCTTCTTGGAATTAATCGGCGATGACTTGATCATTGGAAAGGATGCGAAATGACATATAACGTTGATCGCACGCTTCCATATTCAGTGGAGCTATACAGACAGTTCTACCGTAAGCGCACATTCTTCGCTTATCTATTTGTAGTAGCTCTTCCCGTAATTGTGGCTGGTGCAGTTAAGTTCGGTCCATCAGGTCATAGCGGTGGGCCAACGCGTCTTGGTTCTGGCTCATTTGATTTGATTGGCTTAGCAACAATTGGCGCAGCTAATTTCACGGTCACCATGTTCTATTTTGCAATGCCATTTTTAATGGTCACTGTAATTGCGTTATTTAATGGCGATACGGTTGCCAGCGAAGCTTCCTGGTCAACTTTGCGTTATTTATTAGCATCTCCTGTACCGCGTCAACGATTATTGATGCAGAAGTTAAAAGTAAGTTTGACGCTCTCTGCTGGTGCGGTGCTTTTACTGCCAGTGACTTCTTGGATCGTGGGAGTTATTTTCTTTGGCAGCGCACCATTGCAATCGCCACTTGGCGTGACGTTAGATAACCAAATTGCAATTGAACGCATAATCCTGATTACCGTTTATGCCGCGTTTGCACTGCTCTTTATTGCTGGAATCGCTTTCTATATCAGCGTGCGTACCGATGCACCACTTGGCGCGGTTGGTGTAGCTGTAGGTTTAGTTATTTTGATGAATATTTTGGATGCAGTTACTGCGTTGGGTAATTTCCGTAAAGCGCTACCTGTTCATTATTCATACTCTTGGTTTGATCTACTCAGCAATAGCATCGTCTGGTCTGACATGATCCATGGCGCTTCATATAGCTTGATCTGGTTTATTGTTTTAATTTCACTGGCAATCACTAGATTCCAGAAGAAAGATGTAACTTCCTAATAATTAGTTATCAATTAATTACGACTGGCGTAACCAAAAGCAAGCGTTGTAGCCACAATCACCCAGATTTGATACGGAGTAAGCAATAACCCAGTTATCAATGATGCGCGGTAGGTAATTGCCAAAATCGGAAGTGTAAGTAGCGCTGTAGCGCCTAGTGCGTAAGCTGCAAAATAAAGATTATGCGGTACGTAGAAATGGTATGCCCAAAGCAGAGCGCTTGTAACAGATAATGCGAAAGTAGCTAACCAGATTGTGGTTGTTGATCTATTCATTGTTTGTGAAACTTTAACTGCGCTAATTCCAAGCATGAGAAAGTTGTAAGGCCAGATCAATCCAAATACAAAATCAGGTGGTTGCCAACTTGGTCTGACCAATGATGAGTACCAACCAGGAGAGCTATTTACCCAGATGCCAGAGCCGGAAGCGTAAATCAGCACCAGAACTACGCCTAAAACGCTAGCAACGGTCTTAAACTCCATGTAGCAAGTATTTACCATTTCCTGCAAATTTCCAGTAATTTAGAAACATATGAATTCAAAATCAAAACGAGTTTTAGTCACTGGCGCCACTGGATATGTTGGTGGTCGTTTGGTGCGCGCATTACTCGAGCAGGGTTATCAAGTAAGAGTATTTGTGCGCGATGAAAAGAAAGTTGCGCAATATTCTTGGGCTAACTCGGTAGAGAAAGTCATCGGCACAGTGACCGATTATCAATCGGTCCGCAAAGCGCTCGATGGTATTGATGTTGCTTTCTATTTACTGCATTCAATAAATAGTTCAACGCAATTTGATCAAATTGAAAAAGAGATGGCCGCAACTTTTGGATCTGCTGCAGCAGATGCTGCGATCAAGCAGATTGTTTATTTAGGCGGTATCGCAAACGATAAGAAGACCAGCAGACATTTACAGTCGCGCACAGATACTGGTTTGGAGCTTGCAAAGTATGGCGTGCCAGTCCTTGAGCTTCGTGCCGGAATAATTATTGGTTCTGGTTCGGCATCATTTGAAATGTTGCGCCATTTAACTCACCGATTACCCATTATGACTACGCCAAAGTGGGTTAAGAATCGCACTCAACCAATTGCAATTCGAGATGTGCTCTATTACTTAAGCCGCACCATTGAATTGCCAAATCCAGTTTCAGGTATTTACGATATTGGTGGACCTGAAGTTGTCACATACGAAAAGATGATGCAACTGTTTGCCAATATTGCAGGGCTTCGTAAACGATTAGTGATTAAAGTGCCGGTGCTCACGCCATCACTATCTAGTTTGTGGATTGGATTTGTTACTCCTGTGCCCACAACTTTGGCTAGGCCATTAGTGGAATCTTTAATTAGCGAAGTAGTGGTTGATGAAAATAAATCAATCTCTAAATTAATTCCAAATCCGGAAGCGGGTTTAACGCCTATTAAAGGAGCCATTGAATTAGCGCTAGAACGGGTATCAAATAACAAGATTGAGACCAGATGGTCTGATGCCACCGCACCAACAGCGCCATGGCAGAAAGCACAAGGTGATCCTTCATGGGCCGGAGCTACCGAATTTCAAGATGTGCGAGTTCAGGAAAGTCGCGCGCCAATTGAAAATGTATGGAATTGCATTGAACGTATCGGCGGTGAAAATGGTTGGTATGGATCTGATTGGCTCTGGTATTTAAGAGGACTACTTGATCGCATCTTTGGTGGCGTTGGTTTGCGTCGTGGCCGTCGCGATCCGTTTAAGTTAAGAGTCGGAGATAGTTTAGATTTTTGGCGCGTAGAAGATTATGTCGAAGGTAAGAAGTTACGACTTTATGCCGAAATGATATTGCCAGGTAAAGCTTGGTTGGAATTTGAATTAAAAGAAGAGGGTGGGAAGGTCATAGCAAAGCAAGTTGCAACTTTCCAACCACGAGGACTTGGCGGTCAACTTTATTGGCGCGCTATTGCGCCATTTCACTGGCTACTTTTCCCAACGATGTTAAAAAACATCTGCAAAACCGCAGAGCGAGAAAGTAGTCGAAGTTAATTTGCTTTCTTAACGGTATTTAAAGTTTCTTGAACAACTTCGTTAACAGAATCCCACATTGGCGCATGGCCAGATTTAGGAAGAATTTTCCAAACTGAGTGTTTGGGAAATAATGAACGCTCTTGGCAACTATCTTCTGGCAACGTGTAATCTGTATCGCCAAAGAGAATTGTTACCGGTATCTGTTCAGAAATTTGTTGCTCAAAATGCTTTCCTAAAAAGGCATCCCACAATGAGTAGTAACCAGATGCCGAACCCATTGCAATCGCAGCATCGGCGCAAGTATCTGGTGAGAACTTCTCCCACTGCGGGCTGACTAATTTAAAGCCAATCGCGCGCATAAATTTAAAGTGCGCGATTTGATGTGCGAATTTATAAGTCGCGCGAGCCATATAGCGACTGATTGCTAATTCACCATTTCGATGAGTCTTTGCCTTTAACCACAAACCAGCAGGGGCAACACCAGTTACTGTTAATACGTTTTGCGGATAGCGCGCTGCCATTTCTAAACAGATCCAACCACCCAACGAATTACCCATTAAATGAAATTTATCTATGCCGTTAGCAAGTAATTCATCTTTGATGATCTCAGCTAACCGCGCAGGGCTCATC
>JBPCTD010000034.1:0-3946 GCA_051006515.1 Candidatus Nanopelagicaceae bacterium | reverse complement strand
TTTCCAAAATTCCATTATGGCAACATCACCGTACCGATCCCTCAATCTCATATGAAAAGCAATTTGAGAATGTAATGACGCTTAAGGAACATGGTTATATCCAAGAAATTGGACTAAGTAATGTGAACGCAGAAATGTTGCGCCATGCAATCAAAATTGGCGGCAAGCCATCTGAAGGTGGAATCATTTCGGTGCAGAACGAATTTAGTCCTAATTACCATCACTGGGCAGAGGTAATAGATATTTGTACAGAGAATGAAATTGCATTTTTACCTTGGTCACCTTTGGGTGGCGGTCGCAATTTCAAACTACTAGGTTCTGGGGAAATCGGATCCTTTAAGAAAATGGCTGATCAAAAATCAGTATCGCCATTTGCATTAACTATCGCATGGCATCTAGCTAAATTCCCCACCTCAATACCTATTCCAGGCGCATCTAAAGCTTCTTCAATACTAGATTCGATTGAGGGCACCAAGATTTCTTTATCTGCTGAAGAGATATCTGAACTGGATGCAAGTTGTCCGAAAGATACACCTATAAATTCCGAGCTCTTAGATATCGCGAAATTTGAAAGTTAATTATTGAAAGATAGATGCGCGCCCGAGAGGATTCGAACCTCTAACCTTTTGATCCGTAGTCAAATGCTCTATCCGTTGAGCTACGGGCGCTGGTTTTAAGCCTTGCGAATCCTACTAAAGAATCAAATTCCACCCAAACCGAGAAGATCTTCACGCGAAACCGCCTTTAATCGCGGTTTTCCAAGTGGCTCTCCGGCGGAAACTTCTGCTTGATTAATCATCTCCCAGATTGGTTGCGAAACAACTCTTGCATGTAAAACAGAATTCAAATCAAATTTCGCTTTTGGCGCGTTTGGTAATTTAGCAACTAATTGTTTCATCACATCTGCAGCATCTGATTTATTAGTGCCAATCACGCCGGATGGTCCACGTTTAGCCCACCCAACTACATATAGATTTTCGCCAACGTATCCATCTGTGTTAGTAACTTTTCCTGATTCTGTTGGAACTTCTTGTTGATCACCAATCTGGTAGCCGATAGCACTAACCACCAAACCGGTTTCGATTGTTCTTTCGCCAGTTGGAGTTTTGAAAGTTACACTCTCTACTTTATCTTCTCCGTTGATGCTAGTTGGTACATGCTCAAATAAGAACTCCATAGTTCTTTCATGCGGATAACTCTGATTATTTGCTATAGCCAACATTGCTTCTAAATTACTTTTTACATGCTTCTCGGGTTCAGCACCAACTCGGTTTAGCGCACTTTCAATATCATTTCTATTAATAATGACATTTGTATGCTCTAAATCCGGGAGCTCTCTGAGTTCTGGTGAAGTAAAGGCAGCAAACTCCGGGCTTCGACGTGCGCAGATATATACCTTGCGAATTTTAGAAGATTTCAAAAAGTCCAGCGCATGCGAAGCTGTATCAGTTGCATCTAGTTCGCTTGGCTCAATCGCTAATAATCTAGCGACATCCATTGCAACATTTCCTGCGCCAATGATTACTGCAACTTCGCAATCTAAATTCGGATTTAACTCTACAAAATCTGGGTGTCCGTTATACCAAGGTACAAATTCTGCAGAAGAGAAAGAATTTCTAAGTTCTTCGCCGGGAATTCCTAGCTTTCGCCCATAAGGAGTGCCAGATGCGATGACCACGGCATCGTAACTCTCTTTTAAGGTATCAAGCGCTATATCTTGACCAACTTCCACATTGCCAAAAAGTGAAACGTTGCCAGCAGTTGCTACCTTTTCGAAAACTTTAGAAACCGATTTAATTTTTGGATGATCTGGTGCAACGCCACTTCGGACTAAACCCCAAGGAGTAGGTAGTTTTTCGATTAAATCAATATTGAATTTCAAGTCATCGGTTTGCAGATTTTGAAGTGCTTGCGCAGCAAAATATCCAGATGGCCCTGCGCCGATTATGGCGATTGAATAAGTTGGCAACGGTTACTCCTGTAATTAACGGCTAATAATACTGCTTTGCGATTTGTTCGCGCCGCGCTTTATATTTATCAGAACCAGTTGGTATCAGCTGTTCAAATCGAGCATTTGACTTAATAAGTGTTCGCAATTCCGCAACCTGGGTAGTTGAACTAAATACTGGTGCACTTAAATCAACTTTGCTCTTCTTTTTCTGTTTGAAAACCAATCTATATGCAATTGCGGAATATCGAAGAGCGTTGAATAAGAACTTTCTCAATAGTGAACTCTTTTTTAAAGTAGGAGTACCTGCAATGGCTACTAATTTATTAGCTATCTCTTCGCCGCCAATTGCCACCGGCAAATTTCTGCACTTATTAGTTAAATTAATTCGAATATTTGAATCATTTAACTTCTTGACCGTATTGGTAATATCAGATAAATCAGCTTGATTAGCACGAAGCGCATAGCCATGATCGTGACACCATTGTGCCCGGGCTTCTTGGTCATCCATTCCTCTGATATTAGAAACTAGAACAGTAGGAAGTGCAGCTGCAAGCAATTCATGAACGCCGTTGTACCCGGTTGCGCAGACTCCGGCATCAAATGCCGCAAGCACATTTGCTAATGGAAAGTATCGAATTACTTTGATATCTAAGTCAGCTGGTGCCAGTGATTTACCGGAACTATCTATTGGTTCTTTAGTTAAAACCACTTGCAAATTAGGCCAATTTAGAAGTCCTTTAAGAGCTGCCGTCATCTTTTCGTTAGCATCATTTTCGCCAGTGCCTAACTGCACTAAAACTGCAGGGCGCTCTGGGTCCAGGCCAAGAATTTTCTTTGATTCAGACTTGCTTAACGCTTCGGAAGCTTGATACAAAGAGACTGGCGTGGTGCGTATCGCATCTTTACGTGTTGAAGTTGGACCGTGATCATAAGCAAATGCATAATCGCCGGGCTCAATAATTAAATCCATAGATTTAGATTGAAGTGGCAGCGCGAAGCGATGTAATTTCTTCTGCCAAAGTCCACGGCGAATCCATACTAATTTTATCTCTGGTCTAGATATTTTCGCTGCTAATACACCAGCGTAAGGAACTACACCATCAAAGGTAAGCACTTTTGCATCTGTTTCATCGATTAGCGCTACTAAGCGATCTCTTAAATACAGATCCCATTTAGCTCTAGCCATCCAATTTCTATCTTTACCTGGGATGTATTCACATGGAATACCCAACGCGCCTGGAATCTCTGCAATTCCACCGGCCATTGAAACAATAATTGGATTAGCTTCTATTTTAAGAGCTTTTGCAATTGCACTGGCACGCGCTAAGTGGCCCATGCCAATTCCATTGCTAGTTGCTAAAATGATAGTTGGCTTATTGGTCACTTTAAAATCTTTCTTTTAACCAATTTCAGAATTTTTCCAATAAATACCAAAAGTTGTTTTGGCGAATTAATTTTCTTTCCTTCACGCTTTACAAAGCGCCCGAATCTAGAAAATATTGAATTCTTGCCATCATAGATTTGAATAAACTTTTCGTAAGTCATCCAATTAACTCCGAATTGTTCTGAGATGTTTGCGTAATCATCACCTTTCGTGCGTCGGGCACGCGAAAGTGCTGAGGTAGTTAGCACAAAGGCTCTGCGATCTTGATTGTTAGCCAGACCAACCATGCCCCATTCGGTGCTGCGCAAATATGAGACCAAGTCCTTTAAACTTAAATCAAAATCAGCTTCGGCAAATATGTGTAGCGGGGTGGCTGATGTTGTAAATAAATCAATTACTTCTTCAATGCGTAAATTGGCGTCCTTCTCTATATTTACAAATTTGTATTGCGAATCGCCCTTTAACCAATTGAAAATCTCTCTTAAATCTGAATGTTTATCTTTGGTAGGCGAATATCGCAACTTTAAATCTTCCCAATTGCCCAACATAATGAAGTTTGCTTGGGTGCCGCTAATTTCTAATAAATTTTCTTTGATTTCACGGACTCGTTT
>JBPCTD010000033.1:0-13677 GCA_051006515.1 Candidatus Nanopelagicaceae bacterium | reverse complement strand
AATGAAGGTGCAACCAAGCGTTAAGAAGATCTGCGATAAGTGCAAGGTCATCCGCCGCAAAGGTCGCGTTATGGTCATTTGCGAAAACCTTCGCCATAAGCAGCGCCAAGGTTAATTCGCAAAACTTAAGCGATTAACAATCACGCGTGATGCGACTGGTTATTGATTAGTAAATAATCAAAGCCAGACCTCCGGTCCGATAGGCCGGAGCCAATATCGGTAGATATCAGTAGATATCGATAGATATCGGAAGCATCGCGGAGGACCTATCGGGAAACTAGAAGGATAAATAGATGGCACGTCTTGTCGGTGTTGATCTGCCGCGCGAAAAGCGCTTAGAGGTCGCACTTACTTATATCTTCGGAATGGGTTTAACTCGTTCGAAGGAAACATTGAAGGCAACCGGGATCTCAGGAGATACCCGCGTTAAGGATCTTCAAGAACCAGAGTTAGCAAAGCTTCGTGAATTCATTGAAGCTAATTACAAAATCGAAGGTGATCTTCGCCGTGAAATTGCTGGCGATATCCGTCGTAAAGTTGAAATTCAGAGCTACCAAGGTATTCGTCACCGCAAAGGACTTCCGGTTCGCGGTCAGCGCACTCATACAAATGCGCGTACTCGCAAGGGTCCACGTGTAGCAATTGCAGGAAAGAAGAAGGTGACTAAGTAATGGCCGCTCCTAAAAAAGCCGCAGCCGCTGCTCCAGCAAAGAGCGCGCCTAAAGGCAAAGTAAAGATTCGTAAGAAAGAGAAGAAGAATGTTGCTGCAGGACAGGCTCATATCAAGAGCACCTTCAATAACACCATCGTCTCAATCACCGATCCAACAGGTGCTGTAATTTCATGGGCATCATCAGGTCAGGTCGGTTTCAAAGGTTCACGTAAATCAACACCGTACGCAGCACAGATGGCGGCAGAAGCTGCAGCTCGTCGTGCACAAGAGCATGGTTTGAAGAAGGTGGATGTATTCGTTAAGGGTCCAGGTTCTGGACGCGAGACCGCTATCCGTTCATTGCAGGCAGCAGGACTTGAAGTTGGTTCCATCTCTGATGTGACACCAGCTCCACATAATGGTTGCCGCCCTACCAAGCCACGTCGAGTATAAGGAGAGGTTGATCTAAATGGCTCGTTACACCGGTGCAGATTGCAAGCGCTGCCGTCGCGAAAAGGTAAAACTCTTCCTTAAGGGTTCCAAGTGCGATGGTCCAAAGTGCCCGATTGAATCTCGTCCATATCCACCAGGACAACATGGTCGTGGTCGCGGTAAGGAATCAGAGTACTTACTTCAGATGCGTGAGAAGCAGAAGACTGCTCGTATCTACGGAGTATTAGAGAAGCAATTCCGTTCATATTACGAAGAAGCAAACCGTCGTGCAGGTAAGACTGGTGAAAACCTACTTATCTTGCTTGAGACTCGTCTAGATAACGTTGTATATCGTGCAGGCTTTGCAAAGAGTCGCGATATGGCACGTCAGCTAGTTCGCCACGGACATTTCTTGGTAAACGGTAAGAAGGTAAATATTCCTTCATATCGTGTCTCTCAATTCGATGTGATTGATGTGCTGCCAAAGTCTCATGACTTAACACCATTTATCGTCGCGAGTGCAGAGTTCGGCGAGAAGAGCGTTCCAGCTTGGATGGAAGTTGTTCCTTCTCAGATGCGAATCATCGTTCACGGACTACCAAACCGTTCCGTAATTGATACTCAGGTACAAGAGCAACTAATCGTTGAACTTTACTCAAAGTAATTTATTTAGCTTATAAGTTAACAAAAAAATTAATAGCAGTAACCCAGAACGGGGATCAAATAGCGGATCCCCCCAAAGGAAAGAGGAGAAAACGTGCTTATTGCACAGCGTCCAACACTTACTGAAGAAGTACTATCAGAGCACCGCTCACGTTTCGTAATTGAACCGCTTGAGCCAGGCTTTGGTTACACACTTGGCAATTCAATGCGTCGTACTCTGCTTTCATCTATTCCAGGTGCAGCAGTTACCAGCATTCGCGTTGCCGGTGCGCTTCATGAGTTCACCACTCTTGAAGGCGTTAAGGAAGATCTAACTGAAGTAGTTTTGAACATCAAGAATTTGGTGCTCTCATCAGATAACGATGAGCCAGCAACTGCATACATCCGCAAGTCCGGCTCTGGCGCCGTAACTGGTGCTGATGTCGCAGTTCCAGCGGGAGTAGAAGTACATAATCCAGATCTACATATCGCAACGCTAAATGGCAAAGCCAACCTAGAGATTGAGCTAACCATCGAACGCGGTCGCGGCTATGTAACAGCAGTCCAGAACAAAGCAGTTGGTGCAGAGATCGGACGTATTCCGGTCGATTCAATTTATTCACCAGTACTTAAGGTGACTTACAAAGTCGAAGCAACCCGTGTTGAACAGCGCACTGACTTCGATCGTTTAGTTATCGATGTTGAGACCAAAGCTTCAATGAAGCCGCGCGATGCAGTTGCATCAGCAGGACACACATTGGTTGAGCTCTTTGGTTTGGCACGTGAATTGAACCTCGATGCTGAAGGTATCGATATGGGTCCATCTGTAATGGATGCGGCGTTAGCTGCTGATTTAGCACTTCCAATCGAAGATCTAGATCTAACAGTTCGTTCATACAACTGCTTAAAGCGCGAAGGTATTCACACAGTTGGAGAATTGGTAAATCGCTCTGAAGCGGATCTATTAGATATCCGTAACTTTGGTAGCAAGTCAATCGATGAAGTAAAGGCAAAGCTAGTTTCAATGGGTCTTTCATTGAAGGATAGCCCTGCTGGATTCGATCCAACAAAGCATGCGAATTACAACGCACACGAGAACGAGTTTGCGGAATAACAGGCGAGTAAGAAAGAAGAATAGAAAATGCCAACACCATCAAAAGGCCCACGCCTCGGAAGCGGTCCAGCTCACGAGCGTTTGCTTCTAGCAACACTCGCGGAACAACTTTTCCAGCATGGCAAGATCACCACAACTGAGACCAAGGCAAAGCGCTTACGTCCGTATGCAGAGAAGTTAATTACCTTTGCAAAGAAGGGTGATCTAGCAGCTCGTCGTGAAGTACTAGCAAAGATCTCAAACAAGACAGTAGTGCACACACTATTTACTGAGATCGGTCCACGTATGAAAGATCGCAACGGTGGCTACACCCGTATTACAAAGATCGGTCCACGCAAGGGCGATAACGCTCCTATGGCAGTGATCGAGGTTTTGTAAATCGCATTAGATTATTTAAATCATCTAATACGCTCCTATTGGAAATGAACGAACCCACTCTCAAACCCGAGAGTGGGTTTTTTCGTGCCAAAATTACTTTGGCTTATGACGGAACCAACTTCTTTGGTTGGGGAAAGCAAGCAGATCGCCCGACCATTCAAGGTGAAATCGAAACCGCTTTACAAACTCTTTATCGTCTTGATCTAGACACAGTAGTCGCAGGACGAACTGATGCTGGGGTACATGCAAGTGGCCAAGTGATACATGTTGATTTACCAATAGAAGGCGGCTCAAATTTAGGATTTGAATTCGAAGATTTAGGTTATCGATTAAATCGCATCCTCTCAGAGGAGATTCGAATCAAGAAAGTCGAACGGGCGCATCAAGATTTCCATGCGCGATTTGGTGCACTTCGCCGTCACTACATCTACAAAATCCAAGATGGTTTAGGGATTATTGATCCAGTTAAACGCCTGGACATCACACCTTGGTATCGAACTCTAGATGTCGAGAAGATGAATGAAGCTGCATCGATGCTAATCGGTGATAATGATTTCTTCAGCTATGCAAAGTACCGTGAATTTGCCACAACTATTAGAAAGCTTGAACGCTTTGATTTTCAACGTAATGAAGCTGGCGAAATTATTAGCCATATTAGCGCTGATGCTTTCTGCTACAACATGGTTCGTTCATTGATAGGCACAATGGTTTATATCGGTGAAGGGCGCTTCCCAGTTACTTGGGCGAAAGAAGTTTTGGATAAGCATGAACGTCCGTCGGATTCGGTAGTTTTCCCAGCACGTGGGCTGACATTTGTTGGAGTGGATTATCCTTCCGATTCAGAGTTAGCTGCGCGCACCGTTAAGACTATGGGCATGAGAAATGCTTCCGACATAAGCGATGATGGAGAGAATTAATTGGGCCATATAGATGTAAGTGGCGTTGAGTTCTCGTTATCCGATGGTCGTGTTCTGCTCAATGAAGTTTCCTTTCGAGTTGGCGATGGCCACAAGGTTGCGTTAATTGGACCAAATGGATCTGGCAAAACCACGCTATTAAAAATGATTGCAGGCGATTTAGAGCCCGAAGAGGGGAGCGTGGCAATCACTGGCGGGTTAGGCGTCATGCGTCAGTTCATTGGAAGCGTGCGCGATGAATCAACAGTTCGAGATCTGCTGCTTTCGGTAGCACCTAAACGTATCCGAGATGCGGCAAAAAACATTGAAACTACTGAAGCGCGGATGTATGAAACTGGTGAAGAGAAAGATCAGATGGCATACGCAGAAGCGATTGTCGAATGGGGCGATGCAGGCGGTTATGACTTTGAAGTTATTTGGGATACCTGCTGCACTGAAACATTAGGTAAATCTTTTGATGAGATAGCTACGCGCAAAGTAAATACGCTCTCTGGCGGCGAGCAGAAGAAGTTAGTAGTTCGCGCACTCATGGAAGGCCCCGAAGAGACTTTGCTACTTGATGAGCCAGATAACTATTTAGATGTGCCTTCCAAAAGATGGTTGGAACAGATTATTAAAGATACTAAAAAGACGGTGCTTTTTGTGAGCCACGATCGCGAACTTCTAGAAGAGGTAGCCACCAAAATTGTGGCGCTCGAACAAGGGCATAATGGAAACACTGCATGGGTTCATGGTGGCAAGTTCTCCACTTGGCATGATGCAAGAAGAGCACGAAATGAGAGGTTTGCCGAAGTTCTTCTTCGTTGGGAACAAGAACATACTCGTTTGAAAGAGTTAGTTTTGACTTTACGTAATCAAGCCAAGTCATCACCTGATATGGCAAGCAAATATCGTGCGATGCAGACAAGACTTCGTAAGTTTGAAGAGCTTGGCGCGCCACCTGCGCCACCAATCGAGCAGAATGTTCGGGTCGGATTAAAAGGCGGTCGCACCGGTGTACGAGCGCTTACCTTTGAGAACTTTGCACTTGATGGACTTACCGAACCATTTAATTTTGAAGTCTTTTATGGAGATCGCATTGCAGTGCTTGGTAAGAATGGCTCAGGAAAGTCGCACTTCTTAAGGTTAATTGGCGGCGATCAAAGCGTTAAATACACCGGAGTCATCAAACATGGTGCTCGTGTTGAAGTAGGTTACTTTGCACAGACCCACGCCCATCCAGAATTCGAAAACAAAACGCTCCTTGAGATTCTTTGGGAAGAACATTCTCTGCAATTAGGTGCAGCTAAATCAGTTTTGGGAAAGTATGAAATTGATCAGGCATCAAATCAAAAGTTTTCGCAGTTATCTGGAGGACAGCAAGCAAGATTCCAAGTACTTTTACTGGAATTAGCCGGCGATACTTTGTTACTTCTTGATGAACCAACAGATAACTTGGATTTAGCGAGCGCAGAAAGTTTGGAGAATGCTCTTAATCAATATGAAGGCACGGTGCTAACAGTCACTCACGATCGATGGTTCTGCCGTGGCTTCACCAGATTCTTGATATTTGGGGCAAATGGGCGGGTCTATGAGGCCAATGAGCCCGTTTTCGACCATTGATTCCGCTCGATTTCTTGTGATTTATCGTGATTCCTCTTTAAAGGAACTCGTTTTGACCCCATATAGGCGCAAAAGGTAAAGTTTGCCCTCTGCCCGCCGGGGTTAATACCGAGGTGGCAACAGATTAAGAAAACAATCTGCAGTACTTGAAGGAGTTAGAAGCGTGCGCACATATAGTCCAAAGCCTGGCGATGCTGTCCGTAAATGGCACATTATCGATGCACAGGATGTAGTTCTAGGTCGTCTAGCGACCCATGCTGCTGCGCTACTTCGCGGAAAGCATAAGCCAACCTTCGCAGCTCACATGGATATGGGCGATTTCGTAATTGTGATCAATGCAGACAAGATCGCGCTATCTGGAAGCAAGAAGACTCAGAAAGTTGCACATCGCCACTCTGGTTTCCCAGGCGGTTTAACTTCAACTGTTTATGGCGATTTAATGGAGAAGTATCCAACTCGCGCAGTTGAGAAGGCAATCAAGGGAATGTTGCCAAAGAATTCAATCGGTCGTGCACAAGCTACCAAGTTGAAAGTTTATGCAGGCGCTGAGCACCCACATGCTTCACAAGCTCCAACCCCATATGTTTTTGAACAAGTTTCACAGATCGTTAAGAAGTAGTTGAAGAGGAATAGGAATAAATAAATGTCAGATCAGAATTTGCTAGATGACGAGACCGTTCCAACTTCTTACTCATCATCAACCCCAGCTGCCGCAACTAACCGTCCAGCAGTAAAGGCGCCAGGTGCTGGCACCGGTCGTCGTAAGGAAGCTGTTGCTCGCGTACGTTTAACTCCAGGTTCTGGTCGTTGGGTTGTAAATGGCAAAGCGCTTCCTGACTATTTCCCAAACAAAGTTCACCAGCAATTAGTTTCAGAGCCATTTCGCACTGTTGGCGCAGAGAATCAATATGATGTCTTTGCCCGCATTGATGGTGGCGGAGTATCAGGACAAGCTGGCGCGCTTCGCTTAGGTGTGGCACGTGCGCTAAATGCAATTGATACTGATGCAAATCGTCCAGCGCTTAAGAAAGCTGGATTCCTAACACGTGATGCTCGTGTTATTGAGCGCAAGAAGTACGGCCTAAAGAAGGCTCGTAAGCGCTCTCAATACAGCAAGCGTTAATTTCAACCATCTGGTGCGGTTGATGGCCGAACGGAAGCGTCTCTTTGGAACTGACGGTATTCGTGGCTTAGCTAATCGCGATTTAACTGCAGAACTCGCACTTAATGTCTCCGTTGCTGCTGCCCATATTCTCGTCGAATCTTTAAAAGATCCAGCAAGCACAAGAGCAAAAGCAATTGTTGGTAGCGATTCTCGCGCATCCGGTGAGTTTTTAGAAGCTGCAGTAGTTGCAGGTTTAAGTAGCGCCGGCGTTGATGTTTATCGAGTTGGCGTGCTGCCGACTCCGGCTATTGCTTACCTGGTTGCTGAAAGTGGCGCAGATTTAGGTGTAATGCTTTCAGCTTCACATAATCCAATGCCAGATAACGGCATTAAGTTATTTGCTCGTGGCGGCGGAAAATTAGATGACGCAATAGAAGATCAAATTGAAGCACGAATGAATGAACCCTGGGATCGTCCAACTGGAAATGCGGTTGGTCGAGTCATTGAAGATAAAGATGCTTCAGAGAGATATTTGAAATTCCTACAAAGCGCAGTCGATACCAAGCTATCGGGATTGAAAGTGGTCGTAGATTGTGCAAATGGCGCTGCAAGTTTTGTAGCCCCAGAAGCGCTTCGCCGTGCTGGTGCAGAAGTTGTTGCGGTAGCCAATACTCCTGATGGTTGGAACATCAATGATGGCGTTGGGTCTACGCACTTAGATTTCTTAAAGCAGCAAGTTAAGCAACATCAAGCAGATCTAGGAATTGCCCACGATGGTGATGCCGATCGCTGCCTAGCTGTTGATGCTGCAGGTAATGAAGTAGATGGCGATCAAATCATTGCAATATTGGCTGCTGGTTTGAATGCGCGAGGCGAATTAACTAAATCAACAGTGGTCGCGACCGTAATGAGCAATTTAGGTTTCTTTAAGGCGATGGAATCAGCAAATATAAAAGTGGAAACCACTAGTGTTGGAGATCGTTACGTATTGGAACGAATGCTGGCCGAAGATTTAGCTTTAGGCGGCGAACAATCTGGCCACGTTATTTATCGAAAGTATGCAAATACCGGTGACGGAATTTTGACGGCACTTTTGCTACTGCAAGAGATAAAGCGCAGCGGTAAGTCTTTGAATGATGCCGCATCAATCATGCAGAAATTCCCGCAAATTTTATTGAATGTTAAAGATGTAGCCAAAGATAAACTTGAAGGTAATCAGACAATTAAGGCAGCAGTTGCAAAGTCAGAGGCAGAGTTAAATGGCGCAGGTCGTGTTCTGCTTCGCGCATCTGGCACTGAAGCGCTAGTTAGAGTCATGGTAGAAGCGAGCACTGATACTCTTGCCTCTAGCGTTGCAAAAGATTTAGCAGAGATAGTTAAGAAAGAGCTGGGGTAATAACGTGTGCGGAATTGTGGGATACACCGGGCCACAATCTGCAGCCGCTCCTTTAATTGAAGGCCTTCGTCGCCTGGAATATCGCGGTTATGACTCAGCGGGGATAGCTCTTGGCACTTCAAACAATCTCTTTGTCGAAAAGCGTGCAGGTAAGTTAGCAAACCTTGAAGGTGCCTTAAGTGCAGTCCCTGAAGTTCATTCCGGCATTGGACATACTCGTTGGGCGACACATGGTGGACCAACAGATCGCAATGCCCATCCGCATTTAGATAATGAAGGAAAACTTGCCGTTATTCACAATGGCATTATTGAAAATTACTCAGAGTTGAAAGCAGAGCTGCAATCTGCTGGTCATACCTTTCACTCTGAAACAGATACTGAATCAGTTGCTCACCTACTTAGCGATTTACGTAAAGAGCATGGTGGGGATTTAACAATTGCGATGCGGGAAGCAGTTAAACGTCTTCGCGGCTCATTTACCCTTTTAGCTCTACACGCTGATCAACCCGAAGTAATCGTTGGTGTACGCCGTAATTCGCCGCTAGTTGTTGGACTTGGCAATGGTGAGAATTTCATGGCTTCAGATGTGGCAGCATTTATCGAGTACACCAAACGCGCCGTCGAATTAGGTCAAGATGAGGTCGTAACTATTACGCCAACTTCAATTTTTATTTCGGACTTAGAAGGCAAGGCGATCAAGCCACGCGAATATCAGATTACTTGGGATGCAGCGGCAGCGCAAAAAGGTGGCTTTGCCCATTTCATGCTCAAGGAGATTTTCGAACAACCCAAAGCAGTTGCCGATACCTTGATTGGCCGCTTAGTTGATAACCAGATTTCGTTAGATGAATTAAAGTTAAGCAAATCAGAGTTGCAAGCACTTAAGAAAATTGTGGTGATTGCATGCGGAACTGCTTATCACGCAGGATTGGTGGCAAAGTACGCCATTGAGAAGTGGGCCAAAATTCCGGTAGAGGTAGAGCTTGCTAGTGAATTTAGATATCGAGATCCGTTAGTAGATGCGCAAACTTTGGTAATTGCAATTTCGCAGTCCGGTGAAACTATGGATACTTTGATGGCTCTTCGCCACGCCAAAGAACGCGGCGCTAAAGTATTAGCGGTATGCAATACCAATAGCTCCACAATTCCACGCGAATCAGATGCGGTCATTTACACCCATGCTGGCCCAGAGATTGCAGTAGCTTCAACTAAAGCGCTACTTACTCAAATTGTGGCAACATATTTAATCGGACTTTATTTAGGTCAGATTCGTAACGAACTTTCTTCAACTGAAGTCGCCAAGATTTACAACGAGATGTTAGAACTACCAGCGCAGCTAGAACAGATTTTGGAAACGGTAGAGCCGTTACGAGCATTGACTCGTAAATTTGCGGAGCAAAATACCGTTCTATTTTTAGGTCGCCATGTGGGATATCCAATTGCGTTAGAAGGCGCATTAAAGTTAAAAGAATTGGCTTATATCCACGCAGAAGGCTTTGCTGGCGGCGAGTTAAAGCATGGACCTATCGCGCTGATTGAAGCAGGTACTCCGGTGATCGCAATTGTGCCCAATACTCACGAACATGGGTTAGACGAAAAGATGCTTTCAAATATCCAAGAGGTAAAAGCTCGTGGCGCCAATGTCATTGCAATTGCAAGCGAAGGTATAGAGATTCCAGGTGCTACACATGTAATTAGAATTCCAAGTTCAGCACAGTTACTGCAACCAGTATTGGCAGCGGTGCCACTACAAGTATTTGCTTATGAGATGGCGGTAGCTCGTGGTACTGATGTTGATCAACCAAGAAATTTAGCTAAATCTGTAACGGTTGAATAATGGATTCGCGTCGCCAAGAGTTTAAGCGCGCCATCAAATGGGCCAGCCTGCTCTTTCTGGGCTTTCTGGCAGTAACTCAACAAGTGATTACCAATGGACCATTGATTTCATTGGATGCCAAAGTATTCAATGCAGATCGTCCATATCTAACTCCACTTGAAAAGTTGATTCTGCTTCGAATCGATAATTTAGGTTTGCGTGGTGTTACTGCCACTATTCTCTTTATTACCGCTTTCTTTATTGCACGTAGATTTAAATCTTGGCGTCCGTTAAATCTTTCAATTTTGGCTGTCCTTGCATTGAATTTGGTTGTGGGTCTTGCCAAACTTGGTATTGGCCGCACCAAACCAAAGTTAAATGTGGATCTGGTTTATGCCGGAGGGCTTTCATATCCAAGTGGCCATGCCTCAAATGCAATTCTTACTTGGGGAGTGCTTGCCTACATTCTTTATCGATACTCACATCCTGATGCTTGGCATCCATTAGCAATGGGTTTCTTAGCAGGCGCATTCTCTTTAGGCGTATGTATCGTTTCCGCATTTAGAAATACCCATTGGATTAGCGATTTAGTAGGCGGGCTATTTATTGGCGGCGCGCTCTTAGTTATGGTTATCGCGGTAGATAGGTTTGTACCGTCCGAGAAACAGATCAGGTAGCTAAATGATTGATGGCGTTGGCATTGATGTTGTCGATATTGCGCGCTTCCAAGAATCAATAGAGCGCACACCTGGATTAAAGGATCGCTTATTTACTGTAGGTGAGAAGAGCAAAGGAATTGCATCATTAGCAGCGCGCTTTGCAGCAAAAGAGGCTTTAGCTAAAGCGTTACATGTACCAGCTGGTTTAAATTGGCATGACTGTGAAGTAGTAAACCTTGAAAATGGTAGACCTGTATTTCTATTTCGTAATCAAATTGCAGATTTGATTGATGGGGCAAATGTGCACCTTTCGCTATCACATGATGCTGGTATTGCATCTGCAATGGTGGTGATTGAACGTTGAGAGAGATTCAAATTGATCTCGCTGCGCTAAAAGCAAATGTCCAGTACTTAAAAACCAAAGCGGAACGACCAATTTTGGCTGTTGTGAAAGCGGATGCTTATGGCCATGGTTTGATTCCATGCGCAAAAGCAGCGATAGAAGCAGGTGCAGATTGGTTAGGCACTGCGTTACTGGAAGAAGCACTTACGCTTCGTGAAGCAGGAGTTACAGCTCCGATATTGGCTTGGTTGTTACCGCCGGGTGAGAATTATCGAAGAGCAGTAGAACAAAATATTGATCTTGGAGTCTCTTCACTTGCCGCATTTGATGAAATTAATGCAATTGCTGGTGCTCGAATTCATCTGGAAATTGAGACCGGAATGGGTCGCGGCGGATTTGCTGATGAGTGGCCAGAACTCTTAACTCGTGATTTATCACAAGTAGTTGGTATTTTTACTCATTTAGCTAGAGCTGATGAACCTGAACAACCACAGAATCAAAGTCAGATTGCTAAGTTCAATCAGATGGTTGGTCAATTAAATGAATTGGGGATTACTCCAATTAGACATTTGGCAAACACTGCCGCGACCTTGAGCAATTCTGAAGCTAAGTTCGATTTAGTTCGAATTGGAATTGCAATGTATGGGTTATCGCCACTTGGCAGCGATAATAATTTAAAACCAGTTATGAAAGTGCGCGCCAAATTGGTTTTAGTTAAAGAACTGCCTGCCGGCCATCCAATTGGTTATGGCGCAACTGAAAGCACGACTGAAAATACCAAGATTGGAATTGTTGCCATGGGTTATGCAGATGGCATCCCGCGCAATGCGAAAGGGGCAGGAGTTACTTTTCAAAGCCAATCTGCTCCAATAATTGGGCGAGTTTCTATGGATCAATTTGCGGTTGACTTGGGACCAGGTTCAGAAGCGAAATCTGGTGATTGGGTAACGGTTGTTGGTGACAATTACGATGCTTATGCATGGGCAAAGGCGTGTCAAACAATTCATTATGAGATAACTACGCGTATGGGTAGCAGAATTACTCGCGTTAATAAGTAAAGCAAAGTAACGCTAACGCTGCACTATTCTTATCAAGTGCAAATAGATAGTCCGCTTGCGATGCAGGCGCTAGGTGAAAAACTTGGCGCGCAATTGAAAGTTGGCGATGTCGTTGCTTTGGTTGGTCCACTTGGTGCCGGAAAAACTGAGATGGCCAAAGGGATTGCTAAAGCTTTCGGCATCGAAGAAGTTACTTCACCGACTTTCGTTATTGCCAGAAGCTATAAGAGTAAGCCGCCGCTTATTCATATGGATGCCTACCGCTTATTAGCAGGCGTTAATCCGCTTTCGGAGTTAGAGGATTTAGATTTAAATGCAGAGGCAGCTATCACCATAATCGAATGGGGTGGCGATTTAGTAAATCAAATCTCAGATCAATATTTAGAAGTGGCTATCAATCGCGATCATGAAGTTCGTGAAGTGACATTTAAAGGCCACGGCCCCAGGTGGCAAGGTTTTGCAGTATGAAAATCACTTTAGCTATAGATACTGCAACTGCCAGAACTCAATTTGCCATATTGGTAGGTGAAGATTTGCTTTGGCTGGAAAGTGAAGATGGCGCAACTACACATGGAGATGTGCTGGCAAAGTTTGGCGAACGCGCTGCAAAAGAAAAAATTGATCAGGTAATAGTTGGCATGGGGCCAGGGCCGTTTACTGGGCTACGAACTGGAATTGTCTTTGCTAAGAGCTTTGCTTTTGCCCGAGGTTTACCGCTGCACGGCATTTGCTCTTTAGATGCAATTGCTTATTCAATAACTGAACCAGATTTCATCGTAGCAACCGATGCGCGAAGAAAAGAGTTGTACTGGGCTCACTATAAAAATGGAGCACGCGTTGGTTTGCCGAAAGTTAGCGCGCCAAGTGAAATTCCTAATTTACCGATTTTTGGTGAAGGTGCTTTAAAGTATCAGCTAACCAAGTCGAGCAAGCACCTATACCCAGATTTAATTTCTTTTCCAAAGTTAAGTGCAGCTTCAGAGCCAATGTATCTACGCCATCCCGATGCGATACCAACTGCAGAGCGCAAGTGATGAACGATGACTGAAATCAAATATAGGGAAGCAACGGCATTGGACTTGCCAGTGCTGGTTTCATTAGATCGCGAATACTTCGCCGATACTGCATGGCCAATCGAACAATTCCGAGATGAGATAAGCGGTGCTACTCGTAAATTTATTGTCGGTGAGATCGATAATCAGATTGTGACTTATGCTGGCGCTTTTATTCCAAGCGTCGGTGGCGAAGCCGATTTGATGACGATTGCTGTTAACCCTAAATATCGCAGACAGGGAATCGCTAAATACTTGATTGCAGAGCTTGAGAATTGGGCTAAATCTAAAGGTGGCAACGCCATGATGTTAGAGGTAGATGTCAGCAATGATGAAGCGCTAGCGCTCTATTCAAAGCTGGGCTACGAAAAGCTCAATATTCGTAAGAATTACTATGGCTACGGCAAAGATGCGCAGATCATGAGGCGTGAACTATGAGCATAGTTCTGGGTATCGAAACTTCATGCGATGAAACTGCAGTAGGAATCGTAAAGAATCGCAAATTATTGGC
>JBPCTD010000032.1:0-3005 GCA_051006515.1 Candidatus Nanopelagicaceae bacterium | reverse complement strand
TCTTTATCTAATAGAAATTGAACTCTTTTGTTTAACTCTTTTGCTCTACCATGAATTTCTCGAAGCAGTTCTTTTGGGGTAAACCCTGAAATCAAATGTGAATTATGTCCGCGTTCGATGCGGCGTCGCAAAGATGCCACGCGAACCATAAAGAATTCATCTAAGTTAGAGTGAAAGATTGAAAGAAATTTTACTCTTTCAAGAAGCGGAAGATTTTGATCTTCAGCCAGTTCTAAAACGCGCACATTAAAATCGAGCCAGCTCAATTCACGATCTATAAATTGGGTATGCCCAGGTTTCACCCTGAAAGGGTTTCAATCCAAAGTGAATTCCAGGTGAAGAGCCGATATATCCGGCTTTAACTAAGGTTGAAGATTACAAATCTGCCGGCGATGCAATAGTGCCTTTTAGTGCAGTCGCTGCTGCAACAAGTGGCGAGGCCAAATGGGTACGTCCACCTTTACCTTGGCGACCTTCAAAGTTTCGGTTTGAAGTTGAGAGGCTTCGCTCTCCTGGTTTAAGTTGATCAGGATTCATGCCTAGGCACATTGAACAACCTGCGCTACGCCACTCTGCTCCTGCATCAATAAAGACTTTATCTAGACCTTCAGATTCCGCTTGCAAACGAACGCGTGCAGAACCTGGAACAACTAACATCCGTAAAGAATTTGAAATCTTCTTGCCTTTAAGAATTGCTGCAGCTGCACGTAAATCTTCAATACGTCCATTGGTACAAGATCCTAAGAAGACAGTATCTACCTTAATATCTTTCATTGGAGTGCCAGCCGTTAAGCCCATATATTCAAGAGCGCGCTCAGCTGCGCCACGTTCTTCTGGGTCGGACATTTCTGCAGGATTTGGAACTTTCTCATTTAGCGCAACACCTTGTCCTGGGTTGGTTCCCCAAGTTACAAATGGTGAGAGTTCATCCGCATTTAGTGTTACCTCTGCATCAAATTTTGCATCTTCATCTGTGTAGAGGGATGACCAATATGCAACCGCCTCATCCCAATTCTCTGGGGCATGTGGCTTGCCCTTAATGTAATCAAAAGTAGTTTGATCTGGCGCAATCAAACCTGCGCGCGCACCAGCTTCGATAGACATATTGCAGATAGTCATGCGCGCTTCCATTGAAAGTTTGCGAATTGCTTCACCGCGATATTCCAAAACATAACCTTGGCCACCACCAGTTGAAATCTTTGCAATCACCGCAAGGATGATGTCCTTTGCTGTTACGCCCTCTTTCAAAGTTCCTTCAACGTTAATTGCCATAGTCTTAAATGGTTTTAGTGGAAGTGTTTGAGTTGCAAGTACATGTTCGACTTCTGAGGTACCGATACCAAATGCAAGTGCGCCAAAAGCCCCATGAGTTGAGGTATGTGAGTCTCCGCAGACAATAGTCATACCTGGTTGAGTTAAACCTAGTTGTGGTCCAACAACGTGAACGATTCCTTGCTCTACATCGCCTAACGAGTGAATACGTACACCGAACTCTGCACAATTCTTACGAAGAGTATCAACCTGTAACTTTGAAACAGGATCGGCAATCGGCTTATCAATATCAAGTGTTGGCACATTGTGGTCTTCAGTTGCCAAAGTTAGATCAGGTCGATGTACTGGACGATTTGTTAAACGAAGACCATCAAAAGCTTGCGGACTGGTAACTTCGTGAATTAAATGGAGGTCTATGAAAAGTAGATCTGGTTCGCCCTCTTTGTGGCGAACAATGTGATCATCCCAAATCTTCTCTGCAAGTGTCTTGCCCATTTTTTGTTACCTTTCAAAATTTGCTATCCACATTTTGAGATGCTAATCTCATGCCGTGGACAGAAAGAATAGCGGAGTCGGCGTATTAGATAAAGCCGTGAGTATCTTGGCGGCTCTTGAAAGCGGACCACATTCGCTTGCAGAGCTAGTTGCAGTGACAGGTATCGCACGTCCAACAGCGCATCGACTAGCCGTTGCCCTCGAACATCACCGTTTAGTTTCACGCGATCTCACCGGTCGTTTTATTTTTTGTAATCGCAATGCTTAAATTTCAGCCGCTGCCGGAGAAGATCGTTTACTTGCAGCCGCAGCCCCAGCTTTGGCTGCGCTACGCGATGCCACCGGAGAATCTGCCCAACTTTATAAGCGCCAAGGCGATCAACGTGTATGCGTCGCAGTTGCTGAACGTCTATCTGGTTTACGCGATTCCGTTCCAGTTGGCGCGGCGCTAACAATGCAAGCCGGATCAGCTGCTCAAGTATTACTTGCCTGGGAAGATTCCGAAAAGATTCATCGCGCACTAGGTAAAGCTCGTTTCACCGCTGCGCATTTAGCAGCGGTACGCCGTCGCGGTTGGGCGCAATCAGTTGGCGAACGTGAAGCTGGAGTTGCATCTGTATCCGCACCGGTGCGTGGACCAAATAATAAAGTTATTGCTGCAGTTGGTATCTCTGGTCCAATCGAACGATTAGGTCGCCAACCAGGTCGACTTCATGCAGCCGCGATTGTTGCAACTGCTGCAAAGTTATCTGAATATTTAGCTAAAAATCCGAATTAGTAGCGGTGCGGGTGCTCGCTACTAATCACGCGAATAGTGTGAGACTTAGCGCGCATAACTAGCGATTGAGAAGTCATGCAACGCTCTGTAAATCGAACTCCATCAAGTAATTCACCATCGGTAATTCCAGTAGCGGCAAAGAAAATATCAACGCCTTTAACTAAATCTTTTGAAGTAAGGACTTGCTTTAAATCTAGACCAGAAGCTAATTCACGTTCTGCATCAGATTGTGGTGCGAACATTCCTTGAATCTCCCCACCTAAACAGCGCATCGCACATGCTGCGATTACACCTTCAGGGGTGCCGCCAATTCCCATAAGTAAATCAGCGCCAGTGTTTGGTCTAGCTGCCAAAACGGCACCTGCAACATCTCCGTCAGAGATAAATTTAATTCGCGCTCCAGTTGCTCTAATTTCTTCGGCTAACTTTGAATGGCGTGGGCGATCAAGTAGAACTACCG
>JBPCTD010000031.1:0-11471 GCA_051006515.1 Candidatus Nanopelagicaceae bacterium | reverse complement strand
ACGATGCTGAGCGTGTTTGTAACTCTTCAAAATTGATTACTCACGCCACTAGTTTGGGCGGAGTTGAGTCACTTTGGGAACGCAGACGTCGTTGGCCAGCTGAGAGCCTCACGGTCCCAGAGTCATTGATCCGTCTAAGTGCGGGAATTGAAAACATTGAAGATCTATGGCGAGATATTGAACAAGCGCTCGCCGCGATTTAAAGTAAAGCAAACCTCCTTAGCTTAATTCCGCGAAATTGCTAGAATAGCGCCATGAAGTTAATTCGACGTTTTGCAGCGCTGGCAACTTTTGTCGTGCTCTCGTTTAAAGCTGTCGGATCCTTCCTATCTTGGGTAGAAAAACAAGAGGATTCCCCAGCAACTGTTTGGGCAGAAGATGATGAATTTGAGGACGCTTAAGTCTAGACTTCAAGTAATCTTCAAAGTTTTATAGAAGAGACTCCTTAAAAGAAGGGCCTTCAAAATGGAAGTTATTTTTCATACTCGCCAAGCAAATCTTGCAGAAGATTTCAAAGATATCGCAAAAGATAAATTAAAGACGCTTTCCCGATTTAATGTAGCTCTTGATCGGGTTGAAGTAGAGATTACGCATGAGCAGAATCCAAGACAAGGTAAACATTCGCATAAAGTGGTGCTTACATCTAAAGGTGTGGGACCTTTAGTCCGCTCTGAAGCATCTGAATTTAATGATGTTGCGGCATTTGATTTAGCGGTAAAGAGTTTTGAATTACAACTTCGAAAAATCCATGAGAAGTCTAAAAATCATAATCGCGATTCAATAAAGAAAATTTCAGGCTCGTAACCAAGCAGCAGACTTAGCGGGCAAAGCGCCTGCCATAGGTTGGCTTGAGAGAATTACTTCACTGTCCAATTCAATCGGTTGATTGGTGGTATTTAGAACTATTTCAAACTTTCCGCGTCTGTAAGAAAGCACCCCAGAAGCGTTATCTGAATGAGTCCAAGTAATCTCTCGGTCAGTTAGGAGTAATTCTTTCCGTAGTTGTAGGGCTTTGCGGTAAAGATTTAATGAGGATTGCAGATCCTGCTCTTCACTTTCAACTGAATATTGACGCCAGATATCTTGCATCGGAAGCCACGGCTTGCCAGTGGTAAATCCGAAATTAGCTTCGTGATTATTCCAAGGAAGTGGGACTCGAGCTCCATCACGACCCTTTTGGGTACCATTTGTTCTAAAGTAAATTGGATCTTGGCGATCAGCATCTGACATCTGGCCATTAGGTAGACCAAGTTCTTGCCCGTTATAAATATAAGTCGAACCAGGCAAACCCAATATAAATAGCGCCATAGCTCGCGCTTCAATTTCTCCTATTCGCGAAGCGACTCTTTCGCAGTCATGATTTGAAAGACACCAAGTAGGCCAAGCATTTTCTTCCGCAACCAATTTCATCATATTTGAAATTGAGTCATATAAATATTTGCTATCAAATGGGGCATTCATTACATCAAAGTTAAAGAACTGATGTAATTCATCGTGTCTTACATAGCGCGTTGCGCGCTTAGGTGGATGTACCCAAATTTCAGCTACCGCCATAATGTCACGATCACCGTATGAATCAAATAACTTTCGCCATTTTCTATAAATCTCATGCACGCCATCTCGATCAAAGAATGGAATGTTGGCGAGGTAGCTGTTTCTCTTCTCTGATTCCATAAGAACATCAAGCCTTAGCGCATCACTTAGCCCTTGTGGGTCGTAATGATCAACATGGATATCATCTTTGGCTAAACCATGTGCTACATCAATTCTGAAACCATCTGCACCAAGATCAAGCCAGAATTTTATAGTTTCCTCAAAATCTGTTTGAACTTCTAAATTCTCCCAATTTAAATCAGGCTGCGAAGAGTCAAAGAGGTGCAGGTACCACTGTCCATCTGCAGTTTGAGTCCAAGATGGCCCACCAAAGAGTGAGATCCAGTTATTTGGCGGAGTCTTTTCATCTTTGCCATCATAGAAATGAAAGCGATTACGAGCTTTGGAACCAGATTCGGATTTCAAGGCTTCTTTAAACCATTTATGTTCAGAGGAGAAATGGTTTGGAACGATATCAACTACGACTCGAAGGCCTATTTCATGTGCTTTATCAAAAAGCTCTTTAGCATCATCGATATTGCCAAATCTTGGATCCACATCTCTTGGATTTGCAACATCGTAGCCGCCATCTTTATTTGGGCTGGTGTAAAACGGGCTAAGCCAGATGGCATCAACACCCAGGTCTTTGATGTATTGCAGTTTAGAAGTTATTCCCTTCAGATCGCCTTCACCATCACCATTACTATCTTTAAATGATCTTGGGTAAATCTGATAGATAACCGCTTCATTCCACCATTTGCTCACCGCTAAACTCTATCCCATGAATATTGAAGAGAGATTAGAACTTTTCTCCGCCCACACTAAAGATTTCTTAGATGCATTAGCTATGGTGCCGGAAGCTCATCGCCACACTTCAGTAGCAGGTGGCTGGTCTGCTGCATATGTAGTTCACCATATGGCCGACGCAGATTTACATTTCACTTCCAGATACCTACATGCAATTGGCGACATCAACCCAAATATCATTCCTTTTGACGAAGAGGCCTATCCAGAGCGCGTGAATTACGCAATGAGAAAAGTTAAAACTTCTCTTGCGGCATTAGTTGGAATTCGCGCATTAGCTTCAGAAATTCTGGCCAATGCCACCGAAGCAGATTGGAATAAAGTTTCTACCCATCCAGAACTTGGTGCGGTTACTTTGGCAGAATTAGTTGAGAGAGGCGACAAACATATGGTCGGTCATACTCAACAATTAAAAGAAATCGCAGCTAATTTTTAATTAATGCGCTTTTGAATATCACGAAGTAGCTCATGAACTTCAGCTGATATTTTCTTTAGCTCCTCCACTTGACTCTTAGCCAGCTCAAATTCTGCGAGAGCAGCAGAGTGCGTTTCGGCAATCTGTTTATTGACTTGCTCATTACCAATCTGTTGACCAACCATAATGATCGACAAGAGCACTAACTGTAAGAATGTCTGCGCAATCCAAGAGATAATCACCAAAACATCATGCGATGCGATCGCTTTCGGCAATGAAATCAATGCAATTGCAGCAAAAAGGTAGGCACATGTCATTGTGCCGACGCTTGAAGTGATGGCTAGCGCCAATTTGCGGTTGAATCTAGTGAAGAAATTGGAATCGGAATTAGAGCGCATGGATAAAGAGTATTAGACTGCCCACCATGTCAAAGGTACTTGGCGCACTTCCAGTAGGAGAACGTGTTGGCATCGCATTTAGCGGGGGCTTAGATACTTCAGTTGCTGTTGCCTGGATGCGTAACAATGGCGCAATACCTTTCACTTACACCGCTGATCTAGGCCAATATGACGAACCAGATATTGCTTCGGTTCCTGGAAGGGCGAAAGAGTATGGTGCTGAAGGTGCTCGACTAGTCGATTGCAAGAGCGCGATGGTCGAAGAAGGTTTAGCAGCAATTGCTTGTGGTGCATTCCATATTCGTTCTGGTGGAAAAATGTATTTCAATACCACACCAATTGGTCGCGCAGTTACTGGAACTCTTCTTGTTCGCGCGATGCTAGAAGACCAAGTTTCGATTTGGGGCGATGGATCTACCTATAAAGGTAATGACATTGAACGTTTTTATCGTTACGGATTACTTGCTAATCCTTCTTTGAGAATTTACAAGCCATGGCTTGATCAGAATTTTGTTTCTGAACTCGGTGGACGTAAAGAGATGTCTGAATATTTAGTTAAACATAAGTTGCCTTATCGCGATAGCGTTGAAAAAGCATATTCAACCGATGCCAATATTCTTGGCGCAACTCATGAAGCAAAATCACTTGAATTCTTAGATTCGAATATTGAAATCGTAAATCCCATCATGGGAGTTAAATTCTGGGATTCTTCTGTAAAGATTGATTCCGAAGATGTGAAAATTGAATTTACACAGGGTCGACCAGTAGCAATTAACGGGGAACGTTTTAGTGATGTGGTTGAACTAATGAAGAGTGCTAATGCGATTGGTGGTCGGCACGGGCTTGGCATGTCAGATTTGATTGAAAACCGAATCATTGAAGCAAAGAGTCGCGGAATTTATGAAGCTCCTGGAATGGCGCTGCTATTTATTGCATACGAGCGACTAATAACAGCAATTCACAATGAAGATACCATCGCCAATTACCATGCAGAAGGTCGCAGATTGGGCCGTTTGCTTTATGAAGGACGTTGGTTTGATCCGCAATCTTTGATGCTTCGCGAGTCACTGCAACGTTGGGTAGCCTCTGCTGTTACTGGCTCCGTCACAATTCGTTTACGTCGCGGAGATGATTATTCGATTATTAAAACTGAAGGACCAGCATTTAGCTACCATCCAGAGAAGTTATCCATGGAGCGCACTGAAGACGCTGCATTTGGTCCAGTAGATCGCATTGGTCAATTAACTATGCGTAATCTTGATATTGCCGACACTCGTTCAAAGTTAGAACTCTATGCAGCGCAAGGGCAATTAGGTGATGGCCAATTTAAATTAGTTGGCGAACTGGATAAGCCCAAGGATAAAAATAATTAGGCAATAAAAACTCGCCCATCAAGCAAGCAATGCTCAACCTGATGGGCGAGTTTTTAGTTATTAACCTTTGACGATACGTCCTTCTAGCTTAGGTAATTGAGTTACCTTGCCAGCTGCCATATCAGCCTTTAGACCAGCGACTAGTACATCTACTAGTAAGCCACCGATTTTTGCTGTCTGCGGATGGAATACATCGACATAACCATCTCCACCGCTTACCATGTAATCAACAGTCGCAACTGTGAATTCAACCGAGTTATCGTTTGGAATATCTTTTCCATCAGATGTCTTGATTGATGAAACACGGCTACCGACGATCTTGGTTGGATCGAAGGTGAACTTGAATCCAGAGATCTGTGGGAAGCGACCTGCAGTTGGATATTGTGAAACGCCATTTTCAATAGCTTTCCAAACATCCGAACCTGTCATCTTGGTGGTAGCAACATAGTTACCGAATGGGAATACGGTAAGTGCATCGCCCAGAGTTACGTCGTAAGGACCGGTAACTCCGGTGCCTGGACGTACCAATGTCTTATCTGCAGGTGAATAAGTCTTCGCTGGGAAGGTATCGCGAATTCCGCCACCGTTGATGATGGTTAATTGTGTCTTGGTAGCAGCGCGTACCAGATCTGCCATGTAGTTACCCATTTCAGTTTCACCAGAACGCTCAACTGCTGGAGTGCCTCCACGTGGGAAGATGCCAGAAACTTGGCCAATCTTCACATCTAGTTTGGCGCTTACTTGATCTTTGTACTTCTTAACTAGCGCCACTGCTGAAGCATCAGGAGTTAACTTTGAAATAGATGAAGCAGTTACAACATTAACTGCTGAACCAATCACCTTGTCGCCACTTAAACATACTGATACTTGATTGTATGCCACACCTGAATTAGCAACCTGTGCAACCGTTACTGATGGTGAAGTACGGTAGTTAGTTGAAATTGAATTGTATTGAAGGTGGCTGTGACCACCAAATACAACTGTCGCACCCTTATAAAGTTTGGCAGTATCAACAAGTGGGCCAGTTGCAGCGCCACCTTTATTCTCTGACCAACCTTGGTGATTTAGCACCACAACAATCTCAGCACCTGCAGCTTTAGCATCAGCAATCGCCTTTACTACTGGCTTTGGATCAGGCGTAATTGAGATTCCTGAAAGATTTCCTGGATAAACCACATCAACAGTTTCAGGGGTATTCACACCAACCACGCCGATCTTTGCGCCACCGCGTTCCAAAATTTGGTAAGTCGCGACTTTGTTGGCACCGCTGTTCATCGGAGTTAGTGATGAGTAGTTTGAAACAACCCATTTATTAGTTGAAAGATTGATCATCTTCACTAAATGGTTCATATCGCGGTCGTGTTCGTGGTTGCCAAAAGTTGAAACATCGAACTTCATTAAGTTCATTGCTTCAACGGTTGGAATTTCTTCGAACTCAGCTGAAATTGCTGGAGACGCTCCGAAGTTATCACCTGCTGAAAGGGTAAATGTTGCAGGTACAACTTTGCGATCATTAGCAAACGCGGTAGTCAAAATTGCAGCGCCAGCGCTGGTTGAAGTATTTTCAATTGCTCCGTGGAAGTCACTTAGCTGATTTAGTTGAATTACCTTTAGGTCGCTGCGCTTACTGACTTTAGTCAAAGCGCTACTTGGCAGCGCTTTTGCACTTCCTGCCGCACCAATGCCATATGAATTAACAGCTTGAACGGTAGGTGTAACTGTGGTTTGTCCGCTAAGGACAGGAAGGATTACCTGCATATGTCCTTTGTTAGGCGAGACATAAACAGGACATGATCCTGGTCCACCGGAAACAACGTAAGTGGTGATTTCAGGTTGAGCTACAACTGGATCCCATTTGACCATGATGCCATTTGAGAATGCAGTCGCCTTTACATTCTTTGGCGCTGCAGGGATAGCAAATTGCTCCGCAGATTTAGCTGCAGGAGTAAATGCAACCGTTGTTACAAACAACGCTAGCGCACCGAGTAAGGAGATTTTTCTCTTCATTTATCTATTCAGTTCCTTTGTTATTTAGGTTTAAGTTTTCAGTAGTTGGGGGAATACTTTGGTGAAACCCTATATGAGCGCATTGTTGTCAACGCGCCACAAATTGGTAGTAGCACTCGTCATTGTTTGTGTATTTCTAAAGTATTGGTTGAGAGTTATGCGAGAGCGCGCAAAATTAGCTCAAAAGCTAACCCCTGTGGGTTAATCACATCAAAGTGATCCGCACCAGCAATTTCTGTGAGCGATCCGCTCTTTTCCTTCACGAAGTCACGAGAGTGGGTGATTGGGACTCTTTGGTCTGCGTCACCGTGAATTATGTATATATGAGAATCGAAGTTTATTTTGATCGGGTCAAATGGCTCAATGTCAGTATCACCAAAAAACTCATCTACAGCGTTTTCACCTAAAGATTCTTCACGAGTTCTACCTAAATCTGTAACTGGAGCAAGCAAAATTAATTTATGTGCAACTTCTGAATTTAAAAGGGCTAATTGACCACCGACTGAAAATCCAATGACGGCAACCAGATTCTCTAAAGTTTGAAGTGCGCTTTGAACATCAGCAAAAGTTTCTTCAGGTTTTTGTGTCTCCCGTCGATATTCAATATTTGCTACCTGGAAACCAGAATTAGCAAGTTCTGCAGACAATGCTCGCATATGTACACGGTTATGTTTTGAACGCCAATAGCCACCGTGAATCGCTGCCACTAAAGGACCTGCGCTACCAAAAAACTCAATTAGTTGATCAGGATGATTACCATAGCGCTGAATGCGCTCCGGTTCGGGTCCTACTACCCAAGGATTAGCCAACTAGTTCTTCTCTATCTTGTTTATGGCTGCGAGAGACGTCATGAATGCAATTTAAATTTGCAGAGACTTTCACACACTGGTCGCAGAGCAAGAAGAGCTCATGGCAATTTTCATTGGAACAGTTATAGAAACTCTTGGTAGGAGACTGGCAAGAATCGCACTTGCCAATAACTTTGCTTTGATCACTAAAGTCGATGGTCATGCGATCATCAAATGTATAGAGCGAACCTTCCCAGTGCCCAGAATCAGCGTACTTATATCCATATTTAACAATTCCACCATCAATTTGGTAGACCTCTTTAAATCCACGATTTACCATTACCGCAGAGAGGATTTCGCAGCGGATTCCGCCAGTGCAATATGTTACAACTGGCTTATCTTTTAGCTCATCGTACTTTCCACTTTCGATTTCTTTTATAAAGTCTCTGGTAGTGACGGTATCCGGCACAACTGCATTCTTAAACTTTCCAATCTTTGCTTCGTAAGCATTACGACCATCAAAGAAGACAACGTCTTCACCGCGCTCTTCGACTAACTTATTAACTTCGTAAGGCTTTAAATGTTTACCACCATTAACCACACCGTTTACATCAACTTGAATTTCATCAGGTGCACCAAACGCTACAAGTTCATCACGAACGCGGACTCGAAGTCTTGGAAAATCATTTCCGGTTCCATCTGACCATTTGAAATCAATCTTCTTAAAGCCAGGATATTCTTTAGTCTGTCGCACATATTTTTTTAGGGCAGACATGTCGCCACCTAAAGTGCCATTGATTCCATGCTTTGAAATCAAAATACGACCTTTTAAACCAAGTGATTCGCAGAGATGCTTCTGCCAGAGTCTTACCGCTTCAGGGTCAGCTACCGGCGCAAAGCCGTAATACAAGATGACTTTCTGGAGTTCCATAGCCCACATTCTACTTAAGTGCTAGCCCTTGTCGGAAATGGGGCAGAGCCTTTAATAAGTTTTAGGCTAGATACATGAGAAAAATCTTGACAGCGATAGCCCTTGTTTTAGCTTTATTTCTCGCAGGCACAACAGCTGCAACTGCCGATGAGGCATCAGATAGGGTGGCAAAAGTAAATCTGATAAACAGTAAGTACATTCCAGTTTTGGATCAGCAGAATTTAGAGTTGAAAGCAATTCAACTCCAGGCAAAAGCCATTCCAAGTATTTTGAAGCAAGTAAATACTGTTTACGATGAATTCAAAGAGAATTACGCAATAATTAAAAATGGGCTTAATAATCCAAATCAAGATATTAACGCGATTATTGCTCTATGTGATGAAGAAGTACCTGAGTTCGAAAACTACATTTATTCATTAAAGCAACAGTTAGCAAAAGTGAAGACAATAGTTTGCATCAAAAATAAGACTACTAAGAAAATTGTCGGTCTATCGCCTAAATGCCCTGCGGGATACAAGAAGCGTTAAGCCAAGCGCCAAAATTAGATACTCGATCAAACTGCCATATTTAGTAGCTGGTGTGGACCCTGTACGCGTGGCCACATCTCCAATAAGTATTTGATTTTCATATTTTGGAATATTTCTCTCAATTTGACCACGTTCATTTATTAATGAGGTACCACCAGTTGTGGATACGTAGGCGCTGTGCCTAGAAGTTTCAGCACTTCGCGCCTTAGCTATTGCTAACTCTTGTTCAAGTTGCCAAGTCTGAAAGTAGGTAGCGTTATTGGTCTGAGTGACTATGAAATCGGCATCTGCCATTTCAGTTCGAGCCTGCTTGTCAGAGAGCAATTCATAGCAAATCAAAGTTCTAAATGTGCCATTTTCAGTCCGAAATAGGTAAGGCTCAGTTCCTGGCACATATCCACTAACTTTCTTAGCTTTCGAATTTATTTTTTCCACCAAAGACCGGAAAGGTATGAATTCACCAAATGGGGTCAAATATCGTTTGGAATAAGTTTGATCATTGGAATCTCCCAATAAAACGGAACCATTGGTTCCATCCTTTAAATTAGCATTAACCAGAATAGGAGCTTTGATACGTTCTACCTCTGCTTGAAATGCTTCCCGAGTGGCTCTACGAATGTATGGATCATGCATTACAGCATTCTCAGGCCAAATAACAAGATCTACGGATTCGGAAGGTACTTTCTTTGTGGCCACAAAATGTTTTGATATTGCAGCTTCCGCATTTTCAAAAGTGTTATCTAGTTTTTCGCTTTGACCGCCCTGGATTAGGGCAACTCTTATTGAACCTTCATTTGTTACTGCAACAGGAATCAACGAGAGGGTAATTAGTAAAACCCCCGAAATTGCTGCTCCTTTGAATTTATGTTCTATCAGCAGAGCAACGGCCAGCACCACGACAAAGGCAATTCCGACAATTCCAATTCTGGGATAGAGGTAATTGAAAGGGCTATCAGTTAGTGCATACCCAATGCGGCTCCAGCCAAATCCACCAAATGGAAATGATCTCAAGATGAATTCAAAAAATATCCAAGAAGATGCAAAAGTAAGTGCGCCTCTAGCGAAACTCAAAACCAAGAAGAAAGATGCCTGCATCATTACTAGGGCAAGCCAGGCGTACCAACCTACATATGTTCCAATCCAGTAAAGCGAATAGATTTGATAACTAAGCCCAAAAACCAAATTGATTGCAATTCGCTTCTTAATAGTTTGTTTTCTGTTTAGTGAATAAAGCAACCCAATTCCAAGAAAGAGAGCAGGCCAAAAAGCAATTGGATGGAAGGCAGCGCTTGCTAACAAACCTGCAAGTGCAGCCTTTAGGTAGATCACTACCCAAGATTGCCTTACTAGTGTCTTACATAGATTGAATTTCATACATGGGGTAAAACTAGAACCTTTCTAGTTCAATTAATTCGGACATAATGGGCATAATCGCTATTTATTCAATTATTTAATTGAGATATAGGCACATTTCTTGGCATTGAAGTTTAAACTTGTAGACACTGCCGTAAGCGGAAACTCCGTTTTTTAGGCAGTACTCTCGGAGAGATATAAATGCTACAGCTAACAAACGGTCAATGGAGCTCGTTGTACAACATGTTCTCTTTTGGCTTGATCTCGATGATGGCATGTACTGTGTATACGTTGGTTGCGCAAAACCGTGTACTACCAAAATACAAGCCAGCATTGGTTATGTCCTCAATGGTTACATTCATTGCGGCCTACCACTACTTCCGTATCTTCAATTCATTCGAAGATTCTTCAAAGGACAATGCAGTTGCAATCGGTACATCTCAGCATGCCTTCAACGAGGCATACCGTTATGTCGATTGGATTTTGACCGTACCTCTATTGCTCGTTGAAGTTATCGCGGTACTAGCTCTTGCTAAAGAGGCTACAAAGTCTCTGATGACTCGCCTGGTAATTGCTTCATCAGCAATGATCATCCTTGGTTATCCAGGAGAAATCTCAACTGCCAACGGAACCAAGATGTTGTACTTTGTACTATCAATGATTCCATTCATCTACATCTTGTATGTGCTCTTCGTCGAGCTCAGCAAGTCTTTAGATAGACAACCAGCAGGTGTCGCACAGGCAGTTGGCCAATTGCGCACACTTTTAATGGTTACCTGGTTGGTTTATCCAATCTCATACCTAATTCCAGTCTTCATCACAAACCCATCTATGTCTGAAGCCGCATCTCTGTTCACATATCGCCAAGTTGGCTATACCGTGGCGGACGTACTTGCTAAGTGCGTATTCGGTCTAGTGGTCTTCAGAATTGCTCGACTTAAGTCAGCAGCTGAAGGAATGGCTGACTCCCACTAATTAGGAGATGGGGCTTTGGGTAAAACCAAAGCCCCATTTTTTATCTATGCCAAATTTTCAATATATCCCATACACACTTATCGCAGTAGGTTTAATAAACGCGGTTTATCGCAACAAAGATGCTAGTTCGCTGAATCTAAGCTATCTAATGATTCTCTTTGGCAGTGGGCTTTTTCTAGCCAGCAAGAATGGCACATCTAGTGATCTGCTAAAGAGAAAATCCACCAGAATCGGAGTATTAGTAATTTCTGCATTACTTATAGTTGCTTCTTTAATTTTCTAGCTGAATATAGATGTTGTTTACAAT
>JBPCTD010000030.1:0-4169 GCA_051006515.1 Candidatus Nanopelagicaceae bacterium | reverse complement strand
ATCAAAATGAGCATGATTAGAGACACTGCAATCATTACCCAACGACAGTTGCGATTATTAACTCGCGTTCCGGAAGTTCTGATCTTTTCAACTATTCAGCCAGTTATGTTCGTATTACTTTTCCGATATGTTTTCGGTGGTTCAATCAATACTGGCCAACCAGGTGGTTATGTCCAGTTATTGATGCCAGGAATTTTCGTTCAAACTGTGGCATTTACTTTGGCAGGAACTGCAGCTGGACTGGCAGAAGATATGAAGAAAGGCTTGATAGATCGCTTTAGATCCCTACCGATCTCTCAATCTGCATTAGTAGTTGGCAGAACTCTTGGAGATGCCTTACTTAACGTAGTTGTCTTAACGGTAATGGGAATTACTGGATTCATAGTTGGCTGGCGTCCATCAACCGGTGTGTTTGAAATCGCCGTTGGTTTTATTTTTCTTCTGCTATTTGGCTATGCCCTTTCCTGGATTGGCGCGTTAGTGGGTCTCTCCGCCAGGGATGCCAGAACTGTTTCCAACGTAAGTTTCTTGGTTACCTTCCCACTTACCTTCCTATCCAATGCTTTTGCTCCAACAACCGGAATGCCAAGAGCGCTTCAATATTTCGCTGAATGGAATCCAGTTTCAACTATGGTGGCAGCTTGCCGCGAACTGTTTGGTCTCAAGAACGAATTTGGGGCCACCGCTGGATCATTTCCTAGTGAACATCCATTGGTAACATCGTTTTTTTACATGATTTTGATTATGGCGATTTTTGTACCACTTGCTTTGCGTAAATATCGTAAAACTGGAAACTAACTTCTAATGTAACCGGGTTTGCCGACCACAAACCCCATAACCATTTGAAGGAAGGCAATAAAAGCAATAGCCTGTAAAGCGACATCCCAACTGCCAGAAATTTCAAAAACTTTGCCCATGAAAATTGGCCCGGATGCAGAGAGTATGTAGCCAAAAGATTGCATCATGGTCGAAAGAATTCTCGTGTCTTCTGGATTTACAGCTTTACTACTGCAAAGCAAAAGCGCCATTGGAAAAGCAATAGAGATTCCAATATTCGATAAACAGAGCCAGAGAAAAAGTATTTGGCCATCCTGGAAAGAAATCATTAAGAAAGCAGAGACCGAAACCATTGAAGCTGCAGCCAAAATAAATCTTTGATCAGAAACCTTACTGATGTAATGCGGTGCCGCAAGTCCCACAAAGGAACCCACTAAACCTGATATCGAAACTGCGATCGCCGCTTGAGTCAAAGTAAATCCTTTGTCGGTTAGCAAAGTTGGAAACCAAGTTGCGGTGGCATAGAAAGTCATTGATTCGAAGCCAAAGAAAAGAACCAAGGCCCAAGCTAATGGGTTGGAAAATAATTCAGATCGCCAGAAATGAACCGAATTGTTCTCAGATGATTTTGCACCGATTGGGACTTTCCGCCACCAGTACCAAGCAGTGATTGCAGCAATAAACATCCACGGAGCCATTGCCATTCGCCAAGAAAGTGAATTCAACTCCGCAAGCGGCACAGTTACTGCAATAGAAATTGCTGCGAAAGAGCCCATAATGGTGACGTAAACGCCGGTCATAAAACCAGCGCTATCTTCGGCATTTTCCTTTACCCATACGGGGATTTCATAATTCATAATGGCGATGGCAATACCGATTAAGAATGTAAATAGAAATAGCCCAACTAACCCGGTAAATGCTCTAGCAACCAGACCAATAGTGAGTGCGGTGATAGCGAAACGGATAATTGCATTACTAGAACCTAGCTTGGCCACATAAGTAATTAAAAGACTGCTGGCGGAATAACAGAGCATCGGAATTCCGGCTAATAAGGCCAAGGCGGTATTGCTTAAACCATAATAACTCTTAAGTATCGGAATAAGTGGACCAATTAACACCAACCCTGCGCGCATATTTATAGCGGCTAGAAATATTGGAAGACCTTTACTGATTCGCATTCTCATGAATCGGTGGATACCTTCTTCGCCCATTCTTGATACTTCATGGATAGCTCTGCAACTTTAACAATCTCTGGCATTTTCTCTCTGTTGCCAGCTTTAGCTTCGAAAATATCTAGAATCGTAATTTCATGTTTTGGCCGATAAATAACTTTTATTTCATCACCGGACTTAGCCGCACCCTCTTCGATGATTCGCAAATATGCGCCGGATCTCTTTGCTTCAGTAAAGTCTTTGATCAAAGTTGGTCGCTGCCAAAACCCGGCAAATACCCGACAAGGAATCCTAGGTTCAGAAATTTCAAGCACTGTGGTTCCGACTTGCCAGCGTTCTCCAATTAAACAAGTATTTAAATCAATGCCTTCGGTGGTTAAGTTTTCGCCGAATGCTCCTGGGTTGATTTTCCGTTCTACCTGTTGCTGCCACCAAAGAGCATCTTCAATCGCATATGCATAAACAGCTTTATCAAAACCACCGTGGGCTTTGCGATCTATAACCAAATCTCCAGCTACCCCATTATCTTCAAATTTCACTTCACCGGTTATGGGGCGTTTATCTATACCGGTTCGACCTTCGCTACCAGTCCAATCTCCAATGCGTGCCTGGTGCGCAACATTGATAGAAACTATTCTTGGAGCGTTCATTTAATCTTAGGCAGATTCCATTTGTATTTCACGGAAACTAATCGGACTGCAACTACGACTAAGCCACTAACGATTGCTCTGACAGCACTTGGTAAATCTGTTTGATAGAGCGCTACACAGGCTATTGCGCCCAATAAGGAGGAAGTTCCGATGGTTTCGCGATGTAAAAGAATTGGCGGAATCTGACATAGAACATCACGGACTAAACCGCCAAGTACAGCAGAGAGAACTCCCAAAACCACAGTTCCCACTACTCCAACGTTCTTATCCATGGATAGATCCACTGCCGCAACGACTGCAACAGCAAGTGATATTGAATCCAGAATTAGCACAAATCTCTTTGCTGCGTCTTTGGCTTTGAAGATAATGGTGATGGAAACTGCCATGACTACTGCGATCAATAAGTAGGGCTCTACCAACCAACCAGGTTTTAGATTAAGCGCTAAATTCCTAAAAGTTCCTCCGGATAACGCGGTCACGGCGGCGACAAAAGCAATTCCGCCGTAATCCATATTCTTTGATGCCGCCACTCTTGAACCAACCAGAGCAAATACAAAGGTGGCGATGAAATCCAGAATTTGAAGCGAGCTCATTGATACCAACGAATCATTCCGATTATTCCGGCAGTTGCATAAAAGAACTGAAGAAAGAGAATTCCGCGATGTTTTCCTAAATAAGCCCAGATGCCTATCGAAAAGGAACTCAATAACAATAAAGTGAAGCCCAGAAATTCAAGACCAGTATTGGAAGCCACCAAGAGCGAATAAACAATTGCGGTAATGACGCCCAGCCACTCAAAGACTTTTTCTTTGGTCACGCGGCTCATCTTAGACTTTCTCTTGCTTATCTCACGGGACATTTATCTATATTAAGATTTCAATTATGCGCCTTAGCGAATTCTGGTATCGAATGAAACAGGTTTACCCAGACGCAGAGACATTTGCAAATGACATGGCAATTTCAGAGCTGGGATCTATGACCATTAAAGAGGCGCTTGCTACCGGATTAGAACCTGATGAAATATGGAAAATTCTGATTCAGCGTGACCCAGATATTGATACTCGTTGGAAATAGAACTACTTCAACATCAATAACGAATTTTCGAAAATAATATCGGCATCGTAATCAATGGTTGCTACGTGGTAGCTGTTAATCAATTCTATGCGCTGCTTACTTTCAGATCCGATCTCATCTAAATATATATCCGTGTTGTAAACCGGAAGCACATGGTCTTCTTTTGAATGAAAAATCATGAAAGGTACTTTGATTTCTGGCAACTTCGAACGTGAATCAAGTAGAAGTTTTCGTAATTGAACTACCCCTTTAAGCGGCAAAGCATCATAAGACCATTCACTTACTCCAGGCTTCTTGATGTCTCCCCCAACCGCGTTTGTTTTTGGAATGAATTTAGAGATCAATGGTAGGAAGTATTGGAGCGGCCCTTTGATAGTAATCATTGGATTGACGAAAACTAAACCTGAAATTCTGGAACCGAAACGATGAGCCAATTGAATTGATGTAGCACCGCCCATAGAAAGTGCAAAGATAAATACACGATCGCATTTAGCTA
>JBPCTD010000029.1:0-5471 GCA_051006515.1 Candidatus Nanopelagicaceae bacterium | reverse complement strand
GGTGCGGAAGGTGCGGTAAAAAAGAATGATGTAGAAAAATCGCGCGCATTAACGCGAATCGCTCATCAGATATTGCAGCGAAACTCTGGCGCCGCTAATTTAGTTATTTTGGGCATTCCCACAGGCGGAGCGCATCTCGGTAATAGAATCGCGACATTAATCTCGCAAATTGAAAGCTCTGCCGTTGCTCAGGGAACTTTAGATATCACACTGCACCGGGACGATTTAAGGACTCGGGCTCCTCGAGCGTTGATGCCAACATCCATTCCAAAAAACGGAATAGAAGGCAGAGATGTTGTACTGGTGGATGATGTTCTATTCTCCGGTCGAACAATTAGAGCAGCGCTCGATGCAATAGGCGAACTTGGTAGACCAAAAACAGTACAACTTGCAGTTTTAATAGATCGAGGCCACCGTGATTTGCCAATTAAAGCTGATTACGTAGGCAAGAATATTCCAACGAATAAAAATCAATTAGTGACAGTCCATCTTTTAGAGGTTGATGGTAAAGATGAGGTGGCTGTCTCATGAAACATTTGCTTTCAATTGATGACTTGAACTTAGTAGAAGCGATTTCAATTTTAGATACCGCAAGTGAATTGGCTAAGGTTTCTGATGGTCCTATGAAGAAATTACCTACACTTCGTGGCCGTACCATAGTAAATCTTTTCTTTGAAGATTCAACCAGAACTCGAATTTCATTTGAAGCGGCTGCAAAGCGATTATCTGCGGATGTTATCAACTTCAGCGCAAAAGGTTCCTCTGTCTCTAAAGGTGAATCTTTAAAAGATACGGCACTTACGTTACAAGCCATGGGCGCTGATGCGGTTGTAGTCAGACATAGCGCATCAGGAGCGGCAAAGAGATTAGCTGATTCAGAATGGACTAGAGGGTCAGTTATAAATGCCGGTGATGGCACTCACGAACATCCGAGTCAAGCCTTGCTTGATGCATTTACTATTAGAAAACATTTAGCACATGATTCAGGAACTTTAGAGGGTCTGCATATTGCAATAGTTGGCGACGTATTGCATTCGCGGGTAGCGAGATCGAATGTTTTACTTCTAACTAAATTGGGCGCAAAAGTCACCTTGGTTGCGCCGCCAACTTTGCTTCCTGTAGGTATTCATGATTGGCCAGCAGATGTGTCATATTCTCTGGATGCAATCCTTCCAAGTGTCGATGCTCTTATGATGCTACGAATTCAAATGGAACGTATGAAGGATTCATTTTTCCCAAGTGTCCGCGAATATAGTCATTATTTTGGGTTGAATAAATCACGCTTACAAATGATGAAACCAAATGCAATAGTGATGCATCCTGGGCCAATGAACCGCGGCTTGGAGATTACGGCGGATGCCGCTGATTCAGCGCGCAGCGTTATTGTGGAACAAGTTTCTAATGGCATCAGTATCAGAATGGCCATTTTGTATCTTTTGCTTGCAGGTGAGCAATGAAATATCTAATTACCAACACCAAAATTTCGGGGAAACCTGTCAACATCTTGATTAACAAGGGATTAATTGCTGAGATCTCGGATGTTTCTAAACAAGCTAACGCTAATCAAGAAACTGAAATTATTGATGGCACAGGAACTATTGCCTTGCAAGGACTTGTAGATCTACATACGCACCTTCGCGAACCTGGAAAAGAGGATGCGGAAACAGTTCTAAGTGGTTCGATGGCAGCAGCGCGTGGCGGATTCACCGCTATCTCGGCGATGGCAAATACTTCACCAGTAGCTGACACTGCTGGTGTCGTTGAGCAGGTTTATCGACTCGGTCAAGCAGCAAATCTTGCAGAGGTGCATCCGGTAGGCGCAGTTACCAAGAATCTTGAAGGCAAGGAATTGGCAGAAATTGGTGCAATGGCCGATTCAGTTGCAAAGGTTCGAGTGTTTAGCGATGACGGTAATTGTGTGAGCGATTCCTTGATCATGAGGCGTGCTTTGGAATACGTTAAGAAATTTAATGGTGTAATCGCGCAACATGCGCAAGATCCCAATCTAACAATAGATTCTCAAATGAACGAAGGAGTGATTTCATCTAAGTTAGGGTTAAAAGGTTGGCCAGCAGTTGCAGAGGAAGCAATCATTGCAAGAGATGTTCTTTTAGCCGATCATGTAGGTTCAAGATTACATGTCTGTCATCTAACCACTGCAGGTGGCGTTGAAATTATTCGATGGGCAAAGGCACGAGGCATTCAAGTAACTGCAGAAGTTACGCCCCATCATCTCCTTTTAACGGACAAATACGCCGAATCCTACGATCCCATTTATAAGGTAAATCCACCTTTGCGAACTGAATCTGATGTTATGGCGATCCGTGAAGCGTTAGCCGAAGGAACAATTGATATTGTTGCTACAGATCACGCCCCTCATCAAGCAGAGTTCAAAGAGTGTGAATGGCAGGCAGCTGCATTTGGAATGCTAGGTCTTGAAACTGCGCTACCAATACTTTGGCAAACAATGATTGATAGTGGCTTAATTGATGTTGAAGTATTACAGCAAAGAATGTCTTCGAAACCGGCTGAGATTGCCGGCTATTCAAATCAAGGAATGAGTATCTCCAAAGGCAATCCTGCAAATTTAACTCTATTTGCGCCAGATAAAAGTTGGAAAGTTGATCGGGATTTAGTGTTGTCCAAGGCACGTAATACGCCATTTCACGGAATGCAATTCTCAGGTAGCGTAGTAGCAACATTCTTCGATGGGCGTCCAACTTGGAGGGCTAATGGGTAAAGCTTTTCTAGTTCTAGATGACGGCACCATCTTCGAAGGATCACCATGGGGTGCAATAGGTAAAACATTTGGTGAAGCTGTTTTTGCCACTGGAATGACGGGATATCAGGAAACTTTAACTGATCCTTCTTATCACAAACAAGTAGTTGTTATGACGGCTCCGCACATTGGAAATACCGGTTGGAATTTAGAAGATAACGAATCGTCCAAAATTTGGGTCTCAGGTTTTGTAGCTAGAAATCCATCTCCAGTAGTTAGTAATTGGAGATCAAAAAATTCACTTGAATCTGAATTAGAAAAGCAAGAAATTGTCGGAATTCAAGGAATCGACACCAGGGCACTAACTCGACATCTTCGCGACCGAGGCGCTATGCGTGTGGGAATTTTCAGTGAAAGCCATTTAACTAGGGAAGAGATGGTCATAGAAGTACGTACGATGGATCAGATGACCGGAAGCTTTCTTTCTGAAGATGTATCAACAGATAAAACCTATGTCGTAGAAGCCGAAAGCGGCGCAAAGTTTCATGTTGTAGCTCTAGACCTAGGAATAAAGGCAGCGACGCCGCGTTCTTTAGCTCAGAAAGGAGTAAAGGTAACTGTGGTTCCCTTTAACTCTACCGCTGAAGATATTTTGCAGTTACAACCAGATGGTATTTTCCTATCAAATGGCCCTGGTGATCCTTCAACTATGGATAAAACCGTTGAAACTGTACAGCAACTTTTGCAAAGTGGAATTCCACTCTTTGGTATCTGCTTTGGACATCAAATTCTTGGGCGAGCTTTGGGTTTTGATACGTACAAGTTGCAGTTTGGTCATCGCGGAATAAATCAACCGGTTATGGACAAATTAACTGGAAAAGTAGAGATTACTGCACATAATCACGGTTTTGCACTTAAAGCGCCAACAGAAGGTATTTTCACAACTGTGTTTGGGCGTGGCGAAGTTACTCATGTGGGTTTAAATGATGGCGTTGTTGAAGGTTTGCGCTTAATTGATCGTCCCGCGTTTAGCGTTCAATATCATCCAGAAGCTGCAGCTGGTCCGCATGACGCTAACTATCTTTTTGATCGTTTTATTGAGTTAATGAGTCAGTTTAAGTTGGCTAAACATGGCAATTGATAACAGCATAAAAAGTGTTTTAGTTATTGGTTCTGGCCCAATAGTAATTGGACAAGCATGTGAGTTCGACTATTCGGGCACTCAAGCTTGTCGAATATTGAAATCTGAAGGTATTCGCGTTATTTTGATTAATTCAAATCCAGCGACAATCATGACAGATCCTGAATTTGCGGATGCGACCTATATTGAACCAATCACTAGCGCGGCAATTGAGCAAATTATTGTAAAAGAAAAACCTGATGCAGTTTTAGCAACTTTAGGTGGTCAAACAGCGTTAAATGCTGCAATCAAACTTCACGAAGAAGGAATCCTGCAAAAACATGGCGTTTCATTAATCGGCGCAGATGTAGATGCCATCCAACGTGGCGAAAATCGTGAACTGTTCCGCGCAATTGTAGAGAAAGTAGGCGGCGAATCAGCACGTTCCATTATCTGCCACACAATGGATGATTGCTTAAAAGCTGTGCAAGTTTTGAATTATCCAGTTGTGGTTAGACCTTCTTTCACTATGGGCGGCTTGGGTTCAGGTGTCGCATATAACGAGGAGGAGCTTCTACTAATTGCAGGTGCTGGTCTTCGCCACAGCCCTACCTCAGAAGTTCTTTTGGAAGAATCAATACTTGGTTGGAAAGAGTACGAGCTCGAAGTTATGCGAGATCGTAAAGATAATGTGGTGATTGTTTGTTCAATTGAGAATCTTGATCCAATGGGCGTGCATACTGGTGATTCAATTACTGTAGCACCAGCTTTAACTTTGACAGATGTCGAATATCAAAAGCTTAGAAATTTATCCATCAACATAATCAGAGAAGTTGGCGTTGATACTGGCGGCTGCAATATCCAATTTGCGGTTAATCCTGACAATGGTCGAATAATCGTAATCGAAATGAATCCGCGTGTTTCTCGTTCATCTGCGCTTGCTTCTAAGGCAACAGGATTTCCAATTGCCAAAATTGCGACGAAGTTAGCGATTGGATACACACTGGACGAAATTCAAAATGATATTACGAAGGTTACTCCAGCATCATTTGAACCGACATTGGATTACATCGTAGTTAAAGCGCCACGTTTTGCCTTCGAAAAATTCGCTGATGCAGATCCACGTCTAACTACAACTATGAAATCTGTCGGTGAAGCAATGGCTATCGGCAGATCGTTTCCGGAAGCTTTGCAGAAGGCTCTTCGTTCCTTAGAGCGTAAGGAAGCAATTTTTCAATTTCCCGCGGATAGGACCGGTATAAATAGAGCTGCGTTACTCGATGCGATGCGAACTCCAACCGAGTATCGACTTCAACAGGTACAGATGGCGATGTGGGCTGGAGCTTCCATAGCAGAGGTACATCAAGCAACAAAAATAGATCCTTGGTATTTACACCAAATTTACTTGATAAATCAGAAGGCTGAGGAGCTCTCACAGCCTGGAGATTTGAATGCGGAAAACCTTTTTGAGGCTAAAAAATTTGGATTCTCTGACGAGCAAATAGCAGCAATCCGTCAGTCAAAGGTCGAAGAAATTAGAAATCTTCGTTGGCATCTTGATATCCGGCCTGTCTATAATACGGTCGATACCTGTGCGGCCGAGTTTGATGCTTTTACGCCGTATCACTATTC
>JBPCTD010000028.1:0-9085 GCA_051006515.1 Candidatus Nanopelagicaceae bacterium | reverse complement strand
GTACCGGTAATTGGTAATGGCGTAGTAATTGATCCAGCAGTTTTGCTAGAAGAAATCAAAGGTTTAGATGAACGCGGTATCGATACTTCAAAGTTATTGATTTCGTTAAATGCTCATTTGATTACTCCGTATCACCGAACTATCGATAAAGTTACTGAGCGATTCTTAGGAAAAGCGAAGATTGGTACAACTGGTCGCGGAATTGGTCCAGCTTATGCAGATAAAATCAATCGCATTGGTATTCGAGTACAAGATTTATTTGATCCTTCAATTCTGCGACAGAAACTAGAAGCAGCGCTACGCGATAAGAATCAAGTTTTGATTAAAGTATTTAATCGCAATGGCATTAACGTGGATGATGTTTTGGCGGAATATTTAAATTACGCAGAAATTTTGCGTCCATATGTTGCAGATACCGCGCTAATGCTTAATAAAGCGCTGGAATCAGGCAAGACTGTCTTGCTAGAAGGTTCACAAGGCACACTGCTAGATGTTGATCACGGAACTTATCCATATGTAACTTCATCTAATCCAACCGCTGGTGGTGCATGTACAGGTTCCGGAATTGGCCCAACAAAGATTGATCGCGTAATCGGAATTTTGAAGGCTTACACCACACGTGTTGGTAGCGGCCCTTTTCCAACTGAGCTGTTTGACGAAGATGGCGAAGCGTTAAGACGGATTGGCGGCGAAGTTGGAGTTACCACCGGCCGTAACCGTCGTTGTGGTTGGTTTGACGCTCCGATTGCCAGATATGCCACCCGCGTTAATGGTTTAACTGATTTCTTCTTAACAAAGCTAGATGTTTTAACTGGCTGGGAGAAAATTCCAGTTTGCGTCGCGTATGAAGTAGATGGCAAGCGCGTAGAAGAAGTTCCGGCATCACAGACTGATTTTCATCACGCGAAACCAATTTATGAATATCTTGATGGCTGGAAAGAAGATATCTCTGGTTGCAAGAAGTTTGAAGATTTGCCAGTCAATGCCCAGAAGTACGTCAAGTACCTAGAGCAGTTAAGTGGCGCGCCTATGTCAGCAATTGGCGTTGGACCTGGCCGTGACCAAACAATCGTAGTTAAAGATTTCATCAAATCGTAGGAGAATAAGCCAGTGAGTGTTCTAGCAAATCGATATGCATCACTGGCGATGCGCCAAATCTTCTCGCCAGAAGCCAAAATCATTGCAGAGCGTGAACTTTGGCTGGCAGTTGCTAGAGCACAGAAGAAAATGGGTCATGACATCACAGATGATCAAATCTCTGCTTATGAGAAAGTAAAACACTCAGTAGATTTAACTTCAATTGATAAGCGCGAAAAAGAAAATCGACATGATGTAAAGGCGCGCATCGAAGAATTTAATTCGCTAGCTGGTCACGAAGTTATTCATACCGGAATGACTAGCCGTGATTTAACTGAAAATATTGAAGCGCTGCAAATTAGATTAGCTCTGGAATTAGTGCATGACAAAGTAGTTGCACTACTTGCAAGACTCGGTGAAAAGGCGCTTGAATATTCTGGACAACCTATTGCAGGTAGATCTCATAATGTTCCGGCACAAGTTACAACGCTAGGAAAAAGATTTGCCAATAGCGCAGAAGAGTTGCTCTTTGCTTACGAACGATTAACTTCATTGATGCAACGCTATCCGATGCGCGGATTAAAAGGTCCAGTCGGAACTTCGCAAGATTCGATTGATTTACTTGGCTCATTTGAAAAACATTCACATTTAGAGCGTGAGATTGCCGAACATCTTGGATTTAATCGAGTGCTTACTTCAACTGGCCAGGTCTATCCACGTTCCTTGGATTATGAAGTAGTTACCACTTTGGTTCAGCTAGCCGCTGCACCATCTTCGCTTGCAACGACTATCAGATTGATGGCTGGCGCGGAATTGGTTACTGAAGGATTTAAAGCAGGGCAGGTTGGTTCTTCTGCGATGCCACATAAAATGAACACACGTTCATGCGAAAGAGTTAATGGTTTAGCAGTTGTACTACGCGGTTATAGTGCAATGGTCGGCGAACTATCCGGGGATCAATGGAATGAAGGCGATGTCTCATGTTCTGTTGTCCGTCGAGTAGCAATTGCGGATGCCTTCTATGCCTTTGATGGATTAATCGAAACTATGCTGACGGTTCTAAAAGAGTTTGGTGCATTTCCTGAAATTATCAATGCTGAACTCGAGCGCTACTTACCATTCTTAGCAACCAGCAAAATTCTGATGGCTGCTGTTAAGAAAGGTGTCGGTCGCGAGAACGCACATGAAATAATCAAAGAGCATTCCACTAAGGCTGCACTTTCAATGCGTGAGGGCGAATCGAATCAATTGTTAGATTCGCTTGCAGATGATCCGCGAATTCCGCTTGATCGAAATGAATTACAAGACTTAATTAAGAATCCAATTAAATTTACTGGTGCGGCCAAAGAACAGGTTTCCAAAGTGGCTTCGGAGATAACAAAAATTGTTAATGCGCATCCAAATGCAGCAAAGTATCAACCTGAAACCATTCGTTAGTTCTTAATTTTTGATGTCGCGCGATCCAGAGATTTTGCAACAAGTAAAAATTTCATTAGCTAAATTGGCAGAGCGCGCACCCGGACGCGCAATCGAAGTACGAGTTCCGCCATATGGTGCGATTCAATGCGGCGAAGGACCGACTCATACCCGTGGCACCCCGCCGAATGTCATAGAGATGGATGTCCATACCTGGCTTTCGCTAGCAAGCGGTGCGGAAAGTTGGGAATCTGCCATGAATCGAGGAGCGATTAACGCATCCGGCGTTCGGGCTGATTTAAGCGGTTATCTGCCGCTCGGTTAGAGCTCTCACGCTCAATTTTGTGAGTCAGGCAGGCCAAGCGATAACCTACGCATCTGATTAGAGAACGTTAAGGGGCTGAATCATGGGCCGTGGCCGCGCAAAGGCAAAGCAGACAAAAGTCGCTCGAGACCTCAAATACGATTCACATGAGATTGATCTTCAAAAGTTAGCTGAAGAATTACACGGAGAATCCGATCGCGATTCCAAATTAGATGACGACGATCCTTTCGCTGAAGGCAATTACATCCGTCGTGCTTAATTTCTTGATTGAAATTTAAATTGCGTCCAACTCCTTATGTAGCTTCATTAAGAATCTACGAGCCGCTATCTGCATTTGAAGCGGCAGATAGATTGCGTTGGGAATCAACTTCACCAGAAGCACAATTTGATTCAAAGAACTTAGAACAGAACGATTCCTTACAGCGAATTGCCACCATGCAATTACCAAGCACCAGACCTGATGGCGTTCATATTTTAGATTTAGATGGCGAACGTTATATCTGCCCTTGGTCAACATCGGTTCGTACTTGGGCTGCACTAAACGAATTTAAGTCAACAATTCCAATCACCGTAGTGCCTTTCTTTGTTTCTAATTCTTTTGAAGAGGCGTTAGAAGACAGTATTGATTTCACTAAGAGCAAAGTGCCGCACATAATCTCTAATACCTGGATGATCCCACCACGTTGGTTTGCGCTTTTCGAAACCCATGAAAGAAATCGTGGACATAACCATGATGGCGCATACGTCATCTGTCGAACCAACATTGCTCGAGCAATTGGTAGAGCAAAGACCACGCATAGCGCAGTAAAAAGTGCTTTTGGCGAAGGTCCAGTGGAACAAGAACTTTTAGATTTAGTTGATTGGCTAGAAATGTTCCACCCAAATTCGATGGTGGAATTGGATTACGGCGGGCTCGCTAACTATTTGGAACTAGCTTTAGCCGAAGAGGGTGGCCTAGAAGCTGATACCTCCATTGAGGACATTCAATCTTCTATTGCTGGTCTGGCTGTGGGCGATGGCGCGCTCGCGGGACGCGGTTATGAGCGTTTAGTTACCCGTTGGCGGAAGGTTTCAGCCTTCGAAAGCGCTTCTTAAGCGCGTTTAGCCAAAGAAATATTAAATATACCCAGTCTTTTTTCCTCTCTTTATTGCCAAATGCTCTAGATAAGGACTAACTTCACTCCTACGCAATTTGCGCATAACGGACAGGCAGGCGGGTAAAGACATGAACGGATATACATCCGAAGTTCTGCTTACACCCTCTGAAGTCGCTGCGCTTTTTCGAGTTGATCCAAAGACGGTAACTCGTTGGGCGAAAGCTGGAAAGTTAACTTCAATTAGAACTTTGGGTGGCCATCGCCGTTATCGCGAATCAGAAGTAAAAGCGCTGCTTGAGACTCATTTAAAGAATAAGCCTTAAAAGGATTCCATTTCCGGATCAATATATGCAGTATCAATTTTCGCAATATCTCTACTTAGCTCTTGCCACTTTTATTTTTGTTGGTGCGCTTACACCGTTAATGAGAAAGCTTGCTTTGAAAATCGGTGCGGTTGATGCACCTAATATCGCCAGAAAAGTACAGAGCGAACCGGTTCCTTATTTAGGCGGAGTGGCAATTGTTGTCGGAGTTTTGATTGCAACTTACAGCACTGCAATCATTGAAAATCGCGATTTAGTTTTAGCTTCAACAGTTCTAATTCCCGCAACCTTGATGGCAGTTATGGGATTGATTGATGATTTGCGGGGCTTACCACCTTGGCCACGTTTGATATCTCAGACTCTCGTTGGCGTTGTAGTTGCTGGAATTCTAATTTCCACAGAAACAATTGGAACGCCTTCCAAGATATTTATCGTAGATGCGATCATCACAACACTATGGATTGTGGGCGTCTGTAACAGCATTAACTTCTTCGACAATTTAGATGGCGGTGCTGCTGGCACCGTTACGGTTATTTCGCTTTTTATATTTTTGATTGCTTATGACCAAGGTCAATTATTAGTTGGCGCACTAGCTATCGTTACTGCGGGTGCAACCGCCGGTTTTCTCCTTTGGAATCGTTCACCAGCCAAGATTTACATGGGCGATGCCGGTGCCCTTTTCTTAGGCATCATCGTTGCAGTATTAACTATTCGCTTAAATCCCGCGATTCAACCTTCATGGAAATCCCTCTCTATTCCACTGTTATTAATGGCGGTTCCACTTTTAGACACCACAGTTGCTGTTACTTCAAGAATTGCTCGTGGCATTAGTCCATTTACTGGTGGAAGAGATCATCTTTCTCACAGATTAATGCGTAAAGGTTTGCAGCGTCGCGCCGCAGCTATTTCGCTTTGGGGGCTTGCAGGTGTGTACGGAGTAACTGCCTACGCGGTCTTTAAACAACAGAGCGCTTCTCTCATAATCCTTGCCGGATTGACCTGGTTAGCGCTTTATATCTTCTTTATTCGTATACCTCATACCGATTAAGACTTTGCAATTGAAAGAGTAGAATCTGACCATGGCTGATAACAATGATGCAAAAGCAAAAATGCTCGCTGCGCTTGAAGCAAAGAAAGCAAAGCAAGGTGGGCATAAGAACAATCAGGGAGTATCTGGTGGTTCTAAAGTACAAGGCGGCCAACGTTCAGGTGGCGCACCACAGGTACAACGCAAAGCTGGTCCATCAGGCTCTGGCGCAGCTGGTTGATTAATAAAAAATATTTTCGAATAAAATTTAAAATAAATTAAATCATAAATTAAATTAAGAAGTGGCTGGGGCCGGGATCGAACCGGCGACCTAACGATTTTCAGTCGTTCGCTCGTACCAACTGAGCTACCCAGCCATTTAGTTTTTGTAAAAAACTAAGCGACCCAGACGGGACTTGAACCCGCGACCTCCGCCGTGACAGGGCGGCGCGCTAACCAACTGCGCTACTGGGCCTTTCCAAGGAGTTAGTATCTTTTCGAATTTAATCGATGTTGCTCCATCCCTTGATGCATCGAGAAAACTCAATACATCAAGCGAACAACAGATCGCCTAACTCTTCGTGCCCCCAACGGGATTCGAACCCGTGTTACCGCCGTGAAAGGGCGATGTCCTAGGCCCCTAGACGATGGGGACGTTTAAAGGCTCGCAAATCTTACCTGCGAATTACCAAGCAACCAAAACGAGTTATTTACCCTTGCGCGAGCGAGGTTTACCCTTATTTTTCGCGCCTGATTGCTTTCTTTTTTCAGAACGAGTTTTCACAACTCTGCCTTCAGGTTGTAAATGTGCTCGGCGTGCAATTCGATTTGGTTTCTGAGATTTACTTTCACGCTCTTTTGGCTCTTCGCGCACTACGCGTTTTTCAATCCGCTTATCAAACTTTGTAGCAGCGCGATCTTTTCTTCGCAGCGCATCGCGATCAGGTTTCTTATCTTCGCGCTTTGGGCTCTCTTTTTCTTTTACTTTTTCGCTGCCCTTTAAATTTCTAGAGTTTCTAGTTCTGCTAGTTTTTCTAGGATTTCTAGAGCTGGATGGCTTATCTCTACGTTGCTGTGGTTTGGAACGACCAGACTTACTTCGCTCACCACGAGGCGCTTGTTCTTCTTCAACTGGAATGCCAGATGGTTCTTGCGCACCAGTAATACGAAGCAACTCTGGATGTAATTTATTGTCTCGAGGTTCAATACGAGTTTCAGTCATCTTAATTCCGGCATCTTTACCAAGGTTATGAACTCGTTTGCGATTGCCACTAGAGGCGATTGAAACAACGGTGCCCTTCGCGCCTGCTCGTGCAGTTCGACCTGCACGATGTAAATAATCTTTATGAGTTTCAGGTGGATCTACGTGAACCACCAAAGAAACATCATCAACGTGAATTCCACGGGCAGCAACATCGGTAGCAATCAACGCCCGCTTCTTACCAATTTTAAATGCATCTAATACACGCATACGTTGCTTCTGGGTACGACCACCATGAAGTACTCCCGCATCAACGCCTTGTTTCTTTAACTTTTCCGTTAATTTATCAGCGCCATGTTTAGTGCGCACAAAGAAGATAGTTCTACCTTCACGTGATGCAATCTGTGCAATCACATCATCTTTTACATGCGAATCTACGACTAGAACATGGTGATCCATGTCCGCTTCGCGTTGGCTACTTACTTCAATCTCATGAGTAACTGGGTTCTTCATGAATTTCTTGACCAACTTATCGACATCGCGGTCTAAAGTGGCGCTAAATAAGAGGCGCTGCCCATCTTGTGGCGTGCCAGCCAATACTTCAGTTACAACTGGCAAAAATCCCATATCTGCCATCTGATCGGCTTCATCAAGAACGACAATTTCAATATTCGATAGATCAATGGTGCCGCGTTTGATGTGATCCTGTAAGCGACCCGGTGTAGCAACAACTATTTGCACGCCTTTACGAAGTGCTTGTAGTTGAGGTGGATATGGCATGCCACCTGCTAAAACCACAGAATTTAAATACACATCATCGGTATATAAAGAAAGTACATCATCTATTTGCATCGCAAGCTCTCGCGTCGGCGCAAGAATTAATGCAAGTGGTGAACCAGACTTCGCTTTTTTAGAAGCTAACCTGGTCAATACCGCTAAACCAAAAGCTAAAGTTTTTCCAGAGCCAGTCTGGCCTTTACCTAATATGTCTCGACCAGAAATTGCTTCCGGCAAAGTGGCAACCTGAATCGGGAAAGGTTGTTCAATACCTTGATTGCTAAGTGAAGAAATTAAGTTGGGGTCAACCCCAAGTGCTGCAAATGATCGCTTAATTAATTGACCACTGAACAGAGATTGAAACCGTTATATCTTGGGTACCAAGATCAATCGTGGTTTCAGAATCGGCAGCTGCTTTAGCAACTCCGTAAATTGGCACTGGAATCGAGGATGAATTCTCAGTCAAGAAATTAACTTTTCCAAGTTTTACACCTAACAACTTGGCATAAGAAGTAGCTTTGGCACGAGCATTTGCTACCGCCGCGCTTCGAGCTGCTGCAGTCGCTTTGCTGTTATCGATCACAAATGGTGAAACACCTTGTAACTGCAAGTTATCTCCACCGGCTGCCACGATTGCATCGACTACCGCTCCAGCATTTGTCGCATTACGAACAGTGATTGTGAAGGATTGTGAAGCACGGTATCCAACTAGAACCGAACCTTTTTCTTGGGTGTAGTTATATTCTGGATAAACCGTCATCGAAGTAGTTGCAATATCTTTGGTATTGATTTTGTTCGCCGCCAACGCCTTACGTATGGCGCTACTTGAGCTATTAGCTTTTGCTAAAGCAGAGGCATTGGCGCCATCTACAACGGAAACTTGTCCCATAATCTTTACCGCATCAGGAACTACCTTCACGGTTCCTTCAGCATTGACCGTTATATAACGGGTAGCAGCATTTGCTGCAGTTGCCGCCGGGATTGAAATGAGTGAGATTAAAGCCGCGAAGGCATAGATTTTCCTAAGTTTCATAGGGATAAGTTTACCTTTACCCTTACTCAATGGCCCAATCGCAGTTTGTTTCCAATTGCACTATGGATGCACTTAAACAGGCTGCAAAAAGTTTAAAAGAAGGACATTTAGTGGCCTTTCCCACCGAAACTGTTTATGGCCTTGGCGCTGATGCAAATAATGAAAGTGCAGTTTCTCAGATTTATAAGGTCAAAGGCCGGCCACAGGATCATCCTTTAATTGTTCATATTGCAGATTGGCAAACAATGGGCGATTGGGCTGAAGAGATTCCTGATTTTGCAATTGATTTAGCAAGAGCTTTTTGGCCAGGTCCAATGACTTTGATTTTAAAGAGATCAGAACTTGCGAAAGATTTCATCACGGGCAGCCAAAACACAGTTGGTATTCGCGTTCCAAATCAATCATTGGCACTTCAACTTCTCACAGAATTTTCAAAGCTCGGCGGCAAAGGAGTTGCCGCACCATCTGCCAATCGTTTTGGCCAAGTTTCTCCAACAACTGCCCAAGCAGTTCAAGAAGAACTAAGCGCCTTTCTAGATGAGAAAGATGCGATTCTGGACGGCGGCCCATGTGCAGTTGGCGTGGAATCCACCATCATCGATTGCACCAGTACCAATCCAAGAATCTTGCGCCCCGGAGCAATCACCATAGAAGATATAAAAGGTGTAACAGGTTTAGATGTTGTACTAGTCGAACGTTCTGATATCCGAGTCTCAGGTTCCCTTGAAAATCATTACGCTCCAAACGCTCAAGTGCTTTTAGATATCGAACCTCTTCCAGGAGATGGCTTTATCGCGCTCGCAGAAATC
>JBPCTD010000027.1:0-3699 GCA_051006515.1 Candidatus Nanopelagicaceae bacterium | reverse complement strand
GCTTTATGCCGTAGCGTGTTAGAACCTAAATATGGAACAGTTGTCTATGGATGGGTATTCACTGGACATCAAATCGGAGCCTCAGTCGCAGCTCTGGGTGCTGCAATGGTCCGAGTTAAGTTTGGTGATTACGCATTGGCATTTTATATTGGCGGTGTAGCCAGTGTTTTAGCTTCAATCGCTGTACTGTTTATTGCTCGCAGCAAGAGTTTCAAGGAACTTAGAGATCTATGAGTACATTTTGGGAAGAGGTCGGCGGAACCGAATTCTTTGAGGAGTTGGTTTCAGGTTTTTACGCAGTCGTTGCAATCGATCCGATTCTTAGTCCAATGTATCCAGATAAAGATTGGCATGCGGCAGCGCAAAGATTGCAGATGTTCCTTGAGCAATATTGGGGTGGACCTACAACATATTCTGAAGAACGTGGCCATCCAAGACTTCGCATGCGGCATAACCAATTCTTTATAGATCCAAAAGCAAAAGATGCTTGGCTTGCTGCGATGTCGCGCGCATTAGATTCAGTAAAAATAAGCGATGAGCATCGCGCAGAGCTTTGGAATTATTTGGAGTTAGCCGCAAATAGCCTGGTTAATCAACCAGATTGAGATTTATTTCCAACTTTCAAAATCTCGCCATTTCTTAAATACCAGAGCGTGCCATCATCTGATCTAACTGAAGTAATACGTAAACCGACGCGTTCTACTTTGCCTTTTACTTCAAGAACCTCCACTACATCACCGACGCCGTATTGATCCTCAATTAACATTAAAATTCCAGAGAGCACATCTCTAACAATGGTCTGTGCGCCTAAACCAAGAGCAACGCCGATTACACCAGCAGATGCAATTAGCGGTCCGAGATTTAGCCCCATTTCACCAAGTAACATAAAGAGCGCGATTAGCCAGACTGCACCATTTAATGTACTGGTGAGCACCGTGCCCAGAGTTTTTGCGCGTTCTGCCTGGCGATAACCGATGTTCTTTGGCCCGGGTAAAAGATCTGCTTTAGAGATGCGATCAACAATTCGATTGATGGTCCTATGGCCTAATTGCTGCGCTGCGATAGCCACTATCAAAATGATGGTTATACGAATTGGCGCTCCGTTAAACCAATTCCAGAAGCTCTCCAGGTGATTCATATGCGTAAATCTACCTAGAAGCAGGGGAAAATTCTTCAAATTGTTACCTTGGTAAAGCGTTAAATGCCAGCAAAGTTGCGACTGGTAAGGCAAGATTTGCGAATCGGCCCAAGCCATGTGCCGGACGGGAGCGGATATGTCTAGAGCTTTAGTGCTCAATGCAACATACGAACCACTAGGTGTTGTGAGTGATAGACGCGCGCTTATTTTAGTTCTAAATGAACGCGCAACAGTTGTTGAAGATTCAGAACAAATTCTTCATTATGCCAGTGGCCAGATTGCTCTTCCTGCAGTTATTCGTTTACATAAATTTGTAAAGATTCCTTACAGACATGCAGTTCCACTTTCAAGACGTGCGATTTTTGCTCGCGATGGCGGCAGATGTGTTTATTGCAATTCACCAGCTACATCCATAGATCACGTAATTCCACGTAGTCGCGGTGGTTCACATACTTGGGAGAATGTCGTTAGCGCATGTCATCGATGCAATCATTTGAAAGCAGATAAACCACTTAAAGAATTGGGTTGGAGATTGCGCCAGTTACCGCGCGAACCAATGGGAGCTGCTTGGCGTGTGTTAGGTGCCACACGTGCAGAGGCAGCATGGATTCCATATCTCGAACCATTTGGTGTTGCGACAGCAACTGCCTAAACTTCACGTTATGAATTTTCTAACTACCACTTTGGAACCAGGCATGCTTCCAGGTCCTGGCCTTAGCGCAACAGAGACATTCCTTTATTTTGTGGTTGCTCCAATCGCACTTTTCGTTGTGATTAGCGCGCTAGCTTATGCAGGTAGCGCAAAGCGCAACAAGAAATCTTCTTTAGAAAAGATCGATTAATTATCTGCAGCTTGTGCTTTTAACGCACGCTGTAAAGAATCACGGCCTTCTTTAACGCAACGCATTACGCCATCAGAAGCATCTTGGTTATCAGTAATCCATTTCTCAGCCTTTGCCAAGTTCTCCTGGGTTGGTGCCAGTCTTGGGAATGCCAATTCCGCAAATTGCTTACCAATTTCGTATGAGTTTTCATCCCATATCTTTCGCACAATCGCAAAGTACTTATCGACATAAGGAGCCCATAGATCTTGTTGAATTGGGCGATTGATACCTATCAACATATGTCGCTGAATGTGATTTGAAAGTTCGGCGGTGGTTAGCGTTTTCCAAGCTTCTGCCTTTGAATCAGCAGTTGCAATCATTGCCTTTGCTTCCGCGGCATGGCGAGCACCGTCTGCCGTGTTGTCGCGTTGCAATTCAGATTCAATCTCACTTGCGCCATATATTCCACGTTCAACTAATGACTTTACTAAGGACCAACGCATCTCTGAATCAATGGTTAAGCCAGAGAGCTTGCCATCCAGAATCTCTTTTACTTTGTCGGCATCAGAAACAGTTGCACCACTTGCAAAGCCACGCACTAGAGCTAACTGCTCATCGCTTCCTGGCTTAGCGCTGGTTGCCAATTTATAAAGTCCAGCAGAGCGTTTTGCGCGAAGCGCTTCTCGATTCTTTGGTGATGAGTAAATCTCTACCGCTGTCTCTAGCTGTCCGATCTGAGATTGAATTACTGAGGCTTCATTCTCTTTTCCAAGGGCATTTAGCACAATTTCGGAGTAATCAGTTGCAGATAACTCTCCATCACGGTGCATATCCCATGCAGCTGACCAGCAGAGCGCACGGGTTAGTGAATCTGTTAAGTCTCCAAGATGCGCTTTTAGCGTCTGGATTGAACGCTCATCAAAGCGAATCTTTCCGTAAGTTAAATCGTGATCATTGATTAGAAGTAAGTCAGCAACTGCTTCGTCTTTAAGTCCTTCGACAACAGTGCGGGCACCGATAACATCTAGCTCCACGCTCTTTCGACGTTCTAATTTGCCGTTTTTAACATCAAATAGACCCACTGCCATGCGATGTGGACGAAGTTCCTTTGATCCTGCTGGTACTTGTGGCGCTTCTTGGATAATGGCAACTTCTTCATACTTTCCATCGGTGATTTTTAAATCAGGACGAAATGTATTTACACCCGCTGTCTGTAACCATGTTTTGGTCCAAGCGGTTAAATCGCGGCCAGAAGTTGCTTCTAGCTCTACCAATAAATCTCGAAGTTCCGTATTGCCCCAAGCATGCTTAGCAAAGTACTTCTTTAAGCCAGCAAAGAAATTCTCTTTACCAACGTGCGCTACTAATTGTTGAAGCACGGATGCACCCTTGGCATAGGTGATTCCATCAAAGTTAGTGCGAACTTCTTCCATGTTCTTCATCTCTACTGCAATTGGGTGGGTAGAAGAGAGCTGATCTTGACGGTATGCCCAGTTCTTTCGAGCTCCGGTGAATTCAGTCCATGAGTTCTTGTATTTAGTTGCATTGCTAGAGGTGTAATAAGCCGCCCACTCTGCGAATGATTCATTTAACCAAGTGTCATTCCACCATTTCATGGTCACCAAGTCACCAAACCACATATGGGCCATTTCGTGAAGAATCACGTTGGCGCGCCAGTTATAGAGAGATTCAGTTACCTTTGAACGATAAATAACAAGATCTTCACGGAAAGTTACG
>JBPCTD010000026.1:0-6390 GCA_051006515.1 Candidatus Nanopelagicaceae bacterium | reverse complement strand
TATCGGATCAGTTAATGACCGGTTGTGATCCCATTTGATGTAAGAGATTTTGCAAGATTTAAGAACTGCATCCACTTGTTCTAAAACATGTTCATAAGCGCCAGCTTTAGTTAAATCTAAAACTTGTTGGTGGCGGCCAAAAACCGGCATTCGCCCTGGCTCCTGCAAAATCCAATCAGGGTGTGCGCGGTATAAATCAGAGTCAATCTGCACCATTTCGCCTTCAAACCAGAGGCCAAATTCCATGCCTTTTGAAGTTACAAGATCTGCAAGTGGTTTTAGCCCATTTGGCCAAACATCTTTTGAAACAACCCAATCGCCAAGACCTTGTTTGTCATTGCGACGTGCACCAAACCAACCATCATCTAAAACAACTCGTTCAACGCCGACTTCTGCAGCTTTCTCCACTAATTTCGATAACTTTTCAAAGTTATGATCAAAATAAACTGCTTCCCACGTATTTAAAGTAAGTGGACGTGGACGTTTTGGATGGATATCGCGCGCACGCAGTCTGGCGTAATGGCGATTTGTTATGCCATCTAAGCCTTCATTTGAATAAACTGCAATTACTTTTGGAGTGGAATAACTTTCACCCTTAGCCAAAATAATTTCGCCCGGTGATAAGTTTTCTCCAGCGCCGATAGAAATATTCTCATCAACTAACTTTTCCAAATGATGAATATTGTTGCCGCTCCAAGCCACAGACATAGACCATGCTTCACCACTTTGAAAGGTAGTTGCATTCGTTAAGGCAATTTGTGCGATGGTGTAATCGTGTCCGCTTCGACCTTCAAAACTTTCACGGGTAGTTAAGCCGTAGCTAATTGCGCGACGTTGTGGTTGGCGCTCTTTGGACCAATGGCCATAGAAATCTAAAACTTCGTTGGCTTGTTGGGGTAGTGGTAACCAATTTAATAATTGCTCTAGATAATAATCGCCGTCAGCGCTATTTGTTACTTTGCTTTCAACAGTAACTACGCCATATTTATCTAGTTGGTATTTCACGACTAACGAAAGTCCAGCAGACTTATCTTCAAAGTGTGCAGTTAGCGCATCTTTTGTAGCTTCATGTTTGGTAAGTACAAAGTAATTAGAAACTGATTTACCGCTACGGTGTCCACGAAATGCAGGACGGCCGCGCCAACCCCGTGAATGTTCGCGCAGTATTAAGTTACGCGGGTTAACATCTAAATCTCCGTGGGCAATCGAGCGCTTAGTGCTCTGCATTGAGCTTTCGGTTAGCTCGCCAAGTTCTGCGCCCCAATGTGCGATTTCTAAAGTCTCATCGGTGGCGCGAAAAATCAGCGAAGAGCCACCGTTACGAAGTTGAATCAGCACTTGGTTACTTTAACTATTTAACTGCGCCTTGCGAGATACCTGTAATGAACTGCTTCTGCAAAATCAAATAGAAAATGATGATTGGGAGCACTGCAAGAAGTAATCCAGCCATCGCTTGACCATATTCTGTCGAATATTGTCCATAGAAAAGATAAGTTGAAAGTGGCAGCGTTTGCGACTCTTGCGTTAGTACCAATCTAGGTAACAAGAAATCATTCCAGATCCAAAGTGAATTAACGATCGCAACAGTTGCAGTTACCGGACGTAGCATCGGGAAGATTATCTTCCAAAAAATCGTGAAGTCGCTTGCGCCATCTACTGCTGCAGCTTCATCCAACTCTGTTGGTATCTTTGAAATAAAACCATGATATAAAAATGTGGAGAGCGCTACACCAAAACCAATGTAGAAGAAGATCAATGCAGCTCGGTTATTCAATGATACGAATTGCGCAAAGATAGACATGAAAGGAATCATCAGCGCCTGGAAAGGCACAATCATGGATGCCACCAAAATTAAGAAAGTGGTCTTAGTAAATTTAGTTTTAGTTCTAGCTAAATAATAAGCAAGCATTGATGAGAAGAGAATCAGCGCAGAGACGCTTAGAACCGTAATAATTATGGAGTTAGTCAAAGATCTGAAGAAGTTCATCTTCTCCATGGCTTGCTGGAAATTGTCCCAAGTTGCTTGCTTTGGCCATGCAAGTGGATTTGCCAAAATATCGAACTTTGGCTTGAAAGCATTTAAAAATACCAGAACAAATGGCATGAAATATGAGATTGACATAATCAATCCGAGCATGAAAATTATGCGTTTTGCAGTTTTGCGAGTTTCGCTCATCGCTGCACCTCATACCGCTTGCTGATTGATACCTGCACCAAAGCGGCAATCGAAACCATTAAAAACATAATTACTGCTTTTGATTGGCCTGTGCCAAAGTTTCCGAAAGCAAACGCATCTTGGAAGATGTGCATTGAAATCAATTCGGTGGTTCTAAATGGGCCACCCCCAGTTAATGCCACGTTAACGTCATAGGCCATAAAGCCACCGCGAAGAGTTAAGAACAAAGAAATTGTGAAAGCTTGTGCCATTAATGGCATCTTTATAGAAAATAGCGTGCGTAGCGCTGATGCACCATCTACACGAGCGGCCTCAAGCACATCATGCTCAATGCTGATTAGGCCGGTGATGTAAATGATCATCATGTAACCAGACATCTGCCATACGGTCACAATTATCAAGGCCCAGAAGGCGGTGCCAGTCTTATTAAGCCACGATTCAGTAAAGAATGGCCATGAGAAATTTTTGGAAAGCGAAACTAGCGCGGTATTAAAAATAAACTGCCAGATAACACCAAGAACAACGCCACCAATTAAATTTGGTACGAAGAAGAAAGTACGGAAAATATTAGAGCTTTTTAACCTTGCGGTGACTAATAGCGCCAAGCCAAAAGCTACGACATTTACTAAAACTAGTGAGACAACTACAAATTTGGCAGTAAACGCCAAAGTTGTCCAGAACATCGGATCTTTAAAGGATTTTGTGTAATTTGATATCCCAGTGAATTTGTCGTATTCAAATCCATTCCAATTTGTAAAAGTTAAATATAAACCTTGGCCAAATGGAAGTGCCAAAACAACAAGAAATATAGCTAATGGAACGAGCGCAAACATCGCAAACCTCTTTAGAGAGTGCTTGGTATGCATTGTGCCCGCCTCTTATTTCACTTTTTAATTTACATTTATTAACCAAATGATAGCGAGGTCACTCTGAGGATTAAACCCCAGAGTGACCTCGACGATTTACTTATTATTTACAGCTTTACTAAACTCGAAGTGAAATTACTTCTTCGCTCCGCGCCAAGTCTTTACTGAACCCTTCCAGGCTTCTTGTAATTCAGCTGCATACTGCTCGCCAGTGATGGTGTTGGTCATCAACTTCTGACCTGATGCACCGTACTTATCCTGTCCACCTGCTGGGTAGTAGGTATTCATCCAGGAAAGTGTCTTTCCACCGACAACATACTTAGAGATTTCTTGTGCCATAAAGGTCTTTGGCTGAACTTTGAAGCCCTTGTAAACAGGGATGAAGTTCATTCCACCTGACTCAATTGGACCTGCAACGCGTGCTTGTCCCTTTGGTGAGGTGTATAGCCAAGTCAAGAAATCAATTGCGCCTGCGCGCTCTGCCTTTGTTGATTGCTTTGCATCAACCATGAAGTAACCAGGAATACCAACTGAAATTGAATCGTTTCCGTAGGTACCTGCAGTGTTGCTCAAAGGAAGAGGCATGATGCCGAACTTGGTATCAGGTGAAGCCTGTAACAAGTTTGGTTCTGCCCAGTTACCCATGAACCAGAATCCAGCCTTGCCTGATGCAAGATCTGCAACAGATGCGTCGTATTCGGTATCAGTTAGGTTTGGTGCAGCTTGGTTGTACTTCTTTAGAAGTTCGAAGGTTGCTAGGTAATCCTTAAATACTGGATCAGCCATCAAATCCTTCTTGCCATCAGCCATTGCATCAAGAACCTTCAAGCGGCCTTCTTGTGTTTTAGCTGCGTTTGTGAAATAAATATTTGAGAAGTGTGCACCAAGTGACCACCAGATAGCAGAGAAGCGAACTGCGCCAGCTCCAGTACCCTGAACCTTCTTAAATGCTGCTTCTAAGTCTGCACGTGTCTTGATCTTTGTTGGATCAACGCCAGCCTTATCTAGAACTGTCTTGTTATATAGAAGACCAAAAGCTTCAGCAGTTGATGGAACACCAACCTGCTTGCCACCAATGTTGGCTGCAGCTAATAGGTCCTTAGATACCAAGCTAACTAGCTTTGTACCTTTCCAATCCATAACACGGCTTGCCATGTCTGGGATCTCCTGAAGTGTGTACATGATTGTAGGAGCGTTCTTCGCTGCATACATCGGTGTCACATTCTGAAGGAAGGTAAGTTTGCGATCGCCAGGAATTGACTTAACTGTGTAGCACTTCTGACTCTTGTTGTAGTCAGAAACTGCTGCAAGGAACTCATTCTGGATTTCCGGCTTAATTGTGCCGAGCATTGTCACAGTTGCCTTTTCTGGGCAAGCTGCAGCAGATGCAGTTGATGGAATAACTACTGCAGTTGCAACAAGTGCAAGGGCAGCAAGTACACCAAGTTTTTTCTTCATTAAGGATCCTTTCAAGGGGGTGCATGCAATTTCAACTATGAACGCACACAGGGGGAAAATACCTAGTTTTAGACCTTTTTCCTATGGGTGATAGGGGAACTTTTTATAACGTTTTAATCATGGCAAAATTTCAAGCCTAGGGATTTCGGGCCCAACCTCAAGAAGCATCGTTGCAAAGCGCCTGTTTAATGAAACCTCCAACGAGCCCGCATCAAAAACCGCCGCCACCGCTAACTCACCAGTGGCGGGAACTTCAAAAGTTTTTAAAGAAGCCGGCCAAAGTTCACTTCGGTCAACCTTTATTACAGCGCCTTTTCGTTGGAATTTTACTAATCCGTTGGAATATCGGAATTGGAAACTAGCACCTGATGGGATTTTAAAATCTGTTGCAGCTGTATAAAAATTTTGCGCCAATTCACCATCTTCAAATTCGAGCGTTCGAGCGGACGTCATTGACCCATTCCAACTTTGATTTTTAGCATATGTTTCATCGTTGGCATAATCCCAATTATTCATCCAGCCCAATGAAATAGGTTTGGAAAAATTACTAAATGTGACCGCTGCATAGTAATCAGGTCCATAATCAAGTGGCTTAGGTGAATTAGTAGAAATAAAATTCTTGCCGTCAAAATTACCTAGCTGATAATGCATACCAGAACCACCTGCAATACCACCAGGATTAGTGCTCAAAAACAAAACCCAACAATCACCTAAATTTATTAGATCGGGGCATTCATAAATTTCAGTTATACCCGGTACTTCAAAATCACTTAAATGTTGCCAATTTGATAAGTCTTTAGATTTGAACAGTGAGAGTTTTAATAATTTGGACTTTGCTACCACCATGATCCAGTGATCCTGATATTTAAATACTTTGGGATCTCGGAAGTCTGCTAAGTTCAAATCTAAAATTGGATTATCTTCATAAAGCTCCCAGGTATTTCCACCATCATACGAAAATGCTAAATGTTGGCTCTGGTTCTGCTCTTTGTGAGCAGTGTAGAAAGCTGCCAAACGATTGTTTTCAGAATCAAATACTGCGCTGCCAGAGAAAATCATGTAATCCGTTTGTTCTGGAATTGCTACAGGAAGTTCTTGCCAAGTAACTAAATCTTTCGATTTTGCGTGTCCCCAGGACATATGTCCCCATTGATTTCCAAATGGATTGTGTTGAAAGTAAATATGAAAAAATCCATCAAAATAAATCAATCCATTGGGGTCGTTAATCCAATTACGCGCTGGGGTGAAATGTTTAACTGGACGAGCGCGCATAGGCCCAAAAGTAGCATTGCAGATACTCTTACCCCTATGAGCTTTGCCGATCTCTTTGATGCCCATGCAATTGTCACAACTTTGGGGTTGGTCGGAATCCTTTCGATCATCTTCGCAGAAACTGGCTTACTAGTAGGCCTCTTCTTCCCAGGAGATTCACTTCTTTTCATCTCTGGCATCGCAGCATCCGGTTCTGCTGAAAAAATATTAGGTACGCATATTCCAGTTGCACCACTTTTAATCTTGGCACCAATTGCTGCAATCACCGGATCGCAAGTTGGTTATTGGTTTGGGGCAAAATTTGGCCGCAAATATTTTGATCGACCAGATGGACGGATCTTCAACCAGAAAAAAGTCCAAGCAACTGAAAAGTGGCTAAATAAATATGGCACTGGTAAAGCTTTAATCCTTGCCCGCTATGTGCCTTTCGTAAGAACTTTAATTAATCCGCTGGCAGGCGTTATTGGAATCCCAAAGAAGAAATTTTTCTTCTATAACTGCGTTGGCGCAATCATTTGGACGCAATCAGTCATTGGGCTTGGAATTTTCTTAGGCGATAAAATTTCTGGTTCAGTTGATAAATACTTACTGCCTATTATTGGCGGAATTATTTTGATT
>JBPCTD010000025.1:0-3851 GCA_051006515.1 Candidatus Nanopelagicaceae bacterium | reverse complement strand
ACTTGAACTTATCAAGATGGTTGAAATTCCGGATCCGGAAATTTCAATTGATAAGTACCCTCATCAACTTTCCGGAGGACAACGTCAGCGCGCCATGATTGCTCAAGCACTTGCTTGTGATCCTGCCATTTTGATTGCTGACGAACCAACCACCGCACTTGATGTAACAGTTCAAGCTGAAATCTTGGATTTGATGCGTGATCTTAAGACTCGTTTGAACTCTGCTATTTTGCTAATTACTCACGCGATGGGCGTAGTTGCAGATATGGCTGATGACATCTTGGTTATGAAAGATGGTTTAGTTGTTGAAGCTGGAACTTCTGAGCAGATTTTCTACAAGCCAACTCATCCATACACCAAAGAACTTTTGGCTGCAGTACCTTCTTTAGGTAAGAGCGTAAAGCGCGAACTGAAGTTTGATACTCCAGCAAAGCCAGCACCAGTAATCAAACTGGAGAACGTCACTATCGAATATCCAAAGCGCGGTCGCATCCCAGCGTTTACCGCAGTCAAAGATTTTGATCTAGAGATTTTCCCAGGTGAAATCGTTGGTCTAGTTGGTGAATCAGGTTCTGGTAAGACCACTGTTGGTCGCGCTGCAATTGGATTACTTCCAATTAAATCTGGTCGTATTGAAATTGTTGGAAATGACATTTCTAATGCAACTCTTAAAGATTTAAAGACCATTCGTAAGCACACCGGTATCGTCTTCCAAGATCCAGCGTCTTCACTAAATCCGCGCCTACCAATTGGTGAATCAATTGGAGAACCGATTTTCTTAGCTAAAGAAGCGGAAGGCGAAGAATTAAATAGACGCATCGAAGATTTGCTGGAATCAGTAGAACTTCCACGTAGCTATCGCAATCGTTTCCCACACGAGCTATCTGGCGGACAGCGCCAACGTGTAGGTATTGCGCGTGCTTTAGCGCTTACACCTGATCTTTTGATTGCTGACGAACCAACATCAGCGCTCGATGTTTCAGTACAAGCGCGTTTCTTGGAGCTATTCCAAGATCTGCAATCTAAATTGAAATTCGCTTGCTTATTCATCTCGCATGACTTAGCAGTGGTCGATATTTTGTCTCACCGCGTTGCAGTTATGCAGGATGGATATTTGGTTGAAGCTGGCGATCGCGACAAGATTCTTAAGAACCCAGAGAAGGAATACACCCGCAGATTAATTGATGCGGTACCAGTTCCAGATCCTCGGGTTCAAGCAGAACGTCGCGAACGTTTACGCGCCAACCGCGGCTAATTTCTCACACTAGCGTTACCTGTTTACCAGGGCTAAAGTGCTGCACGGAAAAGGGAGAAAATGAGTACACATCGTTCACCATTATTTGAGTTAGCCGATACTTACATCGAAACCAGCGCGCGTATGTCGCCAATGTCTTGCACTGAGCTTGGCATTCCAGGATACGACGATCAGCTTGATACTTTCACAATTGAAGAGGCAGATAAAGAGGCCAACTATTCACGTGAAATAGTTAAACAAGCAAAAGCTTTAAATCCGATTGATGAAATTGATCGAATCTCTCAAGCAGTTTTAATTGAACGTTTAGAATCAAGATTAAAAATTCATGACACCAAAGAGGGCTTCATTACTTATTCCCCAATTGTTAACCCTGCTTCTTATATTCGACAAGTTTTCACAATTATGCCAACAGAGGGCGATAAAGCAATCAGCAATGTAACTGCTCGACTTAATTTGGTTGGCAAAGCGTTAGATGGCTGGAAGAACACATTGCAGGAGATGGATGCGCTAGGCAAGAAAACTGCACGTCGCCAAGTAATTGTGGTCGCCGATCAATTAAAGACATATGCCGAAGGTGGCTGGGAGAAAATGGCCCAGAAACTTGATCCATTTAATAAATATCCTGAACTTCATACTGCAGCAAAGAACGCTGCTACTGCTTCAGGACAGATGAGCGAATGGATGCGTAATACTCATGCGCCTCGTTCTGCCGAAGCTGATGCCGTCGGCGAAGAGCGTTACAAGCCATGGGCGCGTTACTTCACTGGCGCTGAGTTAGATTTGAAGAAAACCTACGAGTGGGGATTGGAAGATTTAGCGCGCATCAATGATCGCATGTACAAAGCCGCTGCCAAGTTAGGTTTGCAAGGTAAGCCACTAAAAGAGGTAGCAGAGATCTGCGAAGATGCCGAGTTACATCGTATTGACGGTGAAGAGAATTTAATTAAGAAGCTTCGCGAATTTACCGAAGAAGCAGTTAAGCACTTAAATGGCAAGTACTTTGATATTGATCCACGCATCGCATTTTGCGATTCCAGAATTGCTCCTGAAGGTGCGGCTGCCGCTCCTTACTACATCCCACCATCAGAAGATTTATCGCGACCAGGAACAACTTGGTATCCAACTCTTGGACATAAGCGCTTTAATTTCTGGCATATTGCATCAACTTGGTATCACGAAGCAGTTCCAGGTCATCACTTGCAGTTTGCTACAGCAGCGCTAGAAAAAGATCGCTTATCTCGTTTCCAAAGAAGTGGTGCTTGGATCTCAGGTTACGGCGAAGGTTGGGCACTTTATGCGGAACGTTTTATGGATGAACTTGGTGCATTTGATGAACCATCACTTGAATTAGGTTACTTAGCTGGCCAAGCACTTCGTGCCGCTCGTGTTGTTGTTGATATCGGAATGCATTGCGGTTACAAAGATTCAAATGGCAAAGTTTGGAATGCCCAATCTGGTTATGACCTACTGGTAAATAACGCACTTATGGCGCCAGATTTTGCCAAGAGCGAAATTGAACGTTATCTCGGTTGGCCAGGACAAGCTATTTCATACAAAGTTGGCGAACGTTTCTGGATGGAGATCCGTGAAGATGCCAAGCAACGCCTAGGTACTTCATTCGAAATCAAGAAGTTCCATAATTTTGCTTTGAAAATTGGGCCAATGGGCTTAGATCCATTGAAGCAAGAGATGGCAAACTGGAAAGGCAATTAATTTATTTGCCTCTTCGGTTGCTAACTCAGATTATTTAGCCTTTGAAGTAGCGTTGGATGGGTGTAATTAAACGCCACATACATTGGATGTGGCGTTAAATTTGCCAAGCTATCAGTAGAGATCTTGCTCAAGGCGCTCTTCATCGGCTCTACTAAATAGGTTTTCTTGGAATAAGTATCAGCTTGATATTCACAATATCTAGACCAGCTATTGTTTATTAATCCAAGCAGCACGCTCAGCGGTGTGAAAAGAATAAAGAAAGTAAGTGCAGATAAATGAAAGCTTCCTGTATCAGCGCCCAACGCAGTAGAAAGCTCTTCATATTGCAACAGCCAGCCCAGTAATCCAAAGGTAAGTAGGCTTTGAATATTTGTTGCAATGAACATAGATAATGTGTGTTTTAACTTGTAATGCCCAATTTCGTGAGCCAGAACTGCCACAATCTCTTTGGTATTCATCTTCTCAATTAAGGTATCGAAGAGCACGATGGTCTTACTCTTTCCAAGACCACTGAAAAAGGCATTAGCTTGTGAGGAGCGCTTAGAACCATCCATTACAAATAACCGGCCCAATGAATAGCCTTGGCTAGCGCAGTACTTTTCAATCTCCTGGCGCAGTTCGCCTTCTTCTAGCGGCTTCAGCTTATTAAATAGAGGCAAAATCAAAGTAGTGCCAAACATAAACATAATTAATGAGAAGGTGGCAACCAACGCCCAAGCAAGAATCCAGAAGCTATTTTCTAACTCTTGATAAATCCAAAGTACTGCTGACAACAAAGCGCCACCAATCAATATGGAAAGCAAAGTTCCTTTGATGGTATCTGTAATAAAAGTTTTCGGTGTGGTCTTATTAAAGCCATAGCGTTCTTCAATACCAAAGATTG
>JBPCTD010000024.1:0-13505 GCA_051006515.1 Candidatus Nanopelagicaceae bacterium | reverse complement strand
AGAAACGGCAATTGCAATTGGTAGCGATGCGCCATGGCGAGGCAAACGAATTACGCGCACATCGTGGCAGAAGTACTTTCCGCCAAATTGTGCGCCAATTCCAAGTTGCTGCGTAATTTTAAAGACCTCTTGCTCAACTTCTGGATCGCGAAATGCTCTGCCAGTTGCCGCATCACCAGTAGTAGGTAATGAATCTAAATACTTGGTTGAAGCTAATTTTGCCGTCTTTAACGTGTGTTCTGCGCTAGTGCCACCAACGACGATTGCTAAGTGATATGGCGGACAAGCTGCAGTGCCAAGCGAACGCAACTTCTCTTCTAGCCAAGGATAGAAAGCATCTTTATTTAAAACTGCTTTCGTTTCTTGATAGAGGAATGATTTATTAGCACTACCGCCACCTTTAGCGATAAATAAGAAGTTGTATTCGTTCTGGTGATCAGAATCGGCATAAATTTCGACTTGAGCAGGCAAGTTATTGCCGGTGTTCTTCTCATCCCACATATTTACTGGGGCCATCTGGGAGTAACGTAAATTTAAATTGGTGTAAGCGTTGTAAACACCTTCAGAGATCGAACGTTCATCTTTGCCTTTGGTCAGCACATACTGACCTTTCTTGCCCATAACTAGCGCAGTTCCAGTGTCTTGGCACATTGGCAGAACACCGCCGGCAGAGATATTGGCATTCTTTAACAGATCAAGTGCTACAAAGCGATCGTTTGGAGAACTTTCCGGATCTTTCAAGATGTTCGCTAATTGCTGTAAGTGTGCGCTACGTAAATAATGATTGATATCGTGTATCGCAACTTCAGTTAATTTAGTTAAGGCTTCTGCCTCTACTTCAAGAAATTCTAAATCTCCGTGCTTAACTACTTTGACGCCCTCTTTTGAGACCAAACGGTAATTAGTTTGATCCTCGCCAACTGGCAGTAAATCTTCGTAATTAAATGGCATCAGGTTTTACTAACTTTTTCTTAACGCCATCTAGCCATTCTTGGCAGATTTTGGCGAGCTCTTCGCCGCGCTCCCAAAGTTTTAAGGACTCTTCTAATGAGGCCGAACCTGACTCAAGTTGCTCAACTACTTTAGTTAACTCTTCACGAGCTGCTTCATAGGAGAGTTTTTCGGCCATGTCAGTAATTTACTCTTTCTCAATTGTGGCTGGTAATTGCCCGCTGGCTAAGCGAATGCGAACTTTGTCACCAGGGGCGACATCCGTGGACTTTCTAAGCGCATAACCATCGCTACGTTGGACAACGGCATAGCCACGGTCCAGAGTTGATTGGGGAGATAGCGAACGTACTCTGGCCAACAAATGGTGCAAGTCATCTTCAGCGCGCTTAACGCGATGCACAAAAGCCACTCTGCGATCTGAAAGCGATTTAATCCGATCTATTTCGCGGTCGATGCGCATGGTCAAAGTATGAAGTGCTCGATTTCTTAACCCAGAAATCAATTGCAACTCTTCATTTAGATCTGGCACTACTTTCTTTCCGGCATCCGTTGGTGTGGATGCGCGGTAATCGGCAACCAAATCAAGAAGCGGTGAATCTTTTTCGTGTCCAATAGCGCTAACGATTGGCGTTTTACAAGAAGCTACAAGTCGCACTAAACCTTCATCGCTAAATGGCAGGAGATCTTCAAAGGAACCACCACCACGGGTAATGATGATGACATCTACATCTTTATCAGCTTCCAATTCTTTTAACGCAGTGCTTACTTCAACCACTGCACCAGCGCCTTGAACAGCTACTTCACGGATTTCAAATTGCACTGATGGCCAACGGCGTTTGGCGTTTTCTAAAACATCTTTCTCGGCATCGCTATTTCGACCACAGATCAAACCAACTTTATTTGGTAGTAATGGCAGTGATTTCTTCCATTTAGCATCGAATAAACCTTCAGCCGCTAAGAGATTTTTTAGCATCTCTAATCGAAGTAGAAGTTCGCCAACGCCAACCTCTTTTATTTCGCGGACCCAGAAAGATACGGAACCATTCTTGGCATACCAAGAGGGTTTGGCGAAAATCTTTACACGAGCATTTTCATTTATGGCATTCTTACGAAAAATTCCGGATGGGCAGGCGACAGAGATACTCATATCGACGCTGGAATCGCGCAGCACCATATAAGTGAAATCTTTACGTGAATTGATTTGAGATAGCTCACCTTCGATCCAAATTGGACCGAGCGCATCTATATATTCTTTGATTAATTCAGAGATTACGCGAACTGGCGCGGGTTGTTCCTCTGAATTTTCCAGCATGTGGCGAGCCTAATACAATGAGCCAACATGAATCTGAAAAAAGTTCTCTTAGCCGCGCCACGTGGCTATTGCGCTGGCGTTGACCGCGCAGTAGTTACCGTTCAAAAAGCGCTGGAACTTTATGGCGCACCGGTTTACGTGCGTAAACAGATCGTGCATAACAAGTACGTCGTCGAATCACTTGAAAAACAGGGTGCAATCTTCGTTGAAGAAGTTAATGAAATCCCAGAAGGCGCAACTGTTGTCTTTAGCGCACACGGAGTTTCACCGCAAGTACATGCAGATTCCAAAGAACGTAATCTAAAAACCATTGACGCCACCTGTCCTTTGGTTACCAAAGTTCACAATGAAGCAAGACGCTATGCCGCTGAAGATTTAGAGATCATCATGATCGGACACGACGGCCACGAAGAAGTTGAAGGTACCGCCGGTGAAGCTCCAGGTCGCGTCACCGTTATCGAAGGCGTTGAGATGGCACGCACTGTGCAACCAAAACCTGGCAAGAAATTAGCTTGGTTATCTCAAACCACTTTAAGTGTTGATGAAACTATGGAAACAGTCGCCGAACTTAAGAAGCGCTTTCCAGAGATCATCGATCCACCATCTGATGACATTTGTTATGCCACCCAAAATCGTCAAGAAGCGATGAAGCAGATTGCGCCTAATTGCGATTTAGTTTTAGTAGTTGGTTCTAAGAATTCATCTAACTCAGTGCGTTTAGTTGAAGTTGCGCTGGAATATGGCGCTAAGAGCTCTTATCTTCTTGATTACGCGGCAGAAGCAAAGACTGAATGGCTAGCTGGCGTTTCAACAGTTGGTGTATCAAGTGGCGCATCAGTTCCAGAATTATTAGTTGAAGATCTTTTGAAGTGGCTGGCAGATAATGGTTTTGGAACTGTCGAAACCGTTACCGCGAAAGAAGAGACCCTTCTTTTCCAATTACCACGCGAATTACGTAAAGATTTAAAGAACGCTTAATTCAGCTGCGATTTCTGGTGGCGGCAACTTGCTTCTGTGCACGCTGGTGCAAGAAGGTGTACCAACCAAAGATTGCGCCCAAAATTAACCAAGGGGCAACAGATGCAAGTGAACCAATTAAATCAACAGCCACTTTAGTGATGTGAATGTTGTAAGCAAGAATCGACCAGAAGAGCGCAGTTACACCGAATGCAATTGGCGGAGTTACTGCAGCTGCATATGCAACGCCTGCTCGGCCAAAGCGATTACCAAGAATGACAACTGCTAAGAGCACTAAACCAGTCACGATGCCATATCCCTGGCGGATTAAATGCTCAAGCGAAGCGAAGATAAAGATGAAGAAAGCTTGCAAAGTGGCAACGCCTTCCTTCTTTAATTTGATCTTGCTTAGATCCATTACTCCTGCTCCTTACGTTCAGATTCCACTTTAATCGCATGCGAAGTATCAGTCGAATCTATTCCGTTTAAATCTCTGGCACGTGTTTCTACCGTAGGCAGTTCAGGCAGTGTTTCGTTGGTGATTCCTTTATCAATCATCGCTTTAACTGGGGCAGTCACAGTGGATTCGACGTTGCCAACCAAAGAGTTAAATGCAGTAACGGTGCTATTTAATCGCTTACTGACTGTTGATATATGTTCGTAATTGGTTACGAGCTTTGAGACTAACTTGGTTGCAATATCGCGAATCTCTTCAGCACTATTTGCCAACGCGCTGCGATCGATGCCAAGTTTGACGGTACGTAACATGCCTAAAAGCGTTGATGGGGTAGCGATAACTACTCGCTTTTCAAAAGCGCTTTCAAGTAGCGATGGTTTAGCAATCAACGCTTCGGCCAAAATTGATTCGAAAGGCGCAAAGAGCACCACGAAATTAGCTGAAGTTTTAGCGCTGTCATATTTACGTTTTGAAAGGGCATCGACATGCCCCAAAAGGTCGTTGGCATGCGCTGCCATCAAACTCTTTCTCGTCTCAGGGTCATCGCTTTCAATTGCTTCAAAGTAGCGAACAAAAGGAAATTTAGAATCGATATATAAATCTAACTTTTCTGCCATGTGCACTATGACATCGGGAATTCCAGATAGATCACCAGGTGATGTCTGTACTTCGAAATCAATACCTTCTTTTAACCCGGCATATCGCAGAATATTTTCTAATTGCGCTTCACCATATTTACCGCGAGTTTGTGATGAACCAAGTGCGCCAGCTAACTTCTGAGTTTCGCGGACGCCTTGTTCATGAATCTGACTGAGATTGCTAATCTGGCTAAATAGCCTGCTATCAGTGCCAGCGCGATCTACTTCAATGCGTCGACTTTCCGCTTCGAGTTTTTCAATCTTCTCTTTAAGTGCAGTGATATTGGTAGTGATTACCGCAGTTTCGGCAGATGTATTTGTTTGCGGAATTTTACTTTGGCGGGACTTTGAAAGTAGAAATCCCAGAGCAACGCCTATGGCAAGACCTATTAATATGCCTATGATCAATGTGAAATCCGTCTGCATGGGGCAATCATGGCAATAGGCGCTGACATTTCCGCGTAGGCTCTACTCCTTGTGAGCCTCTCCATCGGAATCGTCGGTCTTCCTAATGTCGGAAAATCCACCCTCTTTAATGCGCTCACCAAAAATAATGTTCTAGCAGCCAACTATCCCTTCGCCACCATCGAGCCAAACGTAGGTGTCGTTGGCGTTCCTGATGAGCGCTTAAAAGTTTTGGCCACAATTTTCGGTTCCCAAGAAATCCTTCCAGCAACTGTTTCGTTCGTCGATATTGCAGGCATAGTAAAAGGTGCATCAGAAGGTGCAGGTCTTGGTAATAAGTTTCTTGCCAATATCCGCGAAACTGATGCCATCTGCCAAGTTATTCGTGTTTTTAATGACTGCGATGTCGTACATGTTGATGGTCGCGTAGATCCAGGAAGCGATATCGAAACCATTAACACTGAACTTGCGCTCGCAGATCTGCAATCAATCGAAAAAGCTATTCCACGCATCGAAAAAGAGGCGCGCCAAAATAAAGATAAGGCTCTGCTTTTAGAAGAACTAAAGAAAGCTAACGCAGTTTTAGAATCAGGAAGGCCAATCTCTTCTGCCGATTTAGATTTAGAGTTACTAAAAGAGATTCACCTTTTGACCGCTAAACCATTTTTATATGTTTTCAATGTCGATGCGGCAGAGCTAAATGATCAAGAACTTCGCAAGAAACTACAAGCGCTAGTCGCACCATCAGAAGCGATCTTCTTGGATGCAAAGACTGAAGCAGAGCTTGCCGAACTTCCAGATGAAGACGCACAGGAACTTTTAGAATCAATTGGCCTTAAAGAGCCAGGCCTTGCAACATTGGCCCGCGTAGGTTTTAACACTTTAGGTTTACAGACTTATTTAACTGCCGGTCCAAAAGAGGCGCGCGCTTGGACAATTCATAAAGGCGATACTGCACCAGTTGCAGCTGGTGTGATTCACACCGATTTCCAAAAAGGTTTCATCAAAGCAGAAGTTGTTCATTTTGCAGATTTGGTGGAGTTCGGTTCTATGCAAGCCGCTAAAGAGCACGGGAAGGTGCGCATGGAAGGTAAAGAATATGTAATGCAAGATGGCGACGTAGTGGAGTTTCGATTCAATGTCTAAAATATTCAAGCAAGAGCATTTAAAAAATCTGCCCGTAAAAAGCCGCGACTCAATTAGAAACGTCGCAATCATCGCGCACGTGGATCATGGCAAAACTACTTTGGTCGATGCGATGTTATGGCAATCAGGTGCTTTTGCGGCCTACAAAAAGCAAGAAGAGGGCCAAGATCGAATGATGGATTCGATGGACCTAGAACGCGAAAAGGGCATCACCATTTTGGCGAAGAACACTGCAGTCAAGCGCGGTGAGAAAATTATCAACATTATTGATACCCCGGGCCACGCAGATTTTGGTGGGGAGGTAGAACGCGGATTAGAAATGGTCGATGGCGTTATTTTGTTGGTGGATGCATCAGAAGGTCCGCTGCCACAGACTCGTTTCGTTTTACGTAAAGCGCTATCAAAGAATCTGCCAGTAATTTTGGTAATCAATAAAGTTGATCGCCCTGATTCACGTATTGCAGAAGTTGTTGATGAAGCATATGAATTGTTTTTAGATTTAGATGCTCGTGAAGATCAAATTGAATTCCCAATTGTGTACGCCTCTGCAAAAGCAGGTCGTGCATCTGTTAATCGTCCAGAGAATGGTGGATTACCAGATAAAGAGAATTTAGATGTGCTCTTTGAAACTATTTATAACACCATTCCAGCGCCGCAGTATCACGAGGGTGCACCGCTCCAAGCTCACGTTACCAACTTGGATTCATCTCCTTATTTAGGTCGCTTAGCGCTATGTCGTGTACACGAAGGCGAAATTTCAAAGGGCCAAACAGTCTCTTGGATAAAGACTGATGGCACTATTCAGAAAGTAAAAATCTCCGAGTTATTGATTACTGAAGCGCTAGAGCGAGTACCAGCTGAAAAAGCTGGCCCTGGCGACATCATCGCGATTGCTGGTATTGAAACAATTACTTTAGGTGAAACTTTGGCAGATGCCGAAAATTCACATCCGCTACCGTTGATTACTGTTGATGATCCATCTATTTCGATGACTATTGGTATTAATACATCGCCATTAGCAGGACAGAGTGGCAAGTTGTTAACTGCACGCCAAGTTAAGGATCGTTTGGATAAAGAGTTAATCGGCAACGTTTCACTTCGTATTTTCAATACTGATCGCCCAGATGCTTGGGAAGTTCAAGGACGTGGCGAACTTCAACTTGCGGTACTAGTTGAGATCATGAAGCGCGAAGGATTTGAATTAACGATTGGTAAGCCACAAGTGGTTACTAAAGTTATTGATGGCAAAGTGCATGAACCGATGGAACGCTTAACTATCGATGCACCGGAAGATTATTTAGGTGTTATCACACAGTTGATGGCGCTACGCAAAGGCCGCATGGAGCAGATGGTCAATCACGGAACTGGCTGGATTCGTTTGGATTGGCGCGTGCCTTCACGCGGGTTGATTGGTTTCCGTACTGAGTTCTTAACTGAAACTCGTGGAACCGGATTGCTACATCACGTCTTTGATGGATATGAACCATGGCATGGCGAACTACGTACTCGTCCAACTGGTTCTTTGGTTGCAGATCGTCGTGGCGTTGCTACTTCATATGCGATTGCAGGTATCCAAGAGCGCGGTTCAATATTTATTGAACCGGGCATGGAAGTTTATGAAGGCATGGTTATCGGTGAAAATTCACGTGCCGATGACATGGATGTAAATGCAGTTCGTGAAAAGAAGCTAACTAATATGCGCGCATCTGGTAGCGATGAAGCTGAGAAGTTGATTCCACCAAAGCGTTTGAATATGGAAGGTGCGTTGGAATTCTGCGCCGAAGATGAGTGCGTAGAGGTAACTCCAGCAGTAGTGCGAATTCGTAAAGTAATTTTGGATCAAGGCGAACGTGCGCGATCAGCATCACGTGCCAAGAAAGCTAATCAGAACGCATGAAAGCCATTCAAATAACTAAATTCGGTGGCCCTGAGGTCATGGAATATAAGGAGTTACCAGATCCAACTCCTAGCGCGAATGAAGTTCTGTTAGATGTTACTTCAATCGGAATTAACTATGCCGATACACATCAAACTGAGAACTCATATTTATCACCGCAAACTTTGCCGATGGTTCCTGGGTTAGAAGTAACTGGCACTGCAGATGGTAAACGCTACTTGGCAGCAGTCTCTGGTGGTTACGCTGAAAAAGCAGTGGCAAATAAAGCGATGCTCTTACCGATTCCAGAAGGTGTTACTGATCAACAAGCGCTTTGCATGTTGGTACAAGGTGCAACTGCTTGGCATATTTTGAAAACTGTTGGTCATGTGAAAAATAGTGAAACTGTGGTGGTTCATGCTGCAGTCGGTGGCGTCGGCAGCATTGCAATTCAATTAGCAAAACTTTGGGGCGCCAAAGTAATTGCGGTAACTTCAAGTGATTCAAAGAAAAAGTTAGCTAAAGAAATTGGCGCAGATGCAGTGGTCGATTCAAATACCGATACTTTGCAAGCTGATTTATTAGCTGCAAATGGCGGTAAGCCAGTTGATTTGGTTTTAGAGATGGTCGGTGGCAAAACTGCTGATATTTCATTGGAAGTGCTGGCACCATTTGGCAGATTAATTGTTTATGGCATGGCATCCAGAACACCTGCTACTGCAATTTATCCAGCGTCATTAATGGGTGGAAGCAAAACTATCTCTGGTTTCTGGTTAGCGCATTGCTTTGGTAGCAAAGAGTTACTTGGCGATGTAATTGATGAACTTTTCCAATTGGTAAAGAGCGGAAAGTTAAAGCCAGTGATCGGATCTACCTATCCTTTATCTGAGGCAGCAGAAGCTCATAAAGCGATGTTGGCCCGCGAAACTGTCGGCAAAATTGCGCTGATTCCGTGAATTTCGCACTTACTTAAAGTGCAGGTAATCTTTCCTCCGACCAGCCCCCCTAGCTCAGTCGGTAGAGCGTTTCCATGGTAAGGAAAAGGTCACCGGTCCGATTCCGGTGGGGGGCTCGAATAAATTTTGGCGGGGTAGCTCAGCTTGGTAGAGCAAGCGGCTCATAATCGCTGTGTCGTGGGTTCAAATCCCGCCCTCGCTACCAAGATTTCGTAAAACACTGTAGGTGGAAGTAATCTTCCACCTCGTAACAACTAGCAACAACTAACAAGGAGTAGACCATGGCAAGCAAGAGCGCGGACGTTCGTCCAAAGATCACCATGGCATGCGTAGATTGCAAAGAGCGCAATTACATAACAAAGAAGAACCGCCGCAACGATCCAGATCGTATGGAACTTAAGAAGTTCTGCCCACGTTGCAAGGCTTCAACTCTTCACCGCGAAACCCGCTAAGAGTTTTTTACTAAGCAATGATCAAACCCGAGGCAATCGGGCGCACATTTAAAGGTGCGGAAGTAACAATCACGCAAAAAGAAATTGATGATTTCTGCGCTGTTTTAGGTGCCACAGATACATCGGTCGCCCCGCCAACTTTCTCAATACGTATTTCACTTGATCAATCGCAAACCGTCTTAACTTCCTCTGAAGTTGGAGTTGATTGGGATCGCATTGTGCATGGCGATCAGAAATTTGAAATTCATCAGCCGCTAAAAGCGGGCGATGTGGTGCGTTGTGATTGCACTTTAGAAAGCTACAAACAAGTTGCGGGCAATGAGTTTATAACGGCCCGTAGCGATTTATATGTCGCAGAGAAATTAGCTGTTACCAATTGGTCGACGCTAGAGGTGCGCGCGCTATGAGCATCCAGGTCGGCACACAATTGCCAGAGCAAGTTTTCTATGTAGATCGTGAACTATTAAAGCGCTATGCCGATGCATCGGGCGATCAGAATCCAATTCATCAAGATGAGACTTTTGCGATAAATGTTGGGCTACCAAATGTGATTGCTCATGGCATGTTAACTATGGGTTTAGTTGGCCAGTATGTGGCTAATTGGGCTGGCGGCAGCGCTGCAGTAAAGGAATACAGCGCTCGCTTTACTAAGCCAGTGATTGTGCCTGAAGGCGTCAAAGTGGATTTAACTGTTAACGCTACCGTCGCAGAAATTCTGGCTGATGGTGTAATCCGTTTAGATTTAACTGCAACCAGCGCAGGAGTAAAAGTGCTGGGCATGGCGAAAGCGTTAGTGGTGAAGAAGTGAAAGAAGACTTAAGCAAACACACCACGCTTCGCGCCGGAGGACCTGCAGAAAAGTTCGTAACTGTGGCAAGCGAAGCAGAGATTATCGCAGCCCTTGAAAGCGCAGGCGATCAACCAGTTTTGATTTTAGGTAGCGGTAGCAATGTGTTAATTAGCGATACCGGTTTTCCAGGTACTGTTATAAAGATCGCCAACAACCAAGTAAGCGCTGAAATTGATGCATGTAGTGGCGCTACATTAAATATTGGTGCCGGTGAAGATTGGGATAACTTTGTAAAAACCACACTTGATCGTGGCTGGGCAGGGCTGGAAACACTCTCGGGAATTCCAGGCACAGTTGGTGCTGCGCCTATTCAAAATATTGGTGCTTATGGCCATGAAGTTAGCGAATTCATTATGCGCGTTCGCACATATGATCGCCAAGCAAAGGCCATTAAGACTTTTACCAATGATGAGTGCAAATTTACTTATCGCAATTCAATTTTTAAGCAAAACCCTGGCCGTTATGTGGTGCTGGAAGTTCAATTTAATCTACGCCGCGGAGAGATGTCATCACCAATTACTTATGAAGAATTGGCAAAAGAATTAGGTATAGCTTTAGAAGAGCGAGCCGATGTTTTCAAAGTTCGCGAAGCGGTTTTAAAGATTCGTGGACGCAAAGGTATGTTGCTAAATAGCAATGATCCAGATACTCACTCAGCTGGATCATTCTTTACCAAACCGATTGTGGCCGAAAATTTAATTCCGGCAGGTGCACCTAAATTTGCCCAAGGGGATGGCACCTTTAAAACCAGCGCTGCCTGGTTGATTGAACATAGCGGAATCGAAAAAGGTCAACGGTTAAATGGCGCTGCAATTACTAGCAAACATGTTTTAGCAATCACCAATTCGGATAATGCCAAAGCTGCGGATATTGCTGCACTTGCGATTCAAGTACGCGATGCCGTAAAGATGAAATTTGGTATCGAGTTGGTGCCCGAAGTTAATCTGGTTGGGTTATCCCTCTGAGATTAACTTCTTGATACGAGCAATTCCTTCTTTAATATCTTCATCGCTAGTGGCATAGCTAAAACGTAAGTAGCCAGATGGACCGAAAGCCTCTCCAGGTACCGCTGCCACCTCAACTTCATCCAGAATCAATGAAGCTAACTCACTTGAAGTATTAGCGATCTTTCCGCGATAGCTCTTACCAAGAGCGCCTTTTACTGAAGGATAGGCATAGAAAGCGCCTTGTGGGATTGGGCAGTCAAAACCTGGAATTTCATTTAGTAATTCCACGATTAACTTACGACGGCGATCAAAAGCTTTACCCATTTCATGTACCGCTGAAAGGTCACTGGTAAGAGCAGTAATTGCAGCTCTTTGCGCAATGTTATTTACATTTGAAGTTAAGTGCGATTGCAGATTAGTTGCAGCTTTAATTACATCTTTTGGACCTATCATCCAACCTACGCGCCAACCTGTCATGGCATAAGTTTTTGCCACACCATTTAGCACAATGCAGGTATCTGCTAACTCCGGAACTGCAACACAAATTGATGTGGCTTTGATGCCGTCATAAACCATGTGTTCATAAATTTCATCGGTGATTACCCAAATGCCATGTTTTAACGCCCACTCACCAATCGCTTTGGTCTGCGCTTCAGAGTAAACCGAACCAGTTGGATTAGATGGTGAGCAGAAGAGCAGCGCTTTAGTCTTCTCTGTGCGCACTGATTCCAATTGTTCGACTGTTACTAAATAATTTTGTGTTTCATCAGCAAAAATTTCAACTGGAACGCCGCCAGCTAATTTGATGGCTTCAGGATAAGTAGTCCAATATGGTGCAGGCAGAATTACTTCATCGCCTTTATCAACAATCGTTGCAAATGCTTGATACACCGCTTGCTTACCACCATTAGTTACTAATACTTGATCTGCACTTACTTGATAACCGCTATCGCGTTTGGTCTTTGCTGCAATTGCTTCACGTAATTCTGGTAAACCTGGTGTTGGCGTGTAACGATGATTTGGCACTTTGCTTGCAGCATCAATTGCAGATTGCACAATGTAATCAGGAGTTGGGAAATCTGGTTCACCTGCACCAAAACCAATCACGGGTTTTCCAGCAGCTTTAAGTGCTTTCGCTTTTGCATCAACTGCCAATGTTGCAGATTCAGCAATCGCGGCAATTCGGGCAGAGATTCTAGGTTTTTCTTGTTTTTCCTGGTTTTCCTGGTTTTCCTGATTGTTGGCCATAGGCGTAAGTCTGCCCGAATGGCTATCACGCGTGAAATTACCCCGATTTCTCTTATGCCACATTCACGCCTAGAATTCTGCGTCTTGACGGAAACGGCAAGGTTTTGTCGCGCCTTTACACAGGACGAACAGAACAAACCGCACAGAGGGCAGTAGCTCAATTGGCAGAGTTCCGGTCTCCAAAACCGGCGGTTGGGGGTTCAAATCCCTCCTGCCCTGCAAGCTAGTACAGAAAGGAAGTAACGTGGAGCAAGAAGTAACACGTAACGAACACTCCGAGGAGAAACTTGGGTTGTTCGCGCGTATCGCTTTGTTCTATCGCCAAGTTGTCTCCGAGTTGAAGCGCGTTGTTTGGCCAACTCGTGATCAGTTAACCACTTACACAGCTGTGGTCTTGGTTTTCGTTACCTTCATTATTGCTGTGGTTTCAATTTTCGATTTAGGTTTAACCAAACTCGTATTCTGGGTATTTGGGTAGGTCACGATGACAGAAGATCAGAACATGGATGCATTCGAAGCTGCATTGACTTCGAACTCTGCTGAAGTTTCAAATGGCGCATCGCAAAATGGGCAACTAGAAGAAGTACAAGAAGTAGAAGCATCAGTTGCACAAGTTGCAGTAGCTGAAGTCGAGGCCGAAGAGGAAGATCCAAATGCAGAATTTCGCCGTGCGCTTCGTAACGCACCAGGCGAGTGGTTTGTGATTCACTCATATGCAGGTTACGAAAAGAAGGTAAAGACCAATCTTCAGAACCGCATTAATACCTTGCACATGGAAGATTACATCTATCAGATTGAAGTTCCTGAAGAGGAATTCAACGAAATCAAGAATGGCCAGCGCAAAGTCGTAAAGCGCAATATCTATCCAGGTTATGTTTTGGTGCGCATGGAACTGACAGATGAATCATGGTCTGCAGTTCGTAATACTCCAGGTGTTACTGGATTCGTAGGAAATGCACATCATCCATCTCCGCTTTCATTGGATGAAGTTGAGAAGATTTTGGCGCCACGTCCACTCAAGAAAGATGGCAAGCCAGAGATCAAGCATGTTGATTTCGAAATCGGCGAATCAGTCACCGTTATGGATGGCCCATTTGCAACGCTGCCAGCATCAATCTCAGAGATCATGCCAGAGCAGGCAAAGCTAAAGGTTTTGGTTTCAATCTTCGGTCGCGAGACCCCAGTAGAACTTGGCTTCAACCAAGTTCAGAAGATCTGAAAGCAAAAGTAAGAAAAGCAATACAAGTAAAAACAAGTTAAAGAAAAGAAGGAAACGAGAAATGGCACCAAAGAAAAAAGTATCTGCAATG
>JBPCTD010000023.1:0-9687 GCA_051006515.1 Candidatus Nanopelagicaceae bacterium | reverse complement strand
GCCACTGGCTAGGCACAGATGATTTAGGTCGTGACATTTTCACTCTCGTTACCTTATGTATTAGTCTATCCCTGACTGTTGCCGTTGTCGTTACAGTGATTTCGGTATTTGGTGGAGTAACTCTTGGCGGAAGTGCCGGTTACTTTGGTGGTTGGGTCGATACTTTGATCAGCCGTTTTATAGATACTTGGCAGGTAATTCCTTTCGTATTGATTGGTTTTGAGATTATCACTGTATTTGGTTCATCATTTTGGGTAATTGTGGCTGCGTTAGTTTTTACCGGATGGTACTCAACTACTCGTTTATTCCGTGCTTCGGTGATGCAAGTTAAATCTTTGGAGTATGTAGAAGCAGCACGAGCTACAGGTGCGACAACAAAGCGCATCATTTTGCGCCATATTGGTCCAAATGCAATCCCGCCAATTATTGTGGTTCTTGCTTTTTCAGTGGCAGGTGCAATTCTTAGTGAATCTATTTATGCTTTCTTGGGCGTGGGATTTCGCGAACCAACACCTTCATTAGGTGTGATGATTTCAAGTTCTAGAAACTACTTAACCGATAAGCCCTATGTGTTTTTCATTCCAGGTTCAATTCTGGTGATGTTGACTCTTTCAATTGTTTTGATTGGTGATGGTCTTCGTGATGCGCTCGATCCCAAGCTTCGAGGTACCAAGTGACCAAGCCACTATTACATATCGATGATTTGCATGTCCATTTCAATACCAGCGATGGAGTAGTGCAGGCGATTAATGGCGCATCCTTAACTTTGAATCCAGGAGAAATTGTTGGCCTAGTTGGCGAATCAGGTTCTGGAAAATCAGTAACCGCTATGAGCATTTTGGGATTAGTACCTAAACCACCGGCAATTTATCCAAGTGGTCGAATCCTTTGGAAAGGAATTGATCTTTTAACTACACCGGATGCTGAACTTCGAGAAATTCGTGGTGGCGAAATTTCGATGATCTTCCAAGATCCGATGACGTCACTGAATCCGGTTTACACAATTGGTCATCAGATTTCAGAGATGATTCGCGTGCATGAACGAATCTCTGCCAAAGAGGCGAAAGTTCGTGCAATTGAGATGTTAAATCTTGTTGGTGTACCAAAGCCAGAACAACGCGTTGATGATTATCCGCATCAATTCTCAGGCGGCATGCGTCAGCGCGCGATGATCGCTATGGCTTTATCTTGTAACCCTGAGCTATTGATCGCCGACGAACCTACAACTGCGCTTGATGTGACAATTCAAGCTCAGATTCTAGATATTCTTGAAAAATCAGCGCGCGAATTGAATGTAGCTGTTCTTCTGATCACTCATGATCTAGGTGTAGTTGCCGGTATCTGTGATCGCGTTGCTGTTATGTACGGTGGCCGCATTGTCGAAGAAGCTTCGGTAGATAATCTCTTTGAACGTCCATTAATGCCATATACCTGGGGCTTGATGAAATCGATTCCGCAGATGTATGAATTCTCAAGCGATCCGCTTTACACAATTCCAGGTTCACCACCTGTCATGTCGCGTCCGCCAAAGGGTTGTGCTTTCGCACCACGTTGCGAGTTTGCGATTGATAAATGCAACACCGAAGTTCCAATTTTAGAGGAGTTTGAAAAGGGTCGCATGGTCCGTTGCCACCGTGTTAAGGAACCAAATTTTGTGCAGGTGCTCAAATGACCAAACCCTTATTAAAAGTTTCTAATTTAGAGAAGAAATTTCCAATTCAGCGCGGTTTATTTAAGAAGACTGTTGGACAGATACATGCAGTTGATGGCATCTCTTTTGAAATTAATGCTGGTGAAACTCTGGGTTTGGTTGGAGAATCTGGTTGTGGAAAATCAACAACTGCACGTTTGATTCTACGACTACTTGATCCAACAGCCGGTGAAATTTTCTTTGACGGTAAAGAGATTCATAGCATGTCACGCGAAGAGATTCGCAAAATTAGAAAAGATATGCAGATTGTCTTCCAGGATCCATATGCATCTTTAAATCCACGTATGACAGTTCGTCAGATAGTGGCAGAGCCATTGATTGTGCATGGAATGGCAACAGATGACTCCGATCCACGCGTGGATGAAATGATTGAACTTTGTGGTTTATCTCGCGAATTCGGCAATCGCTATCCGCATGAATTCTCAGGTGGACAGCGTCAACGCGTAGGTATTGCTCGCGCACTTATTACTCAGCCAAAGTTGGTGGTTTTGGATGAGCCTGTTTCGGCGCTAGATGTATCTGTTCAAGCTCAAATTCTTAACTTGCTTGATGATTTACGCGCGCGTTTTGGTTTTAGCTATCTTTTCGTAGCCCACGATTTATCGGTGGTTTCACATATCTCAGCTCGTGTAGCTGTTATGTACCTTGGAAAGATTGTAGAGATCGGAACTCGCGAAGAGATTTTCCAAAATCCAAGACATCCGTACACGAAAGCTTTGATTTCAGCAGTACCGCTTGCTAATCCAAGCCAAGAACGAGTACGTAAGAGTTCCAGAATTGTATTAACTGGCGATGTACCAAGTCCCGCTAATCCACCGGCAGGTTGCAGATTCCGCTCCCGTTGCTGGAAAGCACAAGAGATTTGCTCGACCACAGAGCCGCTTCTACAGATTGGCAGCAAACATCAAGTTGCTTGCCATTTCCCTGAAGCTTAAGCGCTAGCTAAATCCAAATCCGCTACTTCTTCTGAAGTTAATTGAATTATTTGGATTAACTCTCTTAATTGTTCGACTGTTCTAGCCGAAGCAATTGGAGTCTGATCTTTAGCGCGAAGCCAAGCAAGTGCTACGGCTGCTTTAGATGAGTTATATTTTTCTGCAATCTCTGAAACTTTAGCCAAACTCGCCCAACCTCTATCGGTAAAGTAAGTCGAAGCACCTTGAGCACGCGCTGATTCCACATTCTTTCCAGGTTGATACTTTCCAGTTAAGAATCCACGGGCAATGCCATAGTACGGAATTGAATCAAGTGCTAGTTCTGATGCAGCAATTCCGGCATCAGATTCAAAAACATCTCGATCAACTAAATTGTATTGATTTTGAATAACTTGGTATTGCGCCAAATTATTTGAAATACTTGCTTTCTTGGCTTCACGCAGTCTGGCACCTGTGAAGTTTGAAGCACCTAAAATGTGAATTTTGCCTGATTTAACATGCTTATCAAATGTAGAAAGAGTTTCTGACATCTCAACCGTTGGGTCATCTTCATGTGCATAGTAGATATCAATGTGATCAGTCTGAAGTCGGTTTAGAGATTCTTCAAGCGCCGCATCTATATTCTTTGCGGAAAGTCCAGGACGTTTACTTAATTTAGCTACCTTGGTAGCAATCACCAATTCATGGCGGTTTCCGCGAGCTTTCATCCAATTTCCAATAATGGTTTCAGATTCACCGCCAACATTGCCAGGTGCCCATTCGGCGTACATATCTGCAGTATCAATAAAGTTTCCGCCAGCTTCGACAAAAGCATCTAAAACTTTAAAAGATTCTTCTTGGTTCGCAGTCCAACCAAATACATTGCCACCTAGACAAAGCGGAAATACCTCTAATCCGCTCTTTAACATAACGCGTGAACTCATGGCTAAATTCTAAGCGCTATTTAGGAGCGATAATTGCAGTTAATTTCTCGTGATCGATAATCTGAAGGTGATGTTTAGGTAACGCTTTTGCGAAATCTTCGGCCAGTTTGCGTTCGCCGGTGCGATTAACGTCATCTAAAACAATGATTGCTTTATCTGAGAGCTTATTAAGCAGAACCTCTAGCGCCGGATATCGGGCATCAGAGTTGTCGCCGCCTTGAGGGCCGTCAACAATTAATAAATCAATTTTCTTTAAATCTTTAAATTTACTTGGGTCATACCAATTGGCGCCACCTCGATAAGGCATAAGCGGAGCAAGACGAACTTCAACTCCGCGAACTCCATGTTGTTTCAAAAGATTTCGACTCTGCTCTGCGTATTCCGCTGCGCCATCAAAAATAATCACTTTCTTAGCGCCTGATTTTGCGACTACCAATGTTGATACGCCAGAACCTAGTTCCACTACTAGTTTTGGCTTGTTCTCCTTAACTAGCTGAGAAATAGTAAGCAATAAATCGGGAGATGCTGCCCAGCCGCGAGTTGCGGGAAGAGGCGCTGTGAACTTAAGCAGTGAGTTAAGTTGAATGAATGCTTCAATCTGGCGATTACTTTGTCTGGAGTTCTCGCGCTCTTGCTGAGTCAGATTTTGTATTGCTTTTGCTAAACGTTCTGTTTGGCGACCGACTTTGTTATGTAGGGCTCTTAATGAACGAACCGAATAGACCGCCAAAAGAGCTAACAAAAGCAAAAGTGTCAGTGTCAAAATATCCATTTCAGAAGTTTACTGCCTTACTGGCAGTATCAAACTAGCGCTAGCTGTTTTGCCAACCACGGCGTTACAAATTGAACGTATTGGTCAGTAAAGTGCCATTGATCAAAGTAAACAAAGTAGCCATTAATCACGACCGGACAGAGATTTTTAGAGCAAGCTATACCAACGGTATCAATGTATGGAATCTTTAAAGCTTTTGCGGAATCAGATTCAATCTTATTTATGATGTGGTTATCTGCATTCGGCGTGAAAGAAGCACAAAGCAGGAGATTCTGTCTTGGTTTCGAAGCGCAACGTAATGGATCTTCGGTCATGCTTGGATTGTTGCCAATCAATATGGTGTTCTTCGCAAGAGGCTTCAATGCGGCTAATGCCTTTGGAAATTCCTCTTCCCACAATGAGTTTGTACCAAAATCATTTTTTGCTCCATTTTCAACAGCCGGTTTCCACTGATTTGTGATTATTAGATAATCAGGTTTCAACTCCATAATCTTGGCTAATGCTTTTTGATTCCATTCATCACACTCATTGAATGGCTTATTTAGTTGGTAAGACCAAATTGCTTTTTGCAGAATCGGGCAAGCCAGTTTTGCTAGCAACAAAGTTTTGTAACCTTTGCTTTTACCAATGGTATCAACTGCTGTCATCCACATACTTGCATGCGAATCACCGTAGAGAATTATCAATTTCTTAGAGTTTAAATCTCCGCCATAACAGAGAAAAAGTTCAGTAGAAGGAAAATCTGTAGTGCAATCAGGATTGAACCAAGCTTTTCTACTTTTAGGAACTTGAAGTAGTGGAGGGTTTAGCTTCTTAGGCAAAGCTGTGATCTTACTTGCTTTATCAATCAGCACTTTAAAATTTGGGACTGTATTGAAGGCATGTGCAGGATTTAAGCTAACTGAGAAAATTAAAAGCAGAATCAGAATTGCCTTCTTAAACATAATAACTCCTTATTGCCAGTATTGTTATTTGTAAAGTTAGTATTATCAAAAGTCCACTTAAAATGACCGTATTCTGATTTCTATATGATCGATATCTGAAAAAGTTTTCGACAAATTTATAGTTAAATATAGTTGCTATAGCAACAGTTGTTGAAATGACCAGAGCTCTGACCCAAGCAGCAGTTGAAGGGTAAAGATCATCAAATATTAAAATTATTGGGTAATGAACTAGATAAAGGCTAAAGGAGATTTGACCTAATTTATAGAGTGAGCCTGACTTCAAAACCGATTTAGCGGTTGCCAGGTATAGCGTAGCCATAACCACAGAAACGATTACAAAAATCTCTCTGGAAAACGCAAGAGGCAGAATAGAAATGAGAACAAATATCCATGGAAACCAACCGCCAATTTGAAGGTTAATTTTTAATGGTCGAATTGCCAGGAGCGATCCTGCAAGTAATTCCCAAGCGCGAGCCTGAGTACCAAAGAAGTTTACTGGATAACCACTTGCGATAAATGCGCCAAGCGAAGTAATCAGTAAAGCTATTGGAAAAAGAAGTCGAGATTTATTGAAATAGAGCAGCACTGGCCAAATTAAGTAGAACTGCTCTTCTATTGCCAATGACCAATAATGTTGCAGTAGTTGTAATTGACCTGCGGCGAAGTAATCCAAATTCTGATCCAAAAAGAACCACTTTGCTGCAAAAAGATTAGCCCAACTAGCGCTCTCCAGGTTTTGAACTAAAACAATGACTCCGAGCAAGGCATATGTTGCAATCAAAGTCAGTGTAATAGCAGAAAGAGCCGCTGGGATTATGCGCTTGATACGGCGGAAGTAGAAATAGGTAAGGTATTCAGAAATACTTTTATTTTGATTAATTAATAATTGTTGAGTAATTAGATAACCAGATATCACAAAGAATATGTCGACACCTATATAGCCATTTTTAAATGTTGAAGGGAGAAGATGGAATAGAAAGACGGATAGAATCGAAATGCCACGAAGATTTTGGATCTCAATTCTATTTGTAATCATTTACTTGATTTGTAACCCGGTTTCTTGAAAGTTCAAAACTTTACTGATCTCTGGTTCAGGATTAAATACACCTGATTTAGCTTCGATTTCTATAGTTAGATTTGAAATTTCAATATTCTCGGCATTTACAAAAGTAATTGGGCGATGGGCATCTAAAATAAAATCTTGATATCCATTTGGCCTTAAATCAATTCGTGGCTGCCATTCCCCAGAAGATTTCATCTTTAAATTAATGTTGCGATATTTAACGTCCTTAATCAAGCCTTGGCGCTGCGCCCAAATCAAAACTCCGCCTTCAGTGACCACTTCAAGATTTTCAAAGGTAATGTTCTCTACAGTTCCTTCCAGAAGTCGTTCTGGATTTCCATCCGTTTCTCCTTCTGGGTGGTCCCATGAGGCTGCAGTTACGTGTAAAGCTTCACCGTGGCCCCACCAATCTGGTCCATAAGCATGTGTTTCTAATTTAGAGTCTTTAAACGTTACGTTTTTGATTACTCCACCTTCACGAGCTCTAACCGCAAAGCCACGATGGCTATTAACAACTTGGCATTGCGAGAGATAAATATCTTCAATATCTCCAGCCGATTCTGTTCCTAAAGTAATAGCACCGGAGGCGGTGCGAAAATAACATTTTTCAATTCTGATGTTTTTAGTATCTCCATAGATTGCAGTACCGCTACAAGACTTTATAGATATACAGTCATCAGCAGTTTCTAAGTGGCAATTGGTAATTGTTACATTTTCACAGCGATCAATGTCAATTCCATCAGCATTAGGAACTTTCATATCGGTTAGTATCTTTATGCCATAAATATTGGCGTTATCACAACCACTGAGCCTTAGCGCCCAGAAAGCGGGATTATCAATGGTGAAATCTCGTAATTCAACTGATTGACAATCAATCAAGAAAACTGTGAATGGTCGTTCAAGATATTGAGATCTTCCGTTTTTAGGCGCGCGCATCGAGTGAATTACTTCCCCTCGATTTTCGATAAATGAATCTGCATTTCCATCAAGAATTCCAGGGCCAGTTATTTTTATAGAGTCTGCTTGGTAAGCCATGATCCAAGCTCGTTTTGGCAATACATACTCATTCACTACGCCGTCAGTGATTTGATCTATCATCAAATTAGCAGGGTAGAGCTCATAATCACCGACTGCTTTTAGTATTGCGCCGCTTTCAAGATGTAGATTGATTTTGGTTTTTAGCAGAAAAGGACCAGAGATAAATTCTCCAGCTGGCACGATAACTGTGCCACCACCATTTGCCGCAACTTCGTCAATACAAGATTGAATTGCGATTGCGCAATTACTGTCATCTGGCTTTGCACCAAATTCGATAATCGATTTGATCACTGATTAACCAGACGATTATGTGACCAAAGCGCCATGTCAAGATTCTCTTTAACTTTGCTCAGCACTTCTCTAGGGCCAGTTATTACAAAGTTAGCCTCTTGTCCTGGAAGCAAGCTGACAAGTTGGTTATCAGAATTTACGCCTAGACCATACAGCTCTGGCAGAACACAAAGTTCATGTAAGTAACTTTTTGCGGAAACTTTAATATTTAAATTACCTGAAGCTTCAGCATATGTAGCAACCAACTCTTGTTTTGGCGCGGCTTTCGCTGGCTGCAGAGTGCTTCTACGAGCAGCTGTTATGCCATCACCTTGGGCATGCAAAAATCCTTCATAATTGCCATCTTCAATTACTGAAAAAACCTCAGTGAGCTTCTTTCTTTGCACTTCAAAAGGTTCTAATTCAACTTGGATAATTTCGCTACCGACAATTTTTCCAGCTGCATCTATCAAAGTTGTTTTAATTTCGGTATTCCAAGGCTCTTGGGTGTCATTAATAATGGTCAATTGCGCGCCTTGATCAACTCGACCAATTGAAAAAGTGCGTGGCTTATATGCTGATTTCATTGCATGCCATGCTAGTTTTCTAAATCCGGTGTAATCAGTAACTGCCCAACTAATTGCCGGCCACATATCGTTAAACTGCCAAAGGATTGAACCAGAGCAAGTTTCGTATAGCGATCGGAAATGTTTTAAGCCAACTTCGACAGCGCGCGCTTGATCTAGCGCTGCAGCAAAGTACCAAGCTGGTCCTTCAACTGGAGGGTTTGCGAATTCACGTTTAAGTCCAGCTGCGACTTTATCCATTCCATCAAATGCTTTTTGGTGATCCCCAAGCTCGGGATCGCGAGAGTCCAAATTATTTTTACCAATCGCGTTGGCTAACATCGTCCAAGAACCAGGTCCATTGAAACCAAACTCTGCTGCGAATGCTGGTTGATATTGTTCATATCTTTCATAGCCAAGCTCATTCCAGACATCCCATATGTGATTAGTGCCGGAATCAAAAGAGCGAACATCATCGCTGTGAGTAGAGAATGGACTTCCTGGTATGTAAGGTCGAGTTGTATCCCATTTATGTAATTGATCAGGGATAGTTTTTAAGTAGAAAGTTTCGCCCCACGGTTTACCAGCGAGATCTGGCTGCCAACCCCAATATTGGAAACCTTCTATACATTCATTACCGCCACACCAGATTACTAAAGATGGATGGCTCCCAAGTCTTCCGGCTGCTTCGGCAACTTCCGCATCAACTTCTTCGAACATTTCAGGGGTTTCAGGATATGCGGCACATGCAAATAAGAAATCTTGCCAAACCACAATACCTTCTTGGTCACAGAGTTCGTAAAAATCTTCACTTTCATAGATTCCGCCACCCCAAACACGGATTCCATTGATGTTAACTTCCAACATATCTGAGATGCGTTTTTCATATCGAGCGCGAGAAATTCGAGTAGGGAATGGATCGTCCGGAATCCAGTTAGCACCGCGGATCCATAAGCGAAGTCCATTAACCTTTATTGCAAACATATGTTTGTCTTCGCTTACTGCGCTGGTATCGAGCTCTACTTTTCTAAAGCCAACAGATTTTGATTGGCTCTGAATAACTTGATCGCCATCAATTAACTGGACTTCTACTTGATAAAGCTTCTGTTCGCCGCGACCGCGAGGTTGCCATAACTTGATATCAAGGTCAGAAAATTCACCAACTAAGCCATTCAAATTCTGCTCTGCAAGTATTGAATTGCCATCTTTAAGTAAAACCTTCAACTTTGCACCAGTTAAGGCGCCAAGTAGTTCTACCTTAATTTTGAGAGCACCTTTGCCGTCATGGACATCAGTTATGGCTGAAAAGCTACTAATCGCACTCTTTTCGAATGCGAATAATTCAACCGGCTTCCAGATTCCAGAACTTATTGTGATCGGACCCCAATCCCAACCATAACTACATGCCATCTTTCGTTGGTAGTTGTAAGGCATGTTGTAAGGACGTGGATATAACCCAAGTTTG
>JBPCTD010000022.1:0-5381 GCA_051006515.1 Candidatus Nanopelagicaceae bacterium | reverse complement strand
CTATACATAGGCTCAGTTATTTGACCGATTTGGGTGAGTTGTTGAAGGTAATTTTCAAACTAAAATTCTTCAAAGTATCTCGCATTGATGACAATAACACAGTAGCCATCTTTTCTAACTAGTGGCAACAGATTCATGATGGCTTCCTTAGGCAAATGTCCATGTGTAAATATTCCAATACAGATTAAGGCATCATAAGGCGCTTCTGTATCAATTACTTCTTTGGTTAAATCTCTAATGTAAAGATTTCGGTAGACACCTTTACTTCTGGCTACTTCCAGCATTTCTGGAGAAATATCTACACCATCAATAGCAATTGCGCTGCGCAATTTTTTTAAATATAAACCAACTAAACCTGTGCCAGTGCCTACATCAATAACCGTATTGATATTTGGTACTTGTTTATCAAAGATCTCAGCAATTACTTTTGGATGCTCGTATCCTTGATTTACTACGAAATCTGATTCATAGGTATCCGCCCATTTGGCGTATAAAGCCTTATTATCTTCAGGACTCTTTAACGAATATGCATCGTCAAGGCTGATTTCCATAGCGAGTTCTAACTAAGCCTTAATTTTTTCGCCACTTGGATCATAAAGGGGAGTTTGCGCAACGACGCCTTGATGCCAGGTACCAAAGAATTCAACTTCTAATTTGGTGCCAGGCGAGGTGTGTTCAATGGGTAGATAAGCAAAAGCAATGGCTTTATTGACGGTATATCCCTGTCCGCCACTTTTAACTCTTCCGATTATTTGTTCAGAGAATCTGATTGGTTCGCTACCAAGTGGCACTTGTCTGATGTCATCGAAGATGATCTGAACAAGCTTTCGCTTTGGTTCCTTTAATTTTTCTAGAGCTTTAGCGCCATAGAAATGGCTCTTCTTCTTTGAGATTGCAAATGCCAAGCCTGATTCATAAGGATTATATTCGGTATTTATTTCTCCGCCCCAAGCCAAATATCCTTTTTCGAGCCTTAAAGATTCGATGGCGCGATAACCACATGGAAAACCGCCAGCGTTATAAAGCGCTTCCCATATCTTTGGTGCACCATCAACAGGAATGTAAAGCTCCCAACCTAATTCCCCGACATATGTAATACGGGTCGCGCGGAGGTTAATTCCAGATATATCAATCTCTTTGGAATGCATAAAGGGAAAGGCAGAGTTACTCAAGTCGGCCGTAGTCAAACTCTGGAGGAGTGTTCTTGATTTCGGCCCCCATATTCCGAAGATTGCCAATTTTTCCGTGACATCTGTAATTGATACTTCTTCGAATCCATTTTCACGGCGCAATTTCTTTAACCAACCTGCATCATGATGTGCAAAAGCCGTACCAGTTACTATCAAAAACTTATTGGTTTCCAATTGAGTAACGGTGAAATCACATTCGATGCCGCCTTTGGAGTTAAGTGCTTGAGTATAAGTAGTTCTGCCAACACCTTTAACTACATCGTTGGCACAGACAAACTCTAAGAATTCTCCAGCACGAGCGCCGCTAATTTCTAGTTTGGCAAAAGAAGATTCGTCGAAAATTCCCGCACCTTCGCGAGTTGCGGCATGTTCTAATTGAACTGCGCTCGACCAATTTTTACCTGCCCATCCAAATGGTCTGGTGGATTCAGTTCCCACATGATTTCTATAGAAATTTACCCGTTCCCAACTAGATTTCTCACCGAACTCTGCCTGATTTTCTTGATGCCATTTGTATGCCGATGAAGTCTTATGTGGTCTGCACGTTTGACGTTCTTCTTGCGGATAATGAATGTCGTAATACTGTTCGTAATTTTCTTGAATTCGATCGAGAGTGAATGCAGGAGATTGGTAAGCTGGTCCAAATCTCCGGATATCCATATGCCAAAGATCCATCGGCGGTTCATTTCCGACAATCCATTCGGCCATTACTTTTCCGATTCCACCTGCACCAGCAATGCCATGTGCGCAGTAACCTGCTGCCACATAGAAGCCACCTACTTCAGTTTCACCTAAACAGAACTCGTTATCAGGTGTAAAAGCTTCTGGGCCATTGATAAAACTTTTAATTCCAATTTCGGCCATCTTAGGAACTCGCATCTGCGAGTTTGCCGCAATCTCTTCGAAACGATCCCAATCATCGGGTAACAACATATTATTAAAGTTCTTAGGAATCTCATCTAATGATTCGCGGCTAGTTTTCCAGGGTTTTGAAGTTCTTTCATATCCACCCATAAGTAAACCTTGAACTTCTTGTCTGAAATAAATCAAGTTATCAGGATCGCGTAAGGATGCCATCACTGGAGCAGCAGGATCCAAGAAGTTTTCCGTGATTAGATATTGATGGCTCATAGGAACAATTGGAATTCGAACATCAACTAAACGTCCGATTTCAGCAGCATAGATACCGCCGCAGTTAACGACAATTTCACATTCAATGGTTCCTTTATCAGTAACTACCGAACTGACACGACCATTTTGTACTTTGATTTCTAAGACTCTAGTGAAAGTATGAATCTGTACACCTTTATTACGCGCACCTGCCGCCATTGAAAGCGCTAACTGTGATGGATCAACTTGACCGTCAGTGGTCATGAAGCATCCACCAACTACACCTTCTAAATTAATTAGTGGAAAGCGCTCTTTGATTTCTGCAGTAGAGATTTCATGTAAATCAAGACCAAAAGTTTTAGCCCAACCAATCTGCCTTCTGATCTCTTCCATGCGTTCTTTGCTGGAAGCAATTTTGATGCTGCCACACTCCACCCATGAAGGCGGTGTATCGCTAGCTTGTAGTTGGCGATAAAGGCTGGCCGAATGCATATTCATTTTAGTTAACGTTGGATCAGCTCTTAATTGACCGACCATTCCAGCAGAGTGGAAGGTAGAACCACTAGTTAAATCATTGCGATCAACTAAGACCACATCGGTTTCACCTAATTGCGCTAAGTGGTAAGCAACTGAGGTGCCACCTACGCCGCCACCGATAATCACGATTTTCGCGCGAGAAGGTAATTGGCTTGCTATCTGTTCGCCGGGCACCTCAGAAATGTATCATCCGTTAATGGCGGTGTCAGCAGGGGAGCTGGAAAATCTCTTCGGAGAAATCTTAAATCAATCCCCATTCCTACATAATCGCAAGAATCTCACTGAATTATCTGGTGGATTGACTAATCGCAACATCAAAGTTGAAACCGCTAATGGTGATTATGTTGCGCGAATATCTAGCAATGAATCTTCCTTGCTTTCGATTGATCGCGATAACGAATTTCATAATTCAAAAATAGCTGCCGAAGCAGGAATCGGGGCTCCAGTTTTTGATTACAAACCTGAGCACGGACTTTTGGTTATTGGTTTCTTACCAGGCAGGACTTTTGAAGGAGTGGACGTAGCAAATAATGCTTTACGAATTGCTGACAGTGTGAGAATGCTTCACGGAGCACCAAAATTCAAATTGGATTTTGATATGTTTCAAATCCAAGCGCGCTACTTGCAAATTGTTACCGATCGCGGATTTAGATTGCCTGATGGTTATGCAAGCTTCTTAAAAGCCAAGGAAGATTTGCAAAGCGTGTTAGATCGCACTGACACCGGAAAAGTCCCAAGCAATAACGATTTACTTCCTGCTAACTTTATTGACGATGGTCAGAAAGTTTGGCTAATTGATTATGAGTACTCTGGAAATAATGATCCCTGCTTTGAGCTAGGAAACATTTGGTCTGAATCTGGCCAGGATATTGAAGTTTTGCATGAACTAATAAGAGGCTATTACGGTCAAGCGCGGCAAGATAAATTTGCCAGAGCTTGGCTCTTTTCCGTTTTAGCTAAATATGGTTGGACTTTGTGGGCTTCAATTCAGGATTCAATATCAGAGATAGATTTTGATTTTTGGCAGTGGGGTATGCTGAAGTACCAAGATGTTCAACGAGATTTCGGTTCTAAAGAGTTCTACCAGCAGCTAAGTAATTTATAAGTGCTCTAATAACCGATCAGCTAAGTCATGTGGCTGTATATCTACCGGCCAATCGGGATGATTTCCGTTAATTGAATGCGCAATTACAAATGAAGCTCGCTCTTGCGGAGAATCACCACCATGGCCACCTTCGTCGCGATGTCCGTGGTCGGTAACAAGTACCACCAGCCACTCTTCGTTTAGTTCTTGATTGCGCTTAAGTAATACTTGATAAATATCTGCCACATAACCATCAATTCTTTCGACTGCATCAAAGTAAGGCACATTTAACGTTCCATGTTGATGACCGGCTTCGTCGGCACCACAGAAGTAAACAAATGATAAATCTGGGCCAATTTCAGTTAATGTTTCGATTGCATGATCGGCAACTTCTTTATCAACTTTTAAATAACCATTGCTTTCACCATCCCGCACAAAGCGCAAATGTTTGCCGGCAGCAATTACTGGCCCAACATCTGCTAAATCAATCAGAGGAGGCCAGCCTGCGGCAGCATAGGTAATTAAATTTTCATTTATTGATAGCGCTTGGGTAAGAAAGTCTGGTGCGCTCTTTAGATTGTGCTCTACAAAGTAATTATTAATAACTTTATGGGTATCTTGCCGCTTGCCAGTAAGTAAAGTTGACCAGCTTGGTCCAGAAATGGTGGGCATATCTACTTCGGTATCTACAAAGAAACTTTGGTTCTTCAATTGACTTAATGTTTTAGCGCGCCCTGAATCGATTGCGCGATGGAGCATTAAGCCATCAATGCCAATCAGAATTACTTTCTTCATAGTTTCCTCCCGTCGGGATGGCGGGATTTGAACCCGCGGCCCCCAGACCCCCAGCCTGGTGCGCTACCAAACTGCGCTACATCCCGTGCTAGGAGATTTTATTGCTTATTGAGATAAGTTTCGTACATGAAGCGAACACCAGGAAGAAATTTAGGTATCTTTTTAATTGCTACCGGTATCGGACATTTCATTGTGCCAAAGCCGCTTGATTTAATCGTGCCAGATTTTCTGCCGGGAGATCCTAGATTTTGGACTTATCTAAGCGGAATAGCAGAGATTGCCATCGGGATTGTATTGGTAAGCAATAGCGCAAAGTTAATTCTAGGAAAATCAATTCGACTTTGGGGTGCAATTGCGGCCCTTGCCTTATTTATTACGGTTTACACCGCAAATATAAAGATGGCAATCGATTGGTCTGATCGAAAATTATCATCACAATTAATTGCGTATGGCAGATTGCTGCTTCAATTCCCACTCTTTTATTGGGCTTGGAAAGTAATTAAGAAATATCAAAGTTCGGAACCAGAACATTAATTTTAGATATCTCCTTAAGTGAGGGGGGTGGGGCTCGAACCCACGACGACCGGATTATGAGTCCGGGGCTCTAACCGACTGAGCTACCCCCTCGTGCGGAGCAAATCTTACTTTGTTCTGGAAAGTGCTTT